>JBBRDT010000015.1:0-46408 GCA_038203635.1 Solirubrobacterales bacterium
AGCGCCTCGTCGAACGAGTTCGTGTGCAGGCTCTGGGTCCCGCCGAGGACAGCCGCGAGCGCCTCGATCGCGGTCCGGACGATGTTCAGCTCCGGCTGCTGCGCGGTCAGCGAGACGCCTGCTGACTGAGTGTGGAAGCGCATCATCCACGAGCGAGGGTTCATGGCGCCGTAGCGGTCGCGCAGCTCGCGCGCCCAGATCCGGCGCGCGGCCCGGTACTTCGCGATCTCCTCGAAGAAGTCGATGTGCGCGTTGAAGAAGAAGGAGAGGCGCGGCGCGAAGTAGTCCACGGCGAGACCGCGGTCGATGGCGGCCTGCACGTACGCGAACCCGTCGGCGAGGGTGAAGGCCAGCGCCTGCTCCGCGGTCGAGCCCGCCTCGCGGATGTGGTACCCCGAGATCGAGATCGGGTGCCAGCGCGGCATCTCACGCGCGCAGAACTCGACGATGTCGGTCACGATCCGCATCGCCGGGTCGATCGGGAAGCACCATTCCTTCTGGGCGATGTACTCCTTGAGGATGTCGGTCTGGATCGTGCCGCCGAGCCGGTCGCGGGAGACGCCCTGCCGCTCGGCCACGCATACGTAGAAGCCGAGCAGGATCGCGGCCGGCGCGTTGATCGTCATCGAGGTGGTGACGTCGCCGAGCGGGATGCCTTCGAACAGCGTCTCCATGTCGTCGAGGGTGTCGATCGCGACCCCCTCGCGCCCGACCTCGCCGAACGAGCGCGCGCTGTCGGAGTCGTGCCCCATCAGGGTCGGCATGTCGAACGCCGTCGAGAAACCCGTCTGGCCGTGGTCGAGCAGGTAGCGGAAGCGCTCGTTGGTCTCCTCGGCCGTCCCGAACCCGGCGAACTGGCGCATGGTCCAGAGGCGCCCCCGATACATCGAGGAGTACACGCCGCGCGTGAACGGGAATTCACCGGGATACCCGATGTCGCGCTCGCGGTCGTTCTCGGCCAGGTCGTCTTCGGTGTAGAGCGGCTTGACGGGCTCGCCGGAGATCGTCGTGAAGAGCGAATCGCGCTCGGGCTGGCGCGCGTAGACCTCTTTCAGCCACTCGTGCGCGCGACGGATTGCCTCGGGCTCTACGGCCATGCGGTCATTCTAAGGTCGCCGGTCCCCCTAACGGAATCGCGGCCGCAGGCGGCCGCGCTGAGCGTGCGCCCGCTCCCGGTGTCGCGCCGCCAGCCAGCTGCCGCTCCCGCCCACCGCCGCCGCTGCCAGCACGGCGCCCGCGACTCTGAGCCGCGCGCCGAGCTTCTCGAAGCGCAGCACCTCCCAGCTCTCGCGCCGGGCGAGCGCCGCGAGGCCGGCGTCCGGATTGACCGCGACCGGATGGCCCACCGCCTCCAGCATGGGCAGGTCGGAGAGCGCGTCGGTGTATGCCCACGACTGCGCAAGGTCGATGTCGTGCTCCGCCGCGAATCGCCGCAGTGCCTGAGCCTTGCCTTCCCCATATGCGAACGGACCGTCGAGCCGCCCGGTGTACACGCCGTCGTTCATCTCCCAGCGAGTCCCGAACGCACCGTCCATCGCCAGCGCCCGCGCGAGTATGTCCGCGGCGGGCTCCGATGCGGCGGTCGCGATGTAGCACGGGCGTCCCGCGTCCTGGTGCGAGCGCACGACGTCGAGCATCTGTGGGTAGACGCGCGGCAGGATGCCCGCCAGCACGTCCGGGGTCATGCGCGCGAGGTCCACGACACGGTGTCCCTTGATGCCTTCGAGCACACGGACAAGCAGCACGTTGACGGCCGCGTCGGTGGCACCCTGCACGCGGAAGCGGATCTGGTCGACCGCGTCGCGAGCGATCTGGCGCCGCGTCATGTGCCCGGCCTTGTGCATGGCGCGCCCGAAGTGGTACGCGCTGGAGCCGGCCATCAGCGTGCGGTCGAGGTCGAAGAAGGCGGCCGCGCTCAAAGGCTCACACGACCCTCGATCAGGGGAACGACGCTGCCGCCGACACGCACGCGGTCGCCCTCGATCTCCGCGTCCAGCCGGCTCGGCCGGCCCATGTCGACACCCTGCGCGATCCGGACGCGCTCACCGCGACCGCGCTCGGCGAGATACGCGCACAGCGGCCCGGCGGCCGAACCTGTGGCTGGGTCCTCTCCTCCCTCGACGAGGCGCGTGAACATGCGGGCATTCGCCTGGCCCGCGCCGTCGTGCCATGCGACGTAGAGGTTGATGGCCCCCCAGCGGGCCAGCAGGTGCTCGACGAGCTCCAGGTCCGGCACGGCGCGCCCGATCGCATCGTCGTCGAGCAGGAGGGCGACGAGGGTGGGCAGGCCTGTCGACACCACCTGTGGCCGGAGATCCCGGTGAGCGTCGCCGGGGACGAGGCCGATCGCCGCCATCACGTGACTCGGGTTCACCTCCTGGCCGAACACCGCCGGCTCTTGCAGCATCGAGGCCGTCCATGCGTCCTCGCCGCGCCGCACCTCGATGGGCTGCAGTCCGGCCAAAGTCTGCTGCACATACTGCGCGTGATCCTCACCGCGCGCCGCGGCCACCGCGACTGCCGTGCCGAGCGAGGGATGGCCCGCGAACGGCACCTCCTCGGCGACCGTGAAGATGCGGTTGCGGTAGTCCGCGCCGTCCGTTGTGGCGGTCTGCACGAACGTCGTCTCCGCCAGCCGGGTCTCACGCGCGAACGCGAGCATCGTCTCGTCGTCGACGCCGTCCGCGTCGTGCACGACCGCAAGCTGGTTGCCGGCCAGCGGCCGGTCCGTGAATACGTCTAGGACGTTGTACGGGTAGGCGCGCGGCAGGTTCTCAACCGCCGTTGACCTCGATGATCATGGCGTCGCCCTGTCCCCCGCCCGAGCAGATGGCTGCGCATCCGAGGCCGCCGCCCCGGCGCCTCAGCTCGTACATGAGCGTCGTCAGGATGCGCGCTCCGGAGGCGCCGATCGGGTGGCCGAGCGCGATCGCGCCGCCGTTCACGTTCACCTTGTCGTCGTCGATGCCGAGCATGCGCACGGAGTTGATCGCGACCGAGGCGAACGCCTCGTTGATCTCCCAAAGGTCGATCTGCTCGGCGGTCAGGCCGGCGCGCTCGAGCGCGAGCTTCGCGGCCTTGCCGGGGGTGCGCGCCAGGTAGGCGAAGTCGTCTGCGACCTCGGCGCTCGCGAGGATGCGGGCGAGCGGCGTGCGCCCCTCCTTCTCGGCCCACTCATCGGAGGCCAGCACGACCGCGCCGGCGCCGTCGTTCACGCCGGGAGCGTTGCCTGCCGTGTGAGAGCCGTCCTTCACGAACTGCGGCGGCAGCTTCGCCAGCGCCTCGAGCGACGTCTCGCGGCGCGGCGCCTCGTCGATCTCGACCGTTGACTCGCCCTTCTTCGACTTGACCGTCACGGCGACGATCTCTTCGGGGAGCCGGCCCTCGTCGGTGGCCTTGACCGCGAGCTCGTGGCTGCGCAGGGCCCAGCGGTCCATGTCCGGACGCGTCAGCTCCAGCTCGGTCGCGACCTCGCTGGCCTCCTGCATCATGTGCTTCCCGCTGAACGGATTCCGCAGGCCGTCGTTGATCATCGCGTCGATCGCCTTGCCGTCGCCCATGCGGTAGCCGAAGCGCGCGTCAGGCAGCAGGTAGGGCGCGTTCGACATGCTCTCCATGCCGCCCCCGACCCCGGTCTCGAGGTCACCTGCGCGGACCGCCGCGTCGATCAGCCCCACGGCACGGATGCCCGAGGCGCAGACCTTGTTGACGGTCTCCGAGGGCACCTCCTTCGGAATTCCGCCCTTGATCTGGGCCTGGCGCGAGGGGATCTGCCCCTGGCCGGCCTGCAGGACCTGACCCATCACGACCTTCTGGACCTGCTCCGGCTCGACCTCTGCACGCTCGAGCGCCGCGACGATCGCCTTGCCACCCAGGTCCGTGGCGTCGAAGCTTGCGAGAGCGCCTCCCAGCTTGCCGAACGGCGTGCGGGCAGCGCCGAGGATCACGGTTCTTGACATTGTGTCGTACCTCGATTCGTCGGGATAACGGCCGTCCAGGGTCCGTCCAAAGCCTAGACCACGCCGTCTGGAGCGCACCTATACTTGCCCGTTCGTGCGCGCCTCCTTCCGCCAGGCCACCCCCGCTACGACCGATGCCGACACGCTCTGCGTCGGCCTGTTCGAGGGCGAGCCGGCCGACTCCGACATCGACGAGGCGCTGGGCGGGCGGCTCGGTCGCCTGCTCGAGTCGGGCGAGGCCAAGGGGTCCTTCAAGAAGATGGCGATCCTTCATCCCGACGGCGCGATCGGTGCCGCGCGCGTGATCGTTGTCGGCCTCGGCAAGCGCGACGAGTTCACCCCTGAGCGGGCACGTATCGCCGGCGCGGTCGCGCTCGGCCGCGCTCGCGAGGCGGGGGCCAAGCGCATCGCCTGGGGCATTCCGGGCGGCGTGGACGAGGCTTCCACCGCAAAGGCGCTCGCCGAGGGGACCCTGCTGGCCGCGTACCGGTTCGACCGGTACAAGAGCTCCAAGAGCGACGACGGCGACGGCGGCCCGCAGCAGCTCGAGATCTCATCCGAGCAGGACCTGTCGAGCGTGGTCGGCGACGCGGACGTGGTGATCGAGCATCAGAACGCCGCACGTGACCTGCAGAACCTGCCGGCCAACTACCTCACCCCCGTGATGCTCGCCGAGCACGCGCTCGGCCGCGTGACCGAGATCGAGGGCCTCGAGGGCGAGGCCTTCGGCCCCGACGAGATCGCCAGCCGCGAGATGGGCGGCCTGCAGGCCGTGGCCAAGGGCTCGCACGAGGAGCCGCGCTTCATCGTGCTCCGTTACGACGGCGGCGGCCCCGGGCTTGCGCTCGTCGGCAAGGCGGTGACGTTCGACACCGGCGGGATCTCGATCAAGCCCTCCGGAAAGATGCAGGAGATGAAGATGGACATGTCGGGCGGGGCGGCCGTGATCGAGGCGACGGCCGCGATCGCGCGCCTCGGACTGCCGGTCAATCTCCTGAGCGTCGTGCCCGCGACCGAGAACATGCCGTCGGGCCATGCGATCAAGCCCGGCGACATCATCCGTACCTCGAACGGCATGACCGTCGAGGTGAACAACACGGATGCGGAGGGCCGGCTGATACTGGCCGACGGGCTCGCTTTTGCGGCAGCCGAGGGCGCCGAGCGGATCATCGACCTTGCGACGCTCACCGGCGCGATCGTGACCGCGCTGGGCAGCACCTACGCCGGGCTCTTCTCCAACGACGACGAGCTGTCCGCCGCGCTCGGGCGCGCCGGCGACGACACCGGGGAGCTGGTCTGGCGCATGCCGCTGCACCCTGACTACAAGGACCTCACGCGCGGCAAGGTCGCCGATCTCACGAACGTCTCGGAGGCACGCAAGGCCTCGTCGGCATACGCCGCCTCGTTCCTCGAGGAGTTCGTGGACGGCAAGCCCTGGGCCCACCTGGACATCGCGGGGGTTGCCTGGGACCAGGACAACCGGGAGTACGTCGGCAAGGGCGCCTCCGGGTGGGGCGTGCGGTTCCTGGTAGAGCTAGCACGGGGACTGTCCGGCTAGCCACCCTTTCTTAATGGACTTCGACCTCAGCGACGAGCAGAAGCTCATCCAGTCGACCGTGCGTGAGTTCGCGCGGCAGGAGGTCGCTCCCGTCGCCGAGGAGCTGGATCGCACGCACAGCTTCCCGTACGAGATCGTCGCGCAGCTCGGCGCGCTCGGCCTCATGGGGATCCCCTTCCCGCAGGAGTACGGCGGCGGCGGCGGGGACACGCTGTCATACGCGCTCGCGATCGAGGAGCTCGCCCGCATCGACGCATCGACCTGCATCACGGTCGCCGCGCACACGTCGCTCGGCACGATGCCGATCTACCTCTGGGGAACGGAGGAGCAGAAGCGTGACTGGCTCCCAGAGCTCTGCGCGGGAAAGCGACTCGCTGCCTTCGGGCTGACCGAGCCCGAGGCCGGCTCGGATGCGGGCAACGTGCGGACCCGCGCCGAGCTGCAGGACGGGGAGTGGGTCGTGAACGGCGCCAAGCAGTTCATCACCAACTCGGGAACCGACATCACCGGTTGCGTCTCGATCACGGCCGTGACCGGCGGCTCGAACGGCGCGAAGGAGATCTCGAACATCATCGTCCCCAACGGCACGCCGGGATATGTGATCGGCGAGCCGTACCGGAAGATGGGCTGGAACGCCTCCGACACGCGTCCCTTGACCTTTGAAGATTGCCGCGTGCCGGAGGAGAACCTGCTCGGCCCGCGTGGCAACGGGTTCAAGCAGTTCCTGCACATCCTCGACGGTGGGCGCATCGGGGTCGCCGCGATGGGCGTCGGCATGGCGCAGGGCGCGCTCGACGAGGCGCTCTCCTACGCGAAGGAGCGCAAGGCGTTCGGACAGCCGATCGCAAAGTTCCAGACGATCCAGGCCAAGCTGGCCGACATGTCGTCCGAGATCGCGGCGGCGCGTTTACTGACCTACAAGGCCGCGATCGAGAAGGACCGCGGCGAGAGCTTCACGCTCACCGCCGCGCAGGCGAAGCTGAAGACAGGACGGCTCGCGGTCCGTGCCTGTGAGGAAGCCGTGCAGATCCACGGCGGCTACGGCTACATCGAGGAGTACCCGGTGTGCCGCTTCTACCGCGACGCCAAGATCCTCACCATCGGCGAGGGCACCGACGAGGTGCAGCAGATGGTGATCGCGCGCCAGCTGGGCTGCTAGGCCCGCCGTCTCTCCAGCAGCTCCTCCGCCGCGCTGGCCGGGTCGACCTCGCGGCGCACGACGCGATCGAGCAGCTCCTGCACGCTCGCGTCACCGCGCAGGGAGCTTTCAAGCTCCCGGCGTAGCCGCACGGCGGCCAGGCCGAGCACCTCGTTGCGCAGGTTGCGCCCGCGCCGCTCCTCGAGCGTGCCGGCTGCCGTGATGTGGGCGTGGTGGGCGTCGATCGCCTCGGCGAGCTCCTCCACCCCGGTCCCCTCGGTCGCCTCCGTCTTGACGATCGGGACCTTCCAGTCGGTCACGGGGCCGAGCGCGAGCACGCCGCGGATCTCGCGGACCATGGTGTCCGTGAGCGGATGCTTCGCCTTGTTCACGACGATCACGTCGGGGATCTCCATCACGCCGGCCTTCAGCGCCTGCACGGAGTCGCCTGAGCCCGGCATCAGCGCCAGCACGATCGTGTCGGCGTGGTCGATGATGTCGACCTCCGCCTGGCCCACCCCGACGGTCTCGACCAGCACGTCCTCCTTGCCCGACGCGTCCATCAGGAGCACCGCCTGCAGGGTCGCCTCCGACAGACCGCCGAGCGCCCCTCTGCTCGCCATCGAGCGGATGTAGACCCCTTCGTCGAGGAAGTGGTCCGACAGGCGGATGCGGTCGCCGAGCAGCGCTCCCTCGGTGAAGGGGCTCGAGGGATCGATCGACAGCACGCCCACCTCGCGGTCCTTGGCCCGGGCATGCGCGACGAGCGACCCGATCAGGGTGCTCTTGCCGACGCCCGGAGGGCCGGTGAAACCGACGATCCGCGCCTTGCCCGTGTGGGGATAGACCTCCCGCACCAGGTCCCAGCCCGCCGGGTCGTCGTTCTCCACGAGCGTGATGCCGCGGGCCAGCGCGCGCTTGTCGCCGCTCAGCAGCCGCTGCGCGAGCGGCGCCTCCTTTGAACCGGTCCCGGCATTCATGGGGGCGGGATGCTAGGCAATGGCCGCGGAGGTGCCGCGGTGGCGGCGATACATCTCCCGCACCCATTCCCAGCCTGGCCGCCCCCTGTACTCGGCCTGAACCTGCTGGAGCTGGCCGGGCAGCTCGCCGGGCGTGAGGTGATCGGACTCCGGCGGCCGCACGAGCGGGAAGAACAGCGCGGCGGCGGTCAGGTCGGCGACCGTGAAGGCGTCCCCGACGAGGTAGCCGCCCGGCCCGATCTCGGACTCGAGCCGCGCGAACGCGGCGGCCGTCTTCTCCAGTCCCAGCGCCGCGGTCTCGTGGTTGATCCCGTAGCGCAGGCGCGTCAGAGGCCCCGCAACAGCCGCTGTTCCCTTGAACCCGGCATGCAGGAGCTTGCCCGCCCGCGGAGCCGCAATCCAGGCGAAGGCGTCGGCGTCCCGCGTCACGACGGCGAAGGCGGCGCGCCGGATGTGGGGCGCGAGCTCCTCGTCGAAGAACTCCTCGAGCTCGAGGGCACGGCGGCGGTCGTCCGGATCGGACGGGTACAGCGGCGGCTCGGGGTAGTCGCGCTCCAGCCGCTCGATGATCTTCGTCGAGTCGTGGACCGTGTCGCCGTTCATCCGGAGGATCGGGAACGTCTTGCTCTGGCCGCGTGTGAGCGTCAGCGCCCACGCCATGTGCGCGATCGGCATCGGGGCCTTGCGGCGGTGCGGCACGCCCTTGTAGTCGAGCGCCCAGCGGGCCTTCTCGTTGTAGTGCGAGACCTCTATGTGGTACAGCACCGGCTTCGCCACATGCGCAAGCCTACTTATGATCTGGCGCCGTGGGACAAGAAGTCCTGACAAAGCCCGACGTCGAGATGCCGCCCGAGCCGTTGCCGCGGCGCGCAGGCCCGCTGGCGGTGATCCGGTTCTGGGTGCGCAACCGCATGGTCACGCCGAAGTACGCGCTGCTGGTCGCGCGGCTCGCGTGGCGGCGCCTCCTCACCCCGACGGGCAGGCGCATGTCACTCGACGGCATGCTGTTCCTCGGGCCCCGCGTGACGCTGCAGATCGGGCGCGGCGCGCACATCCACTTCGGGCGATGGGTCTGGGTCGGGCACGGGACGAAGATCCGCTGCCACGAGGGCGAGGTCTCGATCGGGGACAAGACCGTGATGGGCCAGGAGTGCACGATCTCCGCCTACCAGCACGTGTCGATCGGCGAGCAGTGCATCCTGGCCGACCGCGTGATGCTGATCGACTTCGACCACAACATGGCCGAGGTCGAGCGCCCGATCCGGGTGCAGGGGATCTACAAGCGCGACGTGCGGGTGGGCAACAACGTGTGGATCGGGCACGGTGCGCAGATCCTGCGGGGAGCGACCGTGGGAGACAACGCGATCGTCGGCGCGAACGCGGTCGTCACCAAGGACGTGCCGGCGAACGCCGTCGTGGCAGGCGTGCCGGCGCGCATCATCCGGATGCGCGAGGCCCCGGACGCGCTGCGCTGGAAGAACCCGGTCGAGCCCTGACACGGGGCCTAGCGCCGGCGATACCACGGCCGACCCAAGGGGCCCTGGAGAAGGGTCATATCACCGGCGATATCGCTGATATCGCGGGCGCTACTTGGCGGTTTTTTCTTCCTCCCTCCTCGGGCCGTGATATCGCAAGTTCGCCCGGAGCTAGGTGCGGGACGCGGGGGCGGTTGCGAGTCGCGCGTAGACGGCCGCCGTCTGCTCGGCCACGTCGGCCCAGTCGAAGCTGCGCACGTGCTCGTAGGCCTCCGCCACGATGCGCCTGCCAAGCTCGTCGTCGGCCAGCACCCTGATCGCGACGTCGGCCAGGGACCGGGGATCGCGGGAGCGAAAGCGCAGCCCCACCTCCTCGTGCGGCACGACCTCCCGCAACCCGCCCGTGTCGGCGACCAGGCACGGACAACCCGAGGCCATTGCCTCCAGCGCCACGAGCCCGAACGGCTCGTAGATCGAGGGCACGACCGTGAGGTCCGCGATCCGGTAGAGCGTGTGCAGCACGTCGTCGCCGATCCAGCCCATGAAGTTGCCGTGGCTGTCGAGGCCCAGCTCGGTGGCCTGGTCCCGCAGCTCCTGCTCGTGGGTGCCCGAGCCGGCGACGAGGAAGCGCACATCGCCGAGCTGCTCGATCACGCGCGGCATCGCCTCCAAGGCCACCTGGAAGCCCTTCTCGTACACGAGCCGCCCGACCAGCAGCACCAGCTTTTCGTGCGGGGCCGCGAACCGCAGGCGCAGCTCCTTCATCTGCTCCTCGTCCCAGGGCTGGAGGTCCGCGGGGTCGATACCGTTCGGGATCACCGCGACGCGCTCCTCTTCGATCGAGTAGATGTCGGCGACGTGGTCGCGCATGTAGGCGGAGCATGCGATCACCTGCTCGGCACGGTTGGCCATCCAGCGCTCGATGCCGTGGATGTGACTCTGCGGATGCTTGTCCACCCATCCCTGGTGCCGGCCGTACTCGGTCGCGTGGATCGTGACCGCGAGCGGGGCGCCGAACCGCTTCGCGAGGTGGTCGCCGGCCACCGCGACGAGCCAGTCGTGTCCGTGGACGACGTCGAAGTCGTACCGGTCGCCGAGCTCCACGCCCGCGGCCAGCATGTCGGTGTTCATGTGCTCGACCCACGCGATGAACTCGCCCAGGTCGGCGGGACGCCGCGGCTCGCGGACCCTGTGCAGGTACACACCCTCGACGACCTCCTCGGGAGGCGACTCCTCGCGACCGCGCGTGAGGACGTGTACGTCCACCCCCTGGCCGACGAGGTTCTCCGAAACCTTGCGGACGTGGCGCGCGAGGCCGCCCTCGATCAGCGGCGGGTACTCCCAGGAGAGGACCAGGACCCGCATCAGCCGGTCATCCACGGCCCAGGGCCGAGACCGGCTCCAGCAGGGGCGTGAGCTCGAGCCCCGGCGCGAGACCACGCAGATGCTCGTCGAACGCTGCGTTGGCCTCAGCGCCGGCCATGCCGCCCTGCCTTGTTCCCGCCTGCATGGCGCGGAAGTGTGCCATGCCCTGCAGCAGCGCGGTGATCGCCTCGCCGAACCGGGCCGCGTGGTTGCGCACCCGCACGGCCGGATATTCGCCCGCGAGCCCGCGTGCCGTCATGAACGACCAATCGCTTGCCTGCAGGGCGAGCAGCTCCCGCGCGGCGCGGCGGGCAGGCGCTGCGCGCTCCGCGAGAGTGCTTCTTTCGACGGAGCCGAGTGCCGCCACGAGGTCGAGCTCCGCCTGCCGAGCCAGCCACGCGAACTCTGCCACGCGCGGTGAGTCCCAGGTGCGCAGATCCTTCTCCCAGCCCCACGACGACTCCGCCAGAGAGCGGGCCACGGGGTCGCGCCGCTCGAGGGCAGCAGGCAGGGAGGTCAGCGGCAGACCGCGCTCGCCGGCTCGCGCGATCACCTCCTCCAGCCAGCGCGGCCCCTCGTACCACCAGTGGCCGAGCAACTCCGTGTCGAGCGCGCAAACAATCAGGGCGGGCCGCCCCCGGGCGGCCCGGTAGGTGTCGGCTCGCGCGATCACGCGGTCGACGAAGTCGTGTGCGTGCTGTCGCACGCGGGCGACCGCCGCGTCGTGGTCATAGGACTCGCCGCCGTTCGTCCACGCGCGCATCCCGTTCACCGTCTGTGCGTGGTAGTCGCGGTATGCCGGATCGGCCGGATACCCCTGCTCGTCCCAGACCAGGGAGATCGTCTGCCAGTCGATCGGCATCGCGACCGCGCCTCCCGCGGCAACGGGCTCGAGCTGGTCGAGGGCATCGCCATGGTCGGTTTGATCCACGCAGAACACCTTCACGCCGGCGCTCGCAAGCGGGTGCTCGATGCCCGGGCGATATCCACACTCCGGCAGCCAGAACCCGCCGCTCCACGCGCCGAAACGACTGCGGTGCGCGTCGATGCCGGTCGCAACCTGCAGGCGCACGCCCTGCTCGGTGGCGACCATCGGCAGCACGGCGTGGGTGGCGGCGGACGCCCACAGCTCGATCGCCCCCGCGTCATGCAGGCGCCGCAGCGCACCCAGCACGTCACCGCCGCGGCGCTCGAAGTCGTCCGCCGCCCACTCGTAGTCGCCCGCCGAGCGACGCAGAGACCGCGCGTCCGCGTGGCGCCCCGCCGCGTCGAGACCCTTCGCGTCCTGGCGGTGGCACTCGCGCCGCACGTCGCGCATGAAGCGCAGGAACCGCTCCCCCAGCTCCGGCAGGGCCAGCTGGTCGGCCAGCACGGGCGTCACGCCGACGGTCGCCACGCCCTGTTCCCCGCGCGCGGCCGCTCCTTCGAGCACGCGCAGCAGCGGTAGGTACGAGGAGGCGATCGCCTCCAGCAGCCACTCCTCGCCGAACGGCCAGGTGCCGAAGCCCTCGACGTACGGCATGTGAGAGTGCAGCACGATCGCAAGCTCGCCACGCTCGCCGGGGTGCCGAGAGCTCATGGACGGCACACGGCGAGCAGATCGAGCGCGCGGTCAAGCTCACCGTCGCGCACGGCGAAGTCGCGCTCGTCGATGGACGGCACGAACCGGTCGTAGAACGGCCGGGTCAGCCGCAGCGCAGCGTGCGCCCGGTCCCACCCGAGCCGCAGCGCCAGCTCGTGGGCGCGCAGCTTCCGAGCGTGGAAGACGCCCAGCAGGTCCACCCGTGAGAAGGCCGGCTCCAGCACCGCGCGGTACTCCACCGGCATGTACTCGCGCACGTGCCACGGATTGCCGGACTTCGCGGCTCCCGGCGCGGCGAGCGTGAGACGGTTGGGCGTGCTGACGTACGCGGCACCCCCGGGCACCAGCAGCGACGCGAAGCGCTCCAGCAGCGGCAGCGGCCGCGCCACGTGCTCGACGGTCTGCAGGAACACGATTGCGTCCCACGGGGCGCCTGCCTCGAAGTCCTCGATCAGGGAGCGCTCGAACCGCAGCGCCGGTGACGCGTAGCGCAGCCGCGCGTGCTCGTGCGCCTCGGGGTTCGCGTCGACTCCCACCACCTCCGACGCCCGCTCCGCCAGGACGGCCGACCCGTAGCCCTCGCCGCACGCCATGTCCACCACCCGCAGGCCCGCACACCGTGCGGCGATCCAGCGATACACCACCAGGTGGCGCCGGTACCAGTAGTTCTCCTCGGGGACGTCCGGGAGCGTCCGCTCGCCGGTCAGCTCCAGTGGGGGGACGCCTGGCGGCTGGTTGCGCTGAAGGTAGGTGTGCACGGCGCAGGAGGCTATAGTCCGCGCGCTCCATGGCGATGCCCGCAGCACGATCTTCCGAGACGGACCGGATCCGCGAGGCCAACGTCCGCTACCACGACGAGGCCGCTGAGACCTACGACTCGAAGTGGGCGATCGATTACGGCGAGATCGGGGCGGGCCAGGTGCTCGGCAAGCTGCGCAAGGCGCTCGGCGAGCCGCCCGGCCACTACCGGCGTGCCCTCGAGATCGGCGCGGGCACCGGCTACTTCACGCTCAACCTGCTCCGGTCCGGCGTGGTCGACACCGCCACGGCGACGGACATCTCGCCCGGCATGCTGCGCCGGCTGGAGGCGACCGCGAACGACCTCCGTCTCGAGGTCGAGACGGCAGCGGTCGATGCCGAGGCACTGCCCTTCCCCGACGCGTCGTTCGATCTGGTCATCGGTCATGCCGTACTGCACCATCTCCCGGGGCTCGGCAAAGCCATGTCGGAGTTTCACCGCGTCCTCGTCCCGGGCGGCACGATCGCGTTCATGGGAGAGCCGTCCCGTCACGGCGACCGGCTCGCGGTCGTGCCGAAGTGGATCGGCGGTCTCGTGGAGCCGGCCTGGCGCAGGGCCATGAGCGCCTCGCCGAACGTGAATGGCGCGCATCCGGCTCCGCCCGCCGAGCTCACGTACGGCGAGCTCGAGGGGCTCGTCGACGTGCACACCTTCGCGCCCGACGAGCTGCGCGCGCTGGCGGTCGGCGCCGGCTTCACCGGCGTGCGCGTCTGCGGCGAGGAGCTGCTGGCCAACATGTACGGCTGGTTCCTGCGCAGGCTCGAGTCCGACGTCACGCCCGAGTCCGTGCCGCACGCCTGGCACAAGTTCGCGTTCCGCAGCTACCTCGCGCTCCAGAGCCTCGACGGCCGCCTGCTGGAGCCGCGCCTACCCGCGAACCTCTTCTACAACCTGATGGTCTCCGGCCGCCGGCGGAGCTGATCTTGCTTACCCACCGCGGCCTACACTTGGCGAGATGGTCGCCGAACCGCAGCCCGACTTCCCGCTGTTCCCGCTGCCGGTCGTGCTGCTGCCGACCGAGGTGATCCCACTCCACATCTTCGAGGACCGCTACAAGACGATGATCTCGCTGTGCATCGACGAAGGCGGCGAGTTCGGGATCGTGTGGCTGTCCGACGACGGCCTCAAGGACATCGGCTGCACCGCCCGTGTCGCGGAGGTGCTCGAGCAGATGGAGGACGGGCGCATGAACATCCTCGTGCGCGGCGGTAGCCCCTTCCGGCTCCTCGAGCGACAGGAGGAGCACGTCTACCCGGCCGGGAAGATCGAGCTGCTGGGCGACCAGCGCGCGACCGAGCAGGAGGACATCCAGGAGAAGGCAGGCGAGGATGCCCGCGAGCGCTACGCCGACCTGCTCGAGAGCATCACGAGCGAGCGACCCGAGGCGAACGCGCTCGCCGAGCTGAGCGCATACGAGATGGCCGCGACCGTCGAGATCGACCTCGACGTGAAGCAGGGCCTGCTCGAGCTGCGCTCCGAGGAGGAGCGCCTGCGACTGCTCGCGCGTCTGTTCAAGGCCGGCATCAAGCGCGTCAAGCTGGCGCGCAACATCGCCGACCGCGCCTCGAAGAACGGCAAACTGAAGTTCACGTAACTACTGCTACTCCGCCGCGGCGTGGGTCGCCGCCGCCCGCCAAGGCGCCCGTGACCGGATCGCGGCGCGCGGCCTGGGTCCCGCCGAAGAACAGGTTCAACCCCTTCCACCGCACCACCCGGTAGCCGCGCCGTTCGAGCTCGTCGATCGCCGCGTCGCTGAATCCGGGCTCCACGTGCACGGTCCCGGCCTCGTAGTGCATGCGGCCCATGCGCACCGCCGCGGCGGCGTCCATCTCGTAGTCCACCACGTACCGGATCACCTGCAGGATCGCCGACCGCAGCCGGTTGGACCCGGCGCTGCCGACCGCGAGCTCGATCTCGCCGTCGCGCAGCACCAGCGTCGGCGCCATCATGCTGGTCACGCGGGTTCCCGACTCGTGGAGGTGAAAACCGCGGGGGTTGAGATCCTCCTCCCCGAGCATGTTGTTGAGGTGCACTCCAGTCCCGGGAGCCAGCACACCGGACCCTGACCCGTTCGAGCACGTGACGCTCGCGGCGTTACCGGCCGCGTCGAGCACCGAGATGTGGGTCGTCGACCCGAGCGGCCCGCCGGCGTGCGACGCCAGTCCCGAGACGATCCGCTCGGCGGCCTCCGCCACGTGCGGGCCGCCGAGGAAGCTCTGCGCGAAGCCCTCCTCGTGCAGCCGCTCGTGGAAGTCCCCGGCCCTTGCGCGACTCGCCTCGGCCATCACCTCCGCCAGGAGGGCGAGACCGTTGGGGTCGTCCAGGGGCGGCGGGTCCCCCCATCGCTGCAGCAACTCCAGGGCGTAGGCGATCAGGACTCCGCCCGAGGAGGGCGGCGCATTCGTGAGCACGCGCCTGTCTCTGTAGGCGACCTCCACGGGCTGCCGCTCGATCACGCTGTACTCGGCGAAGTCGGCGGACGACAGCAGGCCCCCGCGCGCGCACAGCCAGGCGCAGATGCGCTCGCCGAGCTCACCGCCGTACAGATACCCGGGGCCCTCCTGCGCGATCGCCTCGAGCGCGTCACCGAGATCGGGGAAGCGAAAGACGTCACCTGCGGTCAAGAGGCAGCCCTCGGGCGCGTACAGCTGCGCCGTCTCGGGGTAGCGGCACAGGATGGGCTCGAGGAGCGTGAACATGTACGCCTGCTCCGGGGTAACGCGCACGCCCTCTCGCGCGTGGCGCACGGCGGGCGCGGCCAGCTCGCCGAAGGGCATCGTCCCGAACCGGCGCGCAACCTCCCAGAGGCCCGCGGCGGTGCCGGGGACACCGCAGGACGCCGGCCCGACGTTGAACACCTGCGGCGTCTCGTCGAAGCGGATCTCGACCGCCTCCAGCTCGCCGCGGTCAGTCGTCGCGAGGCCGCGCCCGCCGGCCTCCACGAAGAAGTCGAGCAGGTGATCGCCGCCGCCGGCGAGGTGGACGAGCGCGAAGCCTCCCGCCCCCAAGCTGGTCAGCGGGCTCTCGGCCGTGAAGGAGGTCAGCGCGGCGCACACGGCCGCGTCGAAGGCGTTGCCGCCCTCGCGCAGCACCTGCGCCCCGGCCTCCGCCGTCACCGGATGGCCTGCTGCCACCACGCCTTTCATGCGCAGCAGAGTAGCTGCGCACACTTACCGGGCCTGGGCGCGCCCAGGCTTAGCGCTGCGGCACGAACTCGGGGATCTGGAAGTCCCCAGCGAGATCCGACACCGCATTGCGCCGGACGCGCGGCTCGCCCTTGGGCTCGGTGAAGCCGCTCGACGTCGATCGCCGTGTCGGCCGGTCGCCGTAACCCGTCGCCACGACGGTGACCCAGCACTCGTCCGAGATCTTCTCGTCGACCATCGCGCCGAAGATGATGTTCGCGCTCGGGTGCGCGGCTTCGGAGACGGCCCGCGCGGCCTCGTTGACCTCCCACAGTGAGAGGTCGGAGCCCCCGGTGATCGAAAGCAGGATGGAGCGTGCGCCCTCGATCGACGTCTCGAGCAGCGGCGACGACACCGCCTCCTGCGCGGCCACGATCGCCCGCTTGTCGCCGGTCGCCATGCCGATGCCGAGCAGCGCCTGTCCGGCGTCGCTCATGATCGTCCGCACGTCGGCGAAGTCGAGGTTGATCAGGCCCGGGAGCGTCACGAGGTCCGAGATGCCCTGCACGCCCTGGCGCAGGACGTCGTCGGCGACACGGAACGCGTCCACCATCGCCGTGCCTTTCTCGAGCACCGACAGGAGGCGATTGTTTGGAACCACGATCAGCGTGTCGACGTGCTTGGCGAGCTCGTTCACGCCGTCCTCGGCCTGGCGGGCACGACGCGTGCCCTCGAAGCCGAAGGGCTTGGTCACGATGCCAACGGTGAGCGCGCCGACGTCCTGGGCGATCCGCGCGACGACGGGCGCTGCGCCCGTGCCGGTGCCGCCGCCGGAGCCGGCTGCGACGAACACCATGTCGGATCCCTTCAGCAATGTCTTGATGCGATCGTCGTCCGAGATCGCGGCCGCCTGACCGACCTTCGGGTCGGATCCGGAGCCGAGGCCGCGCGTGATCTCGTTGCCGATGTGCAGTGTCACGTGTGCGGCGCTCTGCTGGAGCGATTGCGCATCCGTGTTCACCGCGATGAACTCGACGCCTTCGACGCCCGCTTCGACCATCCGGTTCACGGCGTTCACGCCGCCACCGCCGACGCCGACCACGCGCAGCACCGGCCGGTGCACGGCGGTGCGGGAGATCCTGGGCTCGTCGCGCGGACGGTATTCGCGCGACGGCTCGCCGGAGCGCTCCATCACGTTGTGCGGGATGTCCTGCGCGAACGCGGCGCTGAGGCGCTCCTTGGGGCTCGGCACCTGCGGCTCTTCCTCCGCCGGCTGCGAGTAGCGGTCCTGCTGGTAGTCGAGCTGCTGTTCCTGGGCAGGCGGTGTAGCCGGCTGCCCCTGTTCCTGTTCAGGTGGAGCGTCTTCGTCGGTGCGACGGAAGAGTGCTGCGAGAGGTCCTTCGCGCATGCTCGCGCGTTTACCGCCTGACATGTTCAAGAACCTCCTTGGCAAGGTCTCTGTAGGACTCGGCCGCCGAACCGTCGGGATCGTATTTCAATACGGAGGTCCCCTTCACCGGGGCCTCGGCAAACCGGATCGTCTTGCGGATCCGGGTGGCGAACACACGATCGCCGAAGTTCTCCTCGAGGATCTCGATCGCCTCCTTGGCGTGCACGGTGCGTGCATCCACCAGAGTGGGCAGGATGCCCTCGATCTCGATGTCGGGGTTCAGTTCCTCGCGGATCATCGAGAGCGTGTTTTGCAGCTGGATCAGTCCCCGCATGGACAGGTATTCGCATTGGACGGGGACGATAACTTTGTCGGCGGCTGTCAGAGCGTTGATCGTCAGTAGTCCCAAGGAGGGGGGTGTGTCGATGCACACGAAGTCGTAGTCCTCCCGGACGGCCTTGAGCGCCTTCTCGAGCTGGCGCTCCCGCCCGATCTTGGTGCTCATCGCGATCTCCGCTCCTGCCAGGTCGATCGACGCACATGCGACATCGACCTCCCGCTTGCGGATGACCTCGCGGATGGAGAGATTGTCGACGAGGACGTGGTACATCGACTTCTCGACCGTGTCGGGGTCGATGCCCTGGCTCATGGTGAGGTTTCCCTGCGGGTCCATGTCGATCGCGAGCACCCGGTGGCCGGTCTCCGCAAAGGCCACGGCGAGATTCAGCGTGGTGGTGGTCTTCGCGACCCCGCCCTTCTGGTTGGCGAAGGCGATCACCTTCGCGTAGGCCGGGCCCGCCTGCGGGCCGTTTGGCGTCTGCTGAGCCTGAGAACCGGAGCCTGCGTCCGGCGTGAGTACGTTGCTCTGCACGCCGCCACCTCCTTCTGGAGCGGAGGAATCGGATGAAGCCGGAGCCGCGACCTCTTGCTCGCCAGCCGTTGGATGCTCCTCGGGCTGCGGCTCGGGATCCGGCTCCGTGCGCTCCTCCTGGTCGGGCCCGAGCTTGTACTCAGGGCGCGCGAATCGCTGGAGTAAACCCATCGTGCGTGGGTATTCGCATAACGGGTGCACTTTCCTCCCACGCGTCCCGCGCGGGCAGGCGCTTGCTCTCCTCTAACCTCCGTCGGCCGACCGGGCCGGCCCCTCCTCGGTCCCTCCGCGGCCTCTCCTTATTTGAGCGACATCTTCGACAAGCGTCTGATCTTCGTGACCGGCAAGGGCGGCGTGGGCAAGTCCACGGTCGCAGCCGCGCTCGGTGTGGCCGCCGCGCGGCACGGCAAGCGCACGATCGTGTGCGAGGTCGCCCAGCAGGAGCGCATGTCGTACGTGTTCCACCGGGAGGGCGTCGGTTACCGCGAGACCGAGATCGGCGACGACCTGTATGCGTTCTCCATCGATCCGCAGCGCGCTCTGGAGGAGTACCTGCAGATGCAGATCCGGATCAAGCCCGTCTACGACCTGATGTTCAAGAACCGGATCTTCACGTACTTCGCGGCGGCCACCCCGGGCCTCCGCGAGCTGGTCACGGTGGGAAAGGTCTGGGAGCTGGCGCAGCTCGATCGCCGTGTGAAGAAAGGGTCGAAGTACGACCTCGTGATCGTCGACGCTCCCGCCACGGGCCACGGTCTGGGCCTGCTCCGCACGCCGAAGACCTTTGGCGACATCGCACGCGTGGGGCCGATCAAGCGGCAGGCGGACACCATCTACGAGTTCATCACCGACACGAGCCTCACGTCGGTGGTCGCGGTCGCGTGGCCGGAGGAGATGCCGGTCAACGAGACGATCGACCTGCAGCGCAACCTGCAGCAGGAGCTGGGCCTGCCGCTCGACCTGATCTTCCTGAACGGGATCTACCCGGAGCTGTTCACGGACGCGGAAGCGGCGGTCCTGCGGGAGCAGGCCGAGCGGGACTCCAACGGCAACGGCGATCCGCTCGGCATCGCGCGACGCGCGGCCATGCGCGCAGCGGTCTCGGAGCACCGGCGCGCAAGCGCGAACACGGAGCAGCTCGAGCGCCTCGCCACCGAGTCGGGCCAGGATCCGGTCGAGCTGCCCTTCCTCTTCCGGCCCCAGCTCGACATGGATGCGGTCGAGGAGCTCGCGGACAGGATCGAGGAGCAGGCGTGAACGTCAGCGACATACTCGACGACCGGAAGATCTGCATCTGCGCAGGCTCCGGCGGAGTCGGCAAGACGACGACGTCGGCGGCGATCGCGATGGGAATGGCCGCGCAGGGACTGAAGGTCGCCGTGCTCACGATCGACCCCGCCAAGCGGCTCGCAAACTCGCTGGGGTTGCCGGAGCTGGGCAACGAGGAGCGGCTCGTCGACCCGGAGCGCTTCGCGGCCCACGGGATCGAGATGAAGGGCGAGCTGTGGGCGATGATGCTCGACGCGAAGCGCACCTTCGACGATCTGGTGGAGCGCCACGCGCCCGACGAGGAGACGCGCGACCGCATCCTGCAGAACCGCATCTACAAGGAGATCTCCAACGCCATGGCGGGCTCGCAGGAGTACATGGCGATGGAGAAGCTGTACGAGCTGCACCAGGAGGCGCGCTACGACCTGCTCGTCCTTGACACACCGCCCACGCGCCACGCACTCGACTTCATCGACGCTCCGGAGCGCATGTCGCGGTTCATCGAGGGGCGCTCGCTGCAGTTCTTCCTGAAGCCCGGCCGCCTCGGCATCAAGGTGCTCGGCCGCTCCGGTGGCGTGCTTTTCTCGGCGCTCAAGCGCATCACCGGCATCGACCTTCTGCAGGACCTGTCCGAGTTCTTCCAGAGCTTCGGCAACATGGCGGAAGGCTTCAGCGAGCGGGCGCAGCGCGTGAAGGAGCTGCTTGCCCATCGCGACACGACGTTCCTGCTCGTGACCGCCCCGGAGCGGGAGGCGATCGACGAGGGCGTCTACTTCTGGCGTCGCCTGAAGGAAGCGCACCTGCCCTTCGGCGGTGTGGTCGTGAACAAGGTCCATCACGACTTCGTGCGACCGCTGGAGCCCGGCGCGTTCGCCCGCGACGACTCAGAGGAGATCGAAGAGGAGACGCTCGCGCGACTTCCGTCCGAACTCGACCAGGCGCTGGACGACGCGGACCTTGCGTCGCGCGTGTACGAGAACTTCGAGAACTACCGCGCGCTCGCCGTGCGCGACCGCGAGAACATGGCCCGCCTCACCGAGCGGCTCGAGGAGGACTGTGTCCTGTGCGTTCCCTACTTCGACGAGGACGTGCACGACCTCGACGGCCTCGCCCAGGTGAACAGGTACCTGTTCTCGTCGAGCGCCGAGCGGAAGGAAATGCTGGAACAGGCGGGGGTCTAGTCGGCAGTCGGCAGTCTTTAGACCGCTGCCGAGTAGTCCGCTGCGTCGTCGTCTAACCCGATTGCCAGGGCCTCGTCTGTGTCCTGCTCCTCGGTGTCGGGGTCGGGCTCTTCGAAGTGAGGTGCTGTGTCGGCTGTGGTGTCCCTGCGGCGCACGACGAACTCGGGTTCGGGCGGCGCGGGCAGCTCGACCTCTGCGGTTCTCGAGGCGGGCTTGCTCAGCAGCTCGTCGGCGATCCCCTTGAGGTCGAGGGCCAGATGGCCGCACACCACGTCGCGCAGCAGCGCGCGCAGGTTGTCCTCGAGCTCCGCCACCACGGCATCCGGCGAAGCCACTCCGATCGCCTGCAGATAGCCCGCGTCGACGTCGCCTCGCATCACCAGCCGCTCCAGGCTGAAAGCCTGCTCCACCGTCTGCTCGACGGACGCGCGCTGAGCCGGCTCGGCACAGAGAGCGCCCAGGCGCCGCGCCATCTCGCCCGGCGTCGACTCGCCGCGATCGAGCAGCGCCCGCAGCGCAAGCAGATGGTCCGACAATCCTTCGAGGGTCACGCGCTGCTCGCAGCCAAGCTCGAAGCGCGCCAGCGCCCAGGGCAGGGATCCGCCGTGCGCATGACGCGCCCGCGCCAGCTCGAACAGCTCCGCAAGCTCCGGCCGCTCCGGCTCGTCGAGCCAGTACCGCGCGCCCCGCACACGCCCCGCGGAGCCCAGCGACGTGGTCTGCCACGGTCCGTCATCGGTGCGCCACCATGCCGTCGAGCCCAGGACGGCGGCCCCGGACTTCAGCAGGCGCAACGCCGTGATCAAGCGCCTGAATGCGACACGCGCCTCCGTCAAGGGAGGCGGCTCGCTCGGCCGTGCCTGCACGGTGAGCATCACGAGCGTATGCGGATCCTCGCCCTCGCGGCCGCTTCCCCAGACCGCCTCCGGGGGTGCGTCGACGAGATCGCCGCGGACGAGGGTCACCCCGGAGCCGAGCTCCCAGCGCTCGCCCGCGATCGCCACGCCGACGACCGGCGCGAGCACCGTGTTGACCGCGGTGTCCTCGTAGACGATCGACTCGAGCTCGCGGTAGGCGCGGTCGAACCGCGGCAGGTCGAGCTCGAAGGAGCTCGAGTCCTCCCACACGCGGCCAAGGAAACGCTCGATCGCCGCCTCGG
Organism: Solirubrobacterales bacterium; assembly: GCA_038203635.1. Lineage (GTDB taxonomy): Bacteria > Actinomycetota > Thermoleophilia > Solirubrobacterales > JBBDJG01 > DASRIA01. The sequence goes on from JBBRDT010000015.1 coordinate 21,852, forward strand.
CCCGGTCGCGCTCGGCAGCCGGGACGTAGCTCGCGCCCATCACCCTGAGGTAGCCGGACACGCCTTCGATGCGGGCCAGGGCGTCGACCGCCACTCCGAAGCCGGGCATCGACTTGAGGTCGGTGAACCGCTCACTCACGAACTCGTCGGAGAGCGGCCGATAGCGATAGAGCACCGAGCGCGCGCCCGGGCTCTCGGCGACCTCGAACGGGATCTCGGCGCCGGCCTCGACGGCGGCCGACAGAAGATGCGATGCCGACTCGGCAAACTGGTACAGCTGGTCGTGGAGCGTCCTGTTCCGCACGGCCGTGATTTCGCCGCATGTCAGCCTCTTCCTTGCGCCACAACGAAAGAGGGGCGGCGCTTGCGCACCGCCCCTCGAAGCTGCTTCCCCGGCCGAAGGCCTACAGGAAGATGTAGCCCCCGAACACGCACTTGCCCTTGTTGCCGGCGACGTTCATGCCGGCGGCCAGGTACGAGCCCTTGATGTAGATCTTGCCGTCACCGCCGATCGCAAGGCCGTCGGATGACGCCTCGAACCGAGGCGTTCCGCTGGGACTCGCCTCCGTGTTGACGAACTGGCGCGTCTCGATGTTGTCGGTCGGGTCCAGCCGGCCGAGCAGGTCATCGCCGTCGAACGCGGAGTTCTGCTGCGTCGTCGAGATGATGATGTCGGCCTGGTCCTGGCCGGAGACTCCACCGATCGTCTTGTTCAGCGTGCAACGTGCGGTGAGCGTGAACGGGCCGACCTTGAGAATGTCCTTCTGGCCCTCGCCCATCGTGAACGTGTCGATCCACTTCATCGAGCTGTTGCCCGTGGTGTTGCTGGGCAGTCCGGCGATCACCGTGTCGGCTGCCTGCGCCGCGATGGCGGCAGCGGCGGCCGCGTCGAGCGAGCCGGCCTTGTCGGCGTAACCCGACTTGTCGGCAGATCCCGACTTGTCCGCGTATCCGGCCTTGTCCGCGTACCCGGCGGTGTCAGCGTGTCCTGATTTGTCGGCGAAGCCGACGCGGTCAGGCGCTGCCGAGCTCGTGACCGGACCGCTGACGCCCGCAGGCGCCGGCGCGCGCAACGCGCTGAGCGTGCTCTGCGCGAGCTTGGCCGGTGTGATCGATCCTGCCTTGATGTGCTTCGACCGCACAGCGTTCGTGCGGATCTGTGCAGCTCCAACGCTTCCTTTCGGAAGCTTGCTGACTGCATAACCGGTGCCCCCCATGGCCACGAATAGCGCGAGCATTGCCACGATCATCGCGGGCGAAGGGCGGTGCTTCCACAGACGGGACATACATGGCTCCTTCCATCATTCCCTCAGCGTTCCCCTGCTGTTTTCGGGCGAAGCGCAAAGCCGTCCGAGGAGTCCGGATCAGCGAAGGGCCCCTGCCCGAGGTCCCAATTCGAAAATAGCCGAGATCCCTTGTGCCCGCCCGAAAACCGGCGTCAGATCCGTGACCCGGCGACATCGGGCCGGAGCGGGGCGACGTGCCCCCCGCTCCGGCTCCTCCCGCGGCGGACGGCGGTCAGCCGATCGCGCTGCCCGCGAACACGCAGCCCGTGGCCGTCTCCTGCGCCATGTAGTCGGCCGTCACGACCTCGCCGTCAGGCCGCACGTACGTGAGCGTCCCGCGCAGGCCCGTGCTGCCGGTGACCCCGTTCTGCAGGACCTCGAACGTGTCCCCGACGTTGAACGCATCGTCCGCCGTGTAGTAGTTGCCGGCTCCGCCGTGCGTGCCCCCGGCGTGGATCCAAGATCCGCTGACCGTCGTGGTGGCGGTGACACCGAGCACCGGGCCGGCGCCGCAGCCCGCGTAGATGACGAGCCCGTTGAGGTTGAGCACCGGCGCCGCCGCGGTCCCGGCAACCGCCACGAACGCGATCTTCCCGACGCTGCGGCTGTTGACCGTGCTCGCGTTCGGCACCGTCGACAGCGATGCCTCGACGATGTTCTCGCCGGTCAGGGCATCCCGGCCCACCAGATCGGAGTCGATCGCCCGGCGCGCGATCTTGGAGCGCGTCACGTTGCGCGCGCGGATGTGCTTCGTGCGCACTGCGTTCGAATAGATGTGGTAGTAGCGGATCGCGGCGCGCGCGATGTCGTCCTTCCTCACGCGGCTCTTCCCGGGCAGCGCACTGGCCGTGCCGGCGAGCGCGACGCACAGGGCGAGGAACGCGACAACCATCGCAGCGGACGGCCGCCGCTTCGTGATACGGCTCATGGGCAACGTCTCCCTTCGTCGAGATCGGACCGCCGCGGGGGGCGGCAAAGCTAGCGGCCTAAGTTAGCGAGGCCGCGATGGGGAGGCTGCAGACAAAGAAAGAGCCGCTCGAGGCGGCTTCGTCAGTGTGCTGTGGCGGGCCCGGAGGCGGCGGAGGCGGCTACCGCCTGCGGGCGACCGATCGTCTCCGGCTTGTGACCGTTGCCGTTCAGCAGCCAGTCACGCCCGTAGCTGCGCATGTGCTCGATCAAGGGGACGAGCGCCTCGCCCTTCGGGGTGAGGGTGTACTCCACCCGCGGCGGCACCTCAGGATACGTGCGACGCTCGACGATGCCCTCCGCCTCGAGTGCGCGCAGGCGCAGCGAGAGCGTACGCGGGCTGATGCCCTCCAGCGAGCGCTCCAGCTCGCAGAAGCGGCTGCAGCCCTCCGCCAGATCCCTGATCACGAGGAGGGTCCACTTGCCGGAGATGATCTCCGCCGTGTGACAGACAGGACAGGTCTGGTTCGCCATAACCGATGTTTCTCGCGCTCTCCTCGCAGCGGCGCCCACCAACTGCGCCTCTGGCGATGATACCAGTGACTTTACAAGCTGAAGTAAAGAGACTTTGCGCGGAAAGGCGGGCGGGCTAGCCGCGCGAGGCGTACGCGCTGCGCCCCTCGCCCGAGCCGGATCCGTGCGAGCCGTTGATGTCGCGGTCCGGGGGCGGGGCGTCGTCGGAGCGGTCGGACGAGTAGATCTGCTCCACGGACGTGGAGCGCTGACCCTCGGCGGCCACCAGCAGCTTGAAGTCATGCGGGTGGGTGGCGGCCTTGAGGGCCTCCTCCATCGAGATGATCCCGTCCTGGAAGTGCTTCAGCAGCGCCTGGTCGAAGGTCTGCATGCCGTAGTAGGCGCCCTCGGCGATCACCTCGCCGAGCTTGCCCGTCTCGGCCGGGTTCGAGATCAGGTCGCGTACACGACCGGTCATCGTGAGCACCTCGCAGGCCGGCGCACGTCCTTCGCCGTCCTTCGTCGGCACCAGCCGCTGGGAGATCACGCCTCGCAGCGAGCCCGCGAGCATCGCGCGCACCTGCTGATGGTGGTGCGGCGGAAAGAAGTCGATGATGCGGTTGACCGTCTCCACCGCGTCGATCGTGTGCAGCGTGCTGAGCACGAGGTGCCCGGTCTCGGCAGCGCTGAGGGCGGTCGCCACGGTCTCCTCGTCGCGCATCTCCCCGATCAGGATCACGTCCGGGTCCTGGCGCAGCACGCGGCGCAGGGCCTGGGAGAACGAGTTGGTGTCGAAGCCGATCTCGCGCTGGTGGACCACCGACCGCTGGTCGCGATGCAGGTACTCGATCGGGTCCTCGATCGTGACGATGTTCTTCGCGAAGTGGCGATTGATGTGGTCGACCATCGCGGCCAGGGTGGTCGATTTGCCCGAGCCGGTGGTACCGGTCACGACGACCAGGCCGCGGGGCTCGCTGGCCAGCCGCGTCACCACCTCGGGCAGGCCAAGCTCAGCCGCAGCACGGATCTCGAAGGGAACGACACGGCACGCGATCGAAATCGACCCGCGCTGGCGGAACGCGTTGACACGGAAGCGCGCCAGGCCCCGCACGGTGTAGGAGAAGTCGATTTCGCCGTCGCGTGCGAATTCCGCCAGCCGCTCGCTGGCGGTCAGCATCTCTCGCAACACGCGCTCGGTGTCCGCCGGGCCCAGGGGCTCAGATCCCTCGATGGGCTTTAGCTCTCCCTGTAGCCGGATGAGTGGCTGCGACGGAACCTTCAGATGAAGGTCCGACCCGCCCTCCTCGACGACAGCATGGAGCGACCGCTGTAGGTCGAAGGCCATACAGAGCCTGATCGGCCATATAGGTGGTGGCCTTGAGGAAAACCGGGCGCAGGTGAGGAGTTACGCAGTTACGCGGTTCGCAGCCCATCCTGCGAACCGCGAACCGCGTAGTTGAGTCCTAAGCTACTTCCCGCAGCTTCTGTGCTTCGGCCAGGCTCTGGAGCTTCTTGAGCGACTGGTTCTCGATCTGCCGGATCCGCTCGCGTGTGACGTTGAACGTGCGTCCGACCTCGTCCAGGGTGCGGGGGTGCTCCCCGCCCAGGCCGTAGCGCAGCTCCAGCACTCGCCGCTCCCTGTAGGAGAGGTTCTCGAGCGCCTCGCGCAGAGCCTCCTTGGTGAGGTTGTCCACCGCCCGGTCGTACGGCGACTCGGCCCGCTCGTCGGCAATGAACTGGCCGAACTCGGACTCCTCCTCGTCGCCGACGGGCTTCTCGAGCGAGATCGGCGCCTGCGCCGAGCGCTTGATCGCCCCGACCTCGTCGGGATCGATGCCGGTCACGGCGGCGATCTCCTCGGCCGTGGGCTCACGGCCCAGCTCGGTCACGAGCTTGCGCTCCGCGCGCCCGATCTTGTTGAGCTTCTCGACGACGTGGACCGGGATCCGGATCGTGCGGGCCTTGTCGGCCAGCGCCCGGGCGATTGCCTGACGGATCCACCACGTCGCGTAGGTCGAGAACTTGAATCCCTTCCGGTGGTCGAACTTCTCGGCCGCACGGACGAGGCCCAGCGTTCCCTCCTGGATCAGGTCGAGGAACGGGAGGCCCTGGTTGCGGTAGTTCTTCGCGATGGAAACGACCAGTCGCAGGTTGGACTCGACCATCTTCTGCTTGGCGTCGAGGTCGCCGCGCTCGATGCGCTTGGCGAGATCCACCTCTTCCTGGGCCGTCAGCAGCCGTACCTTCCCGATGTCCTTCAGGAAGAGCTGCAGCGAGTCGGTCGTCATGTCCGGCCGCAGGTCGATCTGACTCTTCGCCTTCCGCCGGCGCTTGCCGGTGTCGGCGGCCTCGACCTCGGGCTTCGGCTGCCCGGCTTCGAGGTCTTCGACCAGCTCTATTTCAGACTTCTCGAGGAACCCGTAGAGCTCCTCGACATCGGCTTCGTCCAGGTCAATCTCCGCGACTGCGTCGGCGACTTCGTTATACGAGAGGACGCCCTGTTGCTGACCCTTGGTAACGAGGCCCTTGATCTCATCTAGTTCATGGAGTTCGCTTTGGAGCAAGTGTGCCTTGATTTCCTTCCCGCGCTCAGGCAGGCCGGATTTGGTCCGGTCCGTTCCGAACGGAATTCGTGTGACGACGCGCCAATCGCGGACGGCCCTGCAGCCGCCCGTACGGGTGTCCGGATATTACCGCCATATCTTCTGAACTCAAGCGGTCGGCGCCTTGCCCGAAGCCCGCAGGACCACACGACTAATGTGGTCTCTGTGAGTTAGTTTCACTGGTTGATACGTGTTTCTAACGCGAAAGTTGCTAAATCCGGACAGTTTTTGCCCGGAAACGCGGAACCTTCGGGACTGGACGGTCCGACGATCTGGCTGGACACGGCGGTCCCGAGTGCCTATGTGTCGAGTTCCAGCCTAGCCGGGTAGCAGTAGGCTCCGCAAGCATTATCGGCCGCGCGGATCGCCGAAGCGACATCCGGGGCCCCCTCCAGACCCCTCCAACAGCCACGACGGGAGGCAACCCGTGGATCGAGAGCAACAGTCCACCCGACCGGGCGCCACGCGCGCCACGCCACCCAAGGGCGAGTCCAAGCCCCAGGTAAAAGCCGCCAAGCCCAAGCCGGCCCAGACCCGCTCCAAGGGTGCCGGCGAGTCCCCGCCGGCGACCAGCGCGCCCGACATCATGAGCAGGCTTCCGAAGAGCCGCCCGCAGCGGGCCAGCCAGCGGCGGCGCGCCGGGGTCGCCGCCACCTCCAAGAGCCCGCCTGCGCGGGCCGCCGCGCCCTCCGCGAAGAAGCGCCCAGCGTCCACGGCCGGCCGGCGTGCGAGCGCGTCCAGCGCCTCCGCGGAAGCGCCTGCCGCGGCACAGGCACGGCGCACCGCTGACGCCGGCAGCAAGGGAGCACCTGGTCTGCCCCGCCTTGCCATCGACGGCGCCGCCGAGGCGGTGAAGCTGCCCCTGAAGGTCAGCGGGCGGCTCACGCTGAAGGCGCTGGACGCCGTCGCGCGCGGACTGCGCAGGCGGTAGGGCAGGCGCGAGGGCCCGGACGCGCGTGGGCAGCAGCCTGCTCGACCCACGCACGGCCGCTGAAGCGGTCCTCGAGCGGGTCCCGGCAGCACAGGCGCAGGCGGTTTCGCTCACCGAAGCGCTCGGGCACGTGCTCGCGCGCGACGTGACGAGCCCCGACGACGTCCCGGGCTTCGACAACTCGGCGATGGACGGCTTCGCGCTGCGATCCGCAGACGTCACCAGCGCGTCGGCCGATGCCTCCGTGTCACTGCGGCTCGTGGGCGAGTCGCGCGCCGGCCATCCCTACGCAGCGTCACTCGGGCCCGGCGAGGCCGTCGCGATCTCGACCGGGGCGATGGTCCCGCCCGGTGCCGACGCGGTGCTGCGGGTCGAGGATGCAGTCCAGGAGGATGCGGAGCTGCGGGTGGCCGCCGCCCTGCCGCCCGGTAAGGAGATCAGGCGGGCGGGCGAGGACATTCGCGCGGGCGAGACGGTGCTGACGGCCGGGACGCGCCTGGGGCCGGCCGAGCTGGGCGTGGCGGCCTCCACCGGCGTTGCGGAGCTCTCGTGCGCGCGCCCCCCGCGGATCGCCGTGGTCGTCACCGGCGACGAGCTGATCCCCCCTCCCACTCCCCTGGGCCCGGGCCAGATCCGCAACACCAACGGGTATGCCGTCCCGGCCCAGGCGCTGGCGGCCGGCGCGGCCGTCGACCACGTCGCCACCGTGGGCGACGACTACCGCGCGACGGTGGCAGAGCTGGAACGCGCTCTGGACGCCGACGTGGCGGTGGTGACGGGAGGCGTCTCGGTCGGACCGCACGACCACGTCCGGCCCGCACTCGCCGAGCTCGGGGTGGAGCAGGTCTTCTGGGGCGTCGCCCTGCGGCCGGGCAAGCCAACCTTCTTCGGGACGCGCGGGCAGACCCTCGTCTTCGGGCTACCCGGCAATCCGGTATCGGCGATGGTCACGTTCCATTTGTTCGTACGGCCGGCGCTGGCGCGCATGCTCGGCACCACGCCGCGCGAGCGCCGCGCGGCCGCGTCGTTCGACGCGGACTACGCCAAATCCCCGGGCCGCGCGCACGTCGTGCGCTGCACGCTCGCGGCCCGTGACGACGGCTGGCACGTACAGCCCACGAAGGAACAAGGCTCGCACGTGCTCACGAGCATGCTGGGCACAGAAGCGCTTGCGTATTTGGAGGTGGAGCGAGGGGACGTAAACGCGGGGGAGAAAGTGGAGATAGAGATTCTCTAGTGCGCCGTTACGCCGTGCGCCGTTGGCCGGCGAACGGCGAACGGCCTCACCCGTACCGCGTTCCCGTCAGTTCCCTCAGCTTGGCGCGATTGTGCGTTGCCTGCACCTTTCGCACCGTGCCCGAGCGGGAGCGCATCACCAGCGATTCCGTGGTCGCGGCGGCGCCGTCGCGATAGCGAACACCCTGCAGCAGGTCACCGTCCGTCACGCCGGTGGCCGCGAAGAACACGTCGTCGCCGGCGACCAGCCGGTTCACGTCGAGCACCTCTTCGAGGTTGTAGCCCGCGTCGATCGCACGGCTGCGCTCGTCCTCGTCGCGAGGCCACAGGCGGCCCACGAGCTGGCCCCCCATGCTCTTGATCGCGGCTGCGGACAGGACGCCTTCCGGCGTACCGCCGATGCCCCACAGGAGGTCGACGCCCGACCCGGCGGTGGCCGCCAGCAGAGCAGCGGAGACGTCGCCGTCGGTGATGAAGCGGATGCGCGCGCCGCACTTGCGCACCACCGCCACCGCCTCCGCATGACGTTCGCGGTCCAGCATGATCACGACCAGGTCGCTGAGGTCGGACCCTCGCCGCTTGGCGATCAGCTCGAGCGTCTCGCCGAGCGGGCGGTCGAGGTCGAGCAGGTCGGCGATGTCGGAGGCGCCCGCCATCTTCTCCATGTAGACACACGGGCCGGGGTCGAACATGCTGCCGCGCTCGGCAAGCGCGACAACCGCCAGAGCGCTGGGCATTCCACGCGCAGTCAGCCGAGTGCCCTCGAGCGGGTCGACCGCGACGTCGACCTTGGGCGGGCTGCCGTCGCCGATCTGCTCGCCGTTGTAGAGCATCGGAGCCTCGTCCTTCTCGCCCTCGCCGATCACGACGATGCCGTCCATCGGCACGGCGTGCAGCGTGAAGCGCATCGCGTCGACGGCGGCCTGGTCGGCGGACTCCTTTTCGCCGCGGCCGACCCAGCGCGCGGCGGCCAGCGCAGCGGCCTCCGTGACCCGCACCAGCTCGAGCGCAAGGTTGCGGTCGGGCGCGCTCGTGTCGCGCAGGTCGTGCGCTATCAGGCTCGTGTCGCGGTCCACCCCGGCCGAAAGGTTACGGGAGGAGCGCCGGCGGCGCTAGAACGTGCCCGGCGGCCGGCGTGTCACGCCGCCGCGGGTGATCTGGCTGATCGCCCCGCCGGCCACGATCATGAGCGCGCCGAGCAGTGCCAGGTACCACCCGATGTCCAGGCCCACGAACTGACGGGTGTCCCCCACCCGGTCGACCACCCCGTTGTAGAGGACCAGCGTCGAGGCGATGGCCCCGACGATCATCGTGACCTCGCCGGGAGGCCAGGAGAGCGTGTGGCCCCGCACCACGATCCACACGAGGATCCAGGGCGCGAGCGCGGCCCCCACGAGCAGGAAGTCCATGCCGGGGACGATCAGGGAGCTGAACAGCGAGAAGGTCTCGAACCCGGTGCACGACTCCTTGCCTGCACCACACAGGTTCTCGCTCTGCGGCGGGAGGGCGTCCACCGAGAACCACGGCAGCCACATGCTGATGAAAACGAGCAGCCCGCCGGCCGCCGCGACGATGTCTCCCCTCCCGAGCCTGCCGAAGTCCACGCCGAGACCATATAGGCGGGACGCCTCCGATTGCACGCTCAGCCGGACCCGGCAAGCGCGTTCGCATTCCTCCAGTTGGGTGCAAACGGTCCGCTTCTGTCCACCCAAACGTAACGATCGACTAGATTCACCGACTTCAGCACCCGGAGCCTCCGGAACGCCCATGAGCGACCAGCCCCCCGCCCGCGTAGAACGTGACGGCCCTTTGGCCGTCATCGTGATCGACCACCCGCCGTTCGAACCCACCTTCGAGGGTCCCTAGATGACCCTGACGGGAACCCGACACGCCGGTCCTGTGACGCGGGGAGCAATCGCGCAGCGACTCGACGCGGTGCGGGCCCGCACGAGGCTGCTCATCGAGCAGGTTTCGGACGAGACCCTGAACGCGGTGCATAGCCCTCTGATGAGCCCGATCGTCTGGGACCTCGGGCACATCGCCACCTTCGAGGACCTCTGGATCGCGCGCTCAGCCTTCGGCAAGACCATGCTGCGCGAGCGACTCGGCGACGTGTACGACCCGAATGCCGCGCCCCGCCGTGAGCGCGGCGGGCTCCCGTACCTGCGCAGCGCGGACGCATTCCGCTACATGGACGAGGTGCGCGCACGCGTGCTCGACCTGCTCGACGTCGCTGACCTGTCGGCCGACAGCACGCCCCTGCTGCATGACGCTTTCGTGTTCGAGATGGTGCTGCGCCACGAGCAGCAGCACACGGAGACCATCCTGCAGTCCCTCCAGTTGATGACGTCGGACGAATACCGGCCTCCGCAAGAGCGGACGCTGCCGGCGCCCGAACCGGCAGCCGGCGACGTCGTCGTGGCAGGCGGGTCCTTCGACATGGGGGCGGGCCCGGCCGGCTTCGCCTACGACAACGAGCGCCCGCGTCACTCGCGCGACCTGGGCGCGTTTCGCATCGACCGCACGCCGGTCACCAACGGCGCCTTCGTCGACTTCATCGGCGCAGGTGGATACGAACGGCCCGAGCTGTGGTCCGCGGAGGGCTGGGCGTGGCGAACCGAGGAGCAGGCCGTCGCGCCCGCCTACTGGCGCCACGAACGCGCGCAGTGGGCCGTGCGCTCATTCGGACAGTGGGCCCCGGTGGACCCGCTGCTGCCGGCCTGCCACGTCTCGTGGTTCGAGGCCGACGCGTTCGCGCGCTGGGCGGGCAAGCGCCTGCCGACCGAGGCCGAGTGGGAGCGGGCGGCTGCCGGTGCGCGGAGCGGCGCAGGCTGCGCAAACCTGGACCAGCTGGCCTTCGCACCCGCGCCGGCCGGCGCCTACCGCCTCGGTGAGAGTGCCTGCGGCGTGCGCCAGGCGCTCGGCGACGTCTGGGAATGGACCGCGAGCGGGTTCGATGCCTACGCCGGCTTCGAGGCCTTTCCGTATCCGGAGTACTCGCAGGATTTCTTCGGCGGCCCGTTCAAGGTGCTGCGGGGAGGCGCGTGGGCGACCCAGGCCGGAGCCGTGACGACCACCTTTCGCAACTGGGACTACCCCCGGCGCCGGCAGATCTTTGCCGGCTTCCGGTGCGCCGCGGACGTGGAGGACTGAGGATGGGGGTCGCCACCGACGCTCCCGATCCCGTGCAGATCGACGTGCACCTGCGCGACGGAACGCTGGCCTCGCTGGCCGACGACGTGCGCAAGGGGCTCTCCCGCTATCCGCGCGAGCTGCCACCGAAGTACTTCTACGACGCCCGCGGCTCGGAGCTGTTCGAGCAGATCACCGAACTGCCGGAGTACTACCCCTCCCAGGTCGAGCAGGACATCCTCGACGCGGCCGGCGCGAGGATCGTGGAGCTGGTGCAACCGGCCGAGATCGTGGAGCTCGGCCCCGGGTCGGCCCGCAAGACGACCACGTTGCTCGATCCGATGCTCGAGCTCGGCCTGGGCAGCCGCTACATACCCGTCGACGTGTCGGAGACGGCCGTCCAGGATTGCGCGGCGCGCCTGGTGACCATGTACGAGTCGCTCACGGTGCACGGTGTCGTCGGTGACTTCGAGCGCCATCTGAGCCGGGTGCCGCGGCCAGAGGGGCGCCGGCTGGTCGCGTTCCTCGGCGGGACGATCGGGAACCTCGACCATCCCCGCCGCACTGCACTTCTGCGTGGGCTCCGCGCCCAGCTAGGCCCCGACGACCGCCTGCTCATCGGCACCGACCTGGTCAAGGACCGCGAGCGCCTCGAGGCTGCCTACAACGACTCGGCCGGCGTGACAGCCGAGTTCAACCGCAACATGCTGCGGGTGATCAACGACAACCTGCAGGGCGACCTCGATCCCGAGATGTTCGACCACGTCGCGTTCTACAACGAGCATGCGCGCCGCATCGAGATGTGGCTGCGGGCGCGCGAGGACATGAGCGCACGGATTGCCGCCCTCGGGATGGACGTGAACTTCGAGGCGGGCGAGGAGATGCGCACCGAGATCTCCTGCAAGTTCACCCGCGACTCACTGACACGGGAGTACAGCGCCGCGGGTCTCGAGCTGATCGCCTGGTACACGGACGGCGACGGCCTGTTCGCGCTGTCGCTCACCGGACCGGCCGGCACGAACGGCCACTAGCGCTGGACCGGCTCTTCCCCGACCGCGGGAGCGTCACCCCCGAGCAGGCCTACGGCTCGCTCGGGCTGATCGACCGCGCCCTGCCGGCAAGGCCTCTCACGATCGCGAACATGGTCGCGACCGCAGACGGCCGCGCCACCCTTGGGGGACGCACGCAGGGCATCTCCAGCGAGACGGACCGCGACCTGTTCCACACCCTGCGCACCCAGGTGGATGCCGTGATGGTCGGCACCGCCACGATCGCGCTGGAACGCTACGGGCCGCTCGCGCGGCGCCCGGAGGTGCGCAGTCGCCGGGCAGCCCTGGGGCTTGCGGAGGTGCCGCTCGCGTGCACTGCCAGCCGCACCCTCGAGCTGCCGGTGGAGACGCCGCTCTTCCAGGACCCCGAGTCGCGGATCGTCGTGCTCACGAACAGTGACCGCGAGGCTCCCGAGTGCGAGGCGCAGCTGGTGGTGGAGCGGCTCGAGGGCGACGAGCTCGACCTCGCCGCCGGCGTCGCGCGGCTGCGAACGGCGCACGGGGTGCGGGCGATGCTGCACGAGGGCGGGCCGACGCTGCTCGCCGCGATGCTCGCCCCCGGCCTCGTGGACGAGCTGTTTCTGACCGTCTCGCCGATGCTGGTCGGCGGCGGCGAGCCGGCAGTCGTGGAGGGCGTCGCCCTCGGGCAGCCGCGCCGGATGGGATTGCTCTCCGTGCTCGAGCACGAGAGCTACCTCTACCTGCGGTACGCGCTCGGCTAGGTCGAGGGCTTCGCCGCGAGGTCTCGCACGACCTCGATGATCTCGGCCGTGTCGGGGTTGTCGGACGAGTCGCTGTTGTAGTGGGCGAACGCCACCTTGCCGTCGGGCCCGACCACGAACGTGCCGGGCCGCTGTGACACGTCGCCGCCCTGCGGGTTTCCGACGAACTGGCCCTTGCGTGCCGCGCGCAGAAAGCCGGTCGCGAGCCGCGGGCCGACGTACTCGCGCACGCTCCCCCGCTCCAGTCCGACGGCGTGGTAGCCCTCGCGCTGCGGGTCGCCGAGGCAGTCGAACGGCACCCCGCGCTTGCGGCAGAAGTGAAACGTCGGATCGGCCCGGTACTGGAACACGGCGACCACGTCCCCGCCGGCTGCGCGGAAGTCCTCGTAGGCCTCACCCAACTGGGCGAGGTGCTCGCGGCAGAAAGGTCACCCAAAATGGCGCATGAAGGCCAAGACCAGCGGCCCGTTGCGCCACCGCTCGGAGAGCGCCACGTCTCCCTCGCGGGACTCGACGTGCAGGTCGGGGAAGCTATCGCCTTCGTTCAGCACTGGTGTCATCTTATGCGGCCCTGGCCAACTGGTCTAGCATCACCGATCGCAGCAGCGATACTTTTCGCGGACGATGTCGCAGGAGAACGTGGAGCGGGTGCGCGCGGTCCTCGAGGACTTCATCTCGGGTAAGGGCGAGTTCGACACGGACGGCATGCTCACCAAGATGCCCGATGAGGAATTCTTCGACCCGCAAATCGAGTGGGATGCCTCCGAGGTTCCGGTGTTGGACATCGGTGGGGTCTACCGGGGAATAGAGGGCGTTCGGCAGTACTGGCGACAGTGGTTCGCCGCGTGGCAAATCCTCCACTACCAGTTCCGGCTGGTGGACGCCGGGGACCGCGTAGTGGCGTTGTTCGACCACCAGCGAATGCGGGGGCGCTCCACGGGTATCGAGGTGCCGGTTGTGAAGTACGCGACGGTCATGACGTTTCGGGACGGGCTGTGCGTCCACTGGAAGCTCTACATGAGCCAGTCGGAAGCCCTCGAAGCCGCCAGGCTGCGGGAATAGGAACGGCGAGTCTCGCTAGACCCGTCTAGGCGGGCCTGGATCCGGCGCGGACGAGCAGCGGCGGCAGGCAGAGATGGTGGGAAACGGTGCACTTCGTGCAGCCGAAGTGGCGCATGAAGGCCACTACGAGCGGCCCCCGGCGCCAGCGATCGGACAGCTGAACCTGACCGTCGCGCGTCTCGAGCGTCATGTCGGGAAAGGCACCTCCCGTGCTGAGCTTGCTCATCGCAGCGGAGCCTATCGCGTGTAGGGTTCGCCGCCGTGCGGATCGAGGGACACGGAGCAATCGTTGCCGGAGGAGCCTCCGGCCTGGGTGAGGCGACCGTGCGCGCGCTGCATGCGGGCGGCGCGCACGTGACCATCGCTGACATGAACGCGGAGAAGGGTGAGGCGCTGGCCGGCGAGCTCGGTGAGCGCGTCGCCTTTGTTCGATGCGACGTGACCGACGACGCGCAGGTGGCAGCCGCGGTCGAGAGGGCAGCAGCCGACGAGCTGCGGATCAGCATCTGCTGCGCCGGCGTCGGATGGGCTGAGCGCACTGTTTCGAAGAACGGGCCGCACCAGCTCCTTCCCTTCGAGACCGTGCTGCGCATCAACCTGATCGGCACCTTCAACGTGCTGCGCATGGCAGCCGCGGCGATGAACGAGCTCGATCCGCTCGAGAGCGGGGAGCGCGGGGTGTGCGTGAACACCGCCTCGATCGCTGCGTACGACGGGCAGATCGGGCAGATCGCCTACGCAGCCTCGAAGGGCGGCATCGTCGGGCTCACGCTGCCGGCGGCGCGCGACATGGCGAGCCGTGGCATCCGTGTCGTGACGATCGCACCGGGCACGTTCGACACGCCCCTGCTGGGGGCACTCCCGCAGGAAGCGCGGGAGGAGCTCGGCAAGGCGATCCCCTTTCCACGGCGACTCGGCGATCCCGCCGAGTTCGCGGCGCTCGCCGTGCACATCGTCGAGAACCAGATGCTGAACGGCGAGACGATCAGGCTCGACGGCGCGCTGCGTATGCCGCCGCGTTAGACCTGCCGTTTGCTACTTCGCGCGGCTAGCGCCAGTGCGGCAGCCGCTTGCCCGAGCGCGCGAAGGCGCCTACTCCGCCCATCAGCGCGAGCCCGAGAAACATAAAGACGGTCCACTCCGTGCGTGCCTGGCTCTCCATGACCCCTGCGACCTCCCGTTGCGTCCGTGCCAACGAGCCACCTGTTCGTTGCGTCTCGCACGATCGACTCTAGCCCTACCAGGCCGTCAAGGCAACCCGGAGCGCTGCGCGAGGCTTCGTCCCGGCAGCGCTCCGATCCTCTCGGGAGGAGACGGGTCTAGGCCGCGCCGGTTGGGTCCGCGACCCGGCTCGTGAACGTCCCGTGGAAGCCAAGCGGTACGTGATGGCGTAGATGCGCAACCGCGACCGGATCGGACTCGACGTCGCGCGCGTCGAGCACAACCAGCCTCGACCGGTGCTCGGCCGCTGAGTACACGAGCGACAGCAGCCATCCGTCGTCCTCTCCGCTGTCCGCGCTGCGCGGCACGAAGATCGGCTCGCCCGCAACTTGCCCAGCGCCGAGCGGGTGCACCGCTCTGGAGTTGTGTTCGTGGTCGATCTTGACGATCCCGTTGAACGGCGCGCCCGGCTCGGGAGCGGGGTCGGCCTGGGCGGCCAGGTAGGTGTAGCGATGGCGCCGGCTCGTGAGGCGCCAATCGTGCTGCGGAAACTCGCACCGGTGCGACCAGAGGTCATCGATCGTCACCTCGTCGGAGGGACTCACTCGCATCCGGGACAGCTTCGTCTTGATGTCGTCGAAGCCGGAATGCCTGGCCTCGCGGAAACCGCGGTGGATGTTGTCGTAGTCCGGGTATCGCACGAGATCCAGCACCACATCTGACCCGTCATCGAAGGCGTTGTTGATGTGGTAGTGGAAGAACGGCTCGCATTCGGCGATGCGCGGCGTGCCGCCGTCCCGGGGCGCGAGGATGACCTGCGTCGCCTTCGAGGAGTCGAAGCGCACCGACTTGTCGAGGCTCGCGAAGCCGAGCAGGAACCGCGGTACCCGCAGGACGAGCGGATCGATCACGAACACCATGTACTTCGGCGTCAGCGCGCAGTCGTGATTGAGGGTCGCAAAGGGCAAGTTGAGCGCGTGCAGATGGTGCAGCTTTCCGCGCGCGTCGACGCGGTACGTGCGCAGCTTGGTGCGCGGCCCGTACTGGATCCCGAAGTTGTAGAGCTCACCGGTGGCGGGATCCCACGTCGGATGGGCGGAATACGTGAACGAGCTCTTGAGCTTGCCGTCGTAGTCGTACTCGCCAAGCGTCTCCATCGAATCTGGATCGACTGCCCACGGGCGCCCGCCCTCGTAGAGCGCCAGCAGCTTGTCCCCGTGGTACTGCACGCTCGTATTGGCGACGTTCGCCGGCATCCGAAAGGCGTTGCCCAGCGGGCCGCCGGAACGCTGCTGACCGTAGTTGCGCATGACCGGCTTGTCCGCCGCGCGCTCGGCAAGGTAGTGCGTCGTGCGCACAAACCGGTTCCGGTAGCGGAGGCGCTTGCCGTCGAACGCGAACTGGGAGAGGAGCCCGTCGCCGTCGAACAGGTGCGCGTAGGGCTTGCCGCCCACCTCGTTCTTGCCCGGGCCGTTTCGATAGAGCGTGCCCACGAGCCCTTCTGGCAGGTGGCCTTCGATCTCGTCGACCATGTAGTCGTGCTCGCCTTCCATGCTCTCGAAGATCCCGTGCCAGTCCGCCTGGTCGGGCGTCTGGCCGGGGGCATTGCCTGTGAGCGTCGTGGCCATCGAATAACCTCCCTCGTGGGAACAATGGTCCGAACCGTACCATCTAATCTGGACTGCGCAGCGTGACACCGCTCACACAGACCTCGTATGTGGTGATGGGCCTGCTCGGGCAGGCCGGCGAGGCCACCCCCTACGACCTCAAGCAGATCGTGGCGGCCACGATCGGGAACTTCTTCAGCATCCCCCACTCGCAGATCTACGCGGAACCCGCGCGGCTCGCGAAGGCGGGCTACCTGACGGAGCGCCGGGAGCGCGCGGGCCGCCGCCGCAAGCACTACGGACTGACGGCGAAGGGCCGCAAGGCGCTGGAGGAGTGGTTGAGCACTCCCACCGAAGAGCTCTACGAGCTGCGTGATCCGGGGCTGCTGAAGCTGGCGTTCGGGTCTGACCCACGCGAGCTCGCCCGCACGCAACTCGCAGGCCACGAGCAGAAGCTCGAGGAGCTCCAGCGGATGGCGCGCCTGCTGCAGGTGGCCGACCCGTCGGAGGGCGCCCGCCTCGTCGCAGAGGCCGGCATCGGGCACCAGAAGGAGTACATCCGCTTCTGGAAGAAAATAGCCGTCCGTCGCTAGGGACGGGTGGGCTAGGGACGGACCCTAGCCTCACCCGACTTTTTGCTTACAAAAAACCGACATTCTGTAAGCAGAATGTCGGGTGGGCGAGGGACGAGCTATCGGTGCTTCACGCGCTCGCAGCGGCGCGTTCGGTCGCGCTTGTCGGTGTAGGCGGTGTCGGCTCCGGGGCCGCAGTCGATGTAGTCGTGCTTGCCTCCACCGAACGCGTGGATCTTGTCGTTCCCCGATCCACCCAGCACGCGGTCGTCGCCGGCGTCCGGGCGTAGCTCGTCGTTGCCAGGGCCGCCGTCGACCGTGTCGTTCCCGGGCCCGCCCGAGATGCGGTCGTCGCCCTCGTCGCCCTGGATCGTGTCCGTGCCGGAGTTGCCGAAGATCTGATCGTTGCCGAAGCCGCCGTAGATGCGGTCGTTGCCCGTAGTGTCGGGGATGTGGTCTCCCCAGAGCACGTCGTCGCCGCCGAATCCGCGCAGGATGTCATCGCCCGCGCCTCCGAGGAGCGTGTCGTTCAGGTCACCGCCCAGCAGTGTCTCGGCGGAGCCGTCACCGATGCGCTTCACACCCCGGTTCGGATCGCCGTCGTCCGGTGCCGTGCCTTCTTCGATCGACTCGCAGTTCCGGAAGGTCGTCGCGCGGAAGTCCCGGCGGTCGGCGAACACCACGTCGAGGCCCGGCCCGCAGTCGATCACGCCCTCCGAGAGGGCACCCACGGTCTCGATCGCGTTGATGATGTCGTTGCCCGGGCCCGCGTAGATCTGGTCGCGCCCAGTCCCGCCGATCAGGTAGTCGTCGCCGCCCTCGCCGTAGAGCGTGTCCTCGGCGCTGTCGCCGTTGAGGCGGTCGTTGCCCTCGCCCCCATGCAGGACGTCGCCCGCCGCACCCGAGTTCAGGGTGTCGTCGCCGGCGTCGCCGTTGAGATTGTCGCGGCCGAAGCCGCCGTCGAGCGAGTCGTTGCCGTCGCCGCCCGACATGTTGTCGTCGCCGGACTCGCCGAAGAGCTGGTCGTCCCCCGCCCCACCGGACATCGTGTCGGGGGCAGTCGCCCCGAAGAGCTGGTCGGCGCCGTCCTGCCCGTACATCAGGTCCGCGCCCTCGTCCCCGTACAGAAGATCGTCCTCGCCCCCTCCCGCGAGCGAGTCGCGCCCGGTGCCGGCCCTGATCAGGTCGTTTCCTCCGTTACCGAACAGGCGGTCCGCCGAGCGTCCGCCATACATCTTGTTCGCGGCCGCGTTCCCGTAGAGGGTGTCCTTGCCGCTCGTGCCGACGATCACGCGCCGTAGCTGCGCGGCGAGCGACGTGGCGGCGCCTGCCTGGAGCAGCATCCCTGCTGCGGCCAGCGCAAGCGTCAGCATCCAGAGTGTCTTCCGTGACGGAGGCATTGCGAGCTCCGCGCAGGCCATCGTGGCCGTGCGCCGATGGAACATTCATCGGACTCGCGGCCCCCTCTCTCCTAAATAGGGGGGTCTGAGTGGACGCTCGTACGAGTTGCTAGGGCGCGGGCGACGCCGTCAGCGAGGGCGCTTCGAGCTCGCCCGGCTTCCAGCGGGTGCGCGGCAGGATCGCGCGCTGGATCACGCGGTCCTTGTAGCGCTCGATCGTCTTGAGCATCGACTGCACGAGCTCCGGGCCGAGGTAGTGCGGCTCGAGCCCCAGGTCGCGGAGCTTGGTGTTGGCCGCGTTGTAGTAGTGCTCTTCCATCTCCACGCGCGGGTTGGGGTAGTTCTGGATCTCCACCGAGTAGCCGAGCTGCTCCGCCGCCTTCTGCACGCGCTTGGCCAGCTCGCCGACCGTGAACTGCTCCGTGAACTGGTTGAAGACGCGGAACTCACCCAACTCACCCGGATTGTTCACGGCCAGCTCGACGCACTGCAGCGTGTCCCGGATGTTGAGGGCGCCGCGCGTCTGGCCGCCCTTCCCGTACACGGTCAGCGGCTGGCCGATCACGGCCTGCACGCAGAAGCGGTTGAGCGCCGTGCCGAAGATCTCGTCGTAGTCGAGGCGCGTCACGAGGCGCTCGTCGTGGGCGGTCTCCTCGGTCTCGATCCCGTACACCACACCCTGGTTCAGATCGGTCGCCCGCAGGCCCCAGATGCGGCAGGCGAAATGGATGTTGTGGGAGTCGTGGACCTTGGACAGGTGATAGAGCGAGCCGGGCAGCTTCGGGAAGGGCAGCGTGTCCGTGCGGCCCTTGTGGTGGATCTCGATGAAGCCTTCCTCGATGTCGATGTTGGGCGTGCCGTACTCGCCCATCGTGCCGAGCTTGACGAGATGACAGTCCGGCACACGGTCGCGTATCGAGAACAGCAGGTTGAGGTTCCCGATCACGTTGGTGTACTGGGTCGCAACCGCGTGCCGGCGGGAGATCATCGAGTACGGCGCCGAGGGCTGCTCGCCGTAGTGGACGACCGCCTCGGGCATCGTCTCGGCGACCACGCGGTCGAGGAACTCCCCGTCCTCGATATTGCCGACGAAGGGCACGATCTCGCGCCCCGACACCTCGCGCCACGCTTCGATCCGCTCCGCGAGGGAGCGGATGGGCGTGAGGGAATCGGTCGATTGCTCGTGGTGCCAGCGGCGCCGCGAGAAGTTGTCGACGACGGAAACCTCGTGACCGCGCGCGGAGAAGCGCATCGCCGTGGGCCAGCCGAGGTATCCGTCACCGCCCAGGATGAGGATCCGCATGGTCAGCCGCAGGGTACCGAACGCGGGCGCCGGACGCCAAGCTGCCGAGGAGACCAGCGCACGCTCTAGCATCCTGGCGACGGATGCCCCTCGGCTCGATCGCCACCCGCGTGCAGCAGCGGGCGCGCACGCTGCCTGAGCGGCACGGCGGCACGGTGATGCTCGTGGCACTGGCGCTCGTCGTGGCGCTCGGCTTCGGCCTGCGCCTGGAAGCTGCCCTGAACCCCAACCTGGACCCCGGCGACGCGACGATCGTCGCCTATCAGGGCAACGACTCCAAGTCGTACGCGGACATCGCCGAGTCCCTGTACGAGACGGGCCGCTATGGCACTCCGGAGATGCGCAACCCGACGGACTGGTCGCCGGGTGCACCGATCTTCTATGCAGGCGTCTACTACCTGACGGGCGGCGTGCACGAGGAGCTGGCGCGCGCTGTGGTGGCCTTCCTCGGCGGCCTGATGGTGCTGATCGTGTACCTGCTGGGCCGGCGACTTGCGGGGCCGGCGGTAGGAGTCGTGGCAGCGCTGCTGACCGCGATCTACCCCGCCTTCATCGACAACGCCGAACAGTTCCTATCCGAGCCGCTCGCCGCCTTCACGCTGTCCGCAGCCGTGCTCGGGATCCTGTGGGCCGCCGATTCGGGCCGCACGATCTGGGCGTGGCTCGTGCCGGGCGCACTGCTCGGCGCGACTGCGCTCACGCGGCCCGAGTACCTGATGTTCGCGGGCATCCTCGGCCTCGTGATCCTGATCAAGATGGCACGGGACCGCGGCATCCGGGTGGGCGTCGTCTCCGTCGTGCTGTTCGGCGCCGCATTCGTGCTCGTGCTCGCTCCCTGGACCGTGCGCAACTTCATCGTCCTGGACAAGCTCGTGCCGGTCACGACGGGCGGCGGGAAGGCCCTGTTCGTCGCGACGTACCTCCCGGGCGACGGCCGCCAGCTGCGAGTCAAGCGAGAGCTGATCCGCCGGTTCGAGCACAAGAAAGAGGTGACGGATCGGGAGGTCGCCGACACACAGATGAAGGACCTGCTCGACAAGGTCGCCCGCAAGTACCCGGACCTCGAGCGCGACGCGGCGCTCGCGAAGATCGGGCGTGAGAACTTCCGCAAGTACGTGCGCGACGAGCCCGTCGAGTACGCCGGCATGGTCGTGACCAAGATGTGGAACGTGTGGCGGCGCGGCTCAGGGCCGACGATGCGCGGGTCCGGGTGGATCGTCTTCCACTACGCGATCCTCGCGCTGGCCGTCGTCGGACTGGCGGTACTGGCCTGGCGGCGACGATGGGAAGTGCTCGTGATCGGCCTGCTGATCCTGGGCATCACGGTGCTGGGCGGATTGCTCCTGGCGGTCCCGCGCCGCAACGTGCCGCTGATACCACTCGTGACGACGCTTGCCGCATGCGGTGGAGCGTGGCTGTCGCTGACCGTGGGCGCATGGCTCGCCGAGAGACGTGGCGGCGGCCGGCGGCCCGTGAACCGGCGCCAGGTCCGCGAAGCGTGACAAGGTGAGGGGCGTGACACGCTGGAGGCTCACGACGGCCGTCGCCGTGATCATGGTGGTGCTTGCCGGAACGGCGGCGGTGCGCGGCGGTGCGGCGCCCGTGACCGATGCCCTCCCGGACCTGGTCGCGGACCCACCTGGCAGCCCGATAATCCAGACGTACTCGTACCCCAACGGGACGAACTACCTCCTGCTGCGCTTCGAGGGATACGTCCACAATCGCGGCGCCGGAGCGCTCGAGGTCCGGGGCGCGGGCCCGTCCGGCGGTCGCATGAGCGCCACGGCCCAGCGCATCTACCGCAGCAACGGAACCTGGAGCGATGACACAACCCGCAACGTGCCGATGATCTGGGAGCCGCAGGACGGCCACAATCACTGGCACATCCAGCATGCCGCCCGCTACTCGCTGTGGAGCGCGGACCGGACGGCGATGGTGGCGCCCGCGATGAAGGTCGGCTTCTGCATGATCGACAGCCAGCACGTCGACTCGCATGGGCCGGGCTCGCGGGTATACACGATCCCCGCCAACGACTTCTGCGCCCAGGGAGCGCCTCAGGTGCCAAGCCTGGTGGAAGGCATCTCCGCGGGCTGGCGCGACGTGTATGACCGCGACCTCCCCTTCCAATGGGTGGACGTGACGGACGTCCAGCCGGGGACATACTGGCTGCGCGCCGAAGTCGATCCCGACGACTGGGCGCGCGAGAGCAACGAGTCGAACCCCTCCGCCTATGCCACGCAGGCATCCACGATCCCGGGCTACGTCGCCCGGGCGATCGACGCCGGGATCGTCAGCACCACCGCTCCGACGCAGATCCGGCTCGCGACGAACAGGTACGGGAGCAACCTCGGCGCACCACAGTTCCGCATCACCGCGCCTCCACGCCACGGCCGGCTGAACAGGACCACCGGTGCGCCGTTCCAGGGCACGGATGTCGTCTACACCCCCGATCCGGGGTGGCTGGGTCCCGACCGGTTCACGTACGAGGCGCGCGACAGCACCAGCGAGTTCCCGCGGTACCCCGCGTCGGCAGCCGCGACACTGGGAGTGGGCGGCCTGACTCCGGCCGTGGCGATCTCCGGTGCGCCGGCGAGCATGTACACCGGCGCCAGAATTCGCCTGACTGCGCACCTGCTGCGGGCGGAGGGCCTCACGTGGACCGTGAACGGGATACCGGGCGGGTCGGCGCAGGTCGGCACCATCGATGCGACCGGGCTCTACGTGGCACCGGCGCGCGTGCCGCCGGGCGGTCAGGTGACGATTCGTGCGACAACCGCGTCCGGCGCCTGGGAAGAAGTGACCATCGCGATCGTGCAGGGGGCGACCGCGCAGGCGGCGCCGGCCCCGCGCAGGCTCGCGATGAGGATCCGGCGTACCACCAACCTGTACGGGATCCGGATCGCGGCCGAGGACGGCGTGCTCCTGATCAAGGTGCGCTCGCGGCGAGCCGGCATCCTGCGGGTGCGGGCGCGCCACGGCAAGAAGCAGGTCGGCCGCTGCCGGGCCCGCACCCCGGCGCGCCGGACGCTCACGTGCAAGGTCCGGCTGCGAGGAGTGCGGCCGGAGAGCATCCGGCTGGTGATCACATTGCACGTGAAGGGCAAGCTGCGCGACGTCCGCCGCGCCTCGCTGCGCGGCCTGCGGCACAGCGGGCACTGAGACGCCGGTTTTGCAGCCGGTTTCCGGCCGGTTCCACAGCGAAGTAGGATCGCTCGCGGAGGTTCTGTGGATGTCCCTACGTAGATCGATGCCGGCAATCGTGGCCACGGCTGCCGTGATGGCGTTTACCGTGGCGCCGCATGCCGCCCAGGCACAGGTCACCGACCGGCTGCCCGACCTCGTGGCGGACGCTCCTGCGAACCCACAGCTCCAGACGTTCGCCCAGCCCGACGGCAACCACCTGCTGCTGCGCTTCGACGGATACGTGCACAACCAGGGCCAGGGAGCCTTCGAGATGCGGGGCTCGGCCCGCGTGAACGAGGAGTTCACCAACGTCGTGCAGCGCGTCTACAGAAGCGATGGGTCCTACTTCGACGATTCCAGCCGTGACCCGCACATCATCTTCGAGCCGGAGGACGGTCACGATCATTGGCACCTTAAGAACGCGGCCCGGTACTCGCTGTGGAACGAGGCCAGGACGGCTGAGGTGGCGCCCGCGATGAAGACCGGCTTCTGCCTGACCGACAGCCAGCGCCGCGAGACCCACGGGCCCAGCTCGGCGATCTACGACCTCGGCCCGCCCAACAACTTCTGCGGGCAGAACGAGCCCACCAAGGCCAGCCTGTCCGAGGGCGTCTCGGCCGGCTGGCGCGACATCTATCCCCGCACGCTTGCCTTCCAATGGGTGGACGTGAGCGACGTGTCGCCCGGCCGCTACTGGCTTCGCTCGCAGGTCGACCCGGACGACGTGGCGCGCGAGAGCAACGAGGTGAACGCGATGGGCGAGGCCACGTCGCTGTTCACCATCCCGGGATACGCCGCCAACCCGGTTGCCGCCGGTACCGTCAGCGCCAGCGGCCCGACGACGATCCCCCTGTCCACCACTTCGTTCGGCTCGGGGTTGGGGTCGCGCGTGTTCCGCATCATCGTGCCACCCAAGCGTGGCACGCTGAACGTCCCGAGCGGCCCGACCTTCACCGGCTCGTCGGTGGTCTACACGCCCAGCCCTGGCTGGGTCGGCCCCGACAGGTTCACCTACACGGTTGGGAACTCGTCGAGCAGCTTCCCGCGCTACCCGACACCCGCGGCGGTCACGCTCAACGTCGGCGGCGTGTTCCCGAACGTGTCGATCTCGGGGGCGCCGGCGACGATGTACGCCGGCACGAGCGCGAGGCTGATCGCGACCGTGCTGGCGGACGATCCGTACGTGACGTGGACGGTGAACGGTGTCGGGGGCGGCTCGGCGCAAACGGGCGCCGTGAACTCGACCGGACTTTATGTCGCACCGGCGACACCACCCCCGGGCGGCAACGTCACGATCCGTGCCACAACAAGCGGGGCCGGAGCCTACGACGAGGTCACGATCGCGATCGTGAACCCGCCGCCTCCTCAGCCCGCGCCGTCGGTGGCGCCCGCGGCGAACTCTGGCGTCGAGGTTGGAACAGCGCGTCCCCAGAGCCGGAGCGTACGGGGAACCCGGCTGACGATCGTGGGCGATTCCCTGATCGTGACCACGCGGCCGAGGCGGACCGGCATCGCGCGTGTGCGCGTACGAGCCGGCGACCGGCTGCTCGGGCGTTGCCGCGTACGGGCGACGAAAGGCCACACGTTGTCCTGTCGCGTGCCGCTGCCGAGCGACGTCTCGCCGGCGGACGTCGCGGTCGTGACGACGTTCCGCGTGCACGGGCGGCTCGTGGAGGTCCGCAGGTTCCGGCTGGCGAGCGCCGCGGCGCACCACCATCACCCCTAGATGGGTGATTCCGAATCCGCGTGCCCACGGGGGCGCGAGAACCGAGCTGGACAAGGACGCAGGGTGAAGCCCATGCTGGTTGCATGGGCGAGCCCGAGGACGCAGATCCAGCGAAGGTTCGCAGCGTCATCCGTGGGTGCGGGGAGTTTGGAATCAACCATCTAG
>JBBRDT010000016.1:0-46117 GCA_038203635.1 Solirubrobacterales bacterium
TCATCGGCCGAGCGAAGCACAGCGCTGCCCGGCTGGCTGACCCACTACAACTTCAATCGCAGGCACGGCTCCCTCGGCCACAAGCCGCCCGCAGCTCGGCTCGCCGAGCTGAACAACCTGGCTGGGAACTACAGCTAGGCGCTGACTCCGGACCGCACTGCGAGCCCGTCGCAGATCGTCTCGACGATCGCGTGCTTGGCCTGCTCGAACTCCTCGTCGCTTCTGGTGAGCTCGCCGAAGATCCAGGCTGTCAGGAGCTGTTCGATCGCGCCGTAGAAGCAGAGCGTCGCGAACTCGGCCGAGATGTCGGAGCGGAACGTGCCGTCCTCCTGGCCGTGCGCGACGATCCCGCTGATCCCGTCGTAGGCCCGGCGGATCTCCCCGAGGTGCGCCCGGCCGAAGGTGTTCGCGGCCCTGGTGACCTCGACGATGATCACCTTCATCAGGTCCGGGTCGTTGCGGTAGGACTCGATGATGAAGTCTGCGATCGCGCGCAGCCGGTCGCGCACGGGCACGTCGCTGCGGTCCGCCTCCGAGATCGCCTCGAGCAGCAGGCTCCAGCGCTCGGTGAAGAGCGTGTCGAGCACCTCGTCCTTGGAGCGGAAGTAGTGGTACACGAGGCCGTAGGCGACGTTCGCCTCGCGAGCGATGTCCGACACGCGGCAGCGGTGGAATCCCGAACGGGCAAACACGGTGATCGCGGCGTCGAGGATGAGGCGCCGCTTGTCGGCCGCGCCGTCGCGGCGGGTGCTCACGGGTGCGCCCCCTCCAGCTCGGGCCACCGGTACGCGTGCGGCTGCCGGTTCGCGAGCGAGGGCAGCTTCTCGCGCACCGCGCGCTGCGCATCGAGGTCGAGATCGGCCGTGATGAAGCCCACCTCGTCCGGCGCCTGCGCGAGCACTGTTCCCCAGGGATCGACGATCATCGAGTGGCCGTAGCTTTCGTGATCGGGCGGATGGCGGCCGATCTGACCCGCGGCGATCACGAAAACCTGGTTCTCGATCGCCCGTGCGCGCACGAGGATCTCCCAGTGGGCCCGTCCGGTCGGCACCGTGAACGCGGCCGGCAGCGAGACGACGCGTGCCCCCCGCACGGCCATGATGCGAAAGAGCTCGGGGAAGCGCAGGTCGTAGCAGACGGCCATGCCCAGCTCCACACCGCCGGCGTCGGCGACGACGACCTCGTCGCCGGGCGCCTCCGCGTCGGATTCGCGGTAGACCATGCCGTCGACCTCCACGTCGAACAGGTGGATCTTGCGGTACACGGCGTGAACGGCGCCATCGGGTCCGATCAGCACCGACGTGTTGCGCAGCTTGTCGTCGCCCTCGACGCGCTCCACGATGCTGCCCGCGACGAGCCAGACGCCGAGCTCGCGGCACAGCTCACCGGCCCACTCCGTGGTCGGGCCCGGGACCGGCTCTGCGCCGGCGTGCAGGTCGTCGGGCGAACCGAGCACGTTGAACTTCTCGGGCAGGACGATCAGCCGGGCGCCGTCTCCCGCGGCATCGCGCACCAGCGAACCCGCAATCGCAAGATTGCGGTCCTTTTCTGGGTTGGAGTTGAGTTGTATGGCCGCTGCGCGCACTGACTCACTAGTCAACTACTGCGGCGATTATAGGGTTGGGGGCATGACGGAAGAGAAACAGGTGGGGCGTGTCGCAGGCTGACGTCGAGACGATCCGGACCGGCTTCGACACGTTCGCCGAGGATGGCCTCGAGGCGATCCTGCGGCTGATGGACCCGGAGATCGAGATACTGACCCCGGCGAACCCGGACACGCAACGGGGCGTCGGGCACGAGGGCGTCAGAAGATCGCTCAACAGCATGCTCGAGATGTTCGAGTACTGGAACGTCGAGGCGCTGGAGTTCGAAGACCTCGGCGAGAACATCGTGGTGTCCGTGTGCCAGTACGCGCGCGGGCGCGGCAGCGGCGTCACGCTCGAGTCCAAGTCAGCCTGGATGTTCACGATGCGCGACGGCAGGGCGATACGCCTGAACCTCTTCCACGACAAGAAAGAGGCGATCGCGTCGCTGCAGGATCAGAGCCGGCGCCAGTAGACGATCGCCGCTCAAGAGTGCTGGGCCGCGCGCCTTGCCTGCAGCTCCGACACGAGCAGCTTCGCGCGCAGCGCGGCCACGAGGTCGCGCATCGGCTCCACCGCGCGCTCGAGCAGGTCGGCCGCCTCCTCGGTGTCCATCTCGCCGGCGACCCGCTCCATCATCACGTCGACCTCCTCGCGCACGAGTCGTTCGAGGTGGCGCTTGTAGATCATCGTGTCGTGCACGGTGAAGCCGAGCGCTTCGGAGTAGCCGGACGCGCGCATGCGGCTGACCGCCTCGATGATCTGCACGTCGTCGGGCCCGTAGCGCGTCGAGCCGTTGCGCACGCGGGGCGTCAGCACGCCGAGCTTCGCCAGCCGCTCGAGCGCCTCAGCCGGCAGCCCGTAGCGCTTGTGCACCTCGCGCGCGCTCAGCCCGCGGGTGTCCTGGACGGTCAGGGCGCGTTCGAGCACCCGGTCCTCCAGCTCGATCAGCGCGCGCAGCCTGCCTGCACCGCCCGCCTCCTGGTCGTGCTCGAGGACTTCCTTGATCACCTTCAGCGGCAGGAAGCGCTCCTCCTGTAGCTGCTTGATGAGCTGCACGCGCTCGACGAACTCGCGCGGGTACCACGCCATGTTGCGGGAGGTCTTGACCGGCTCCGGGAGCAGGCCCTCGCGCAGGTAGTGCTTGATCGTGCCCGCCGAGACGCCCGCGGCCTCGGCCAGCTCGCCCATCCGCAGCAGCCCGTTCTCGCGCTGCTCGCTCACACCACGCCTTCGTCGCGCAAGGGCTGCGGGTCGATCCCGATCTCCCGTAGGACGTCATCTGTATCTGCACCCAGCGGGGGCGCGGCGCCGCTCGTGTCGGCAGGCGTGCGTGACAGCTTGATCGGGGCGCCGACCTGCTTGACCGGCCCGATGCCCGGCTGGTCCAGCTCCACGACCATTCCCCGTGCCCGCACCAGCTCCGAGCCGAGCGCTTCGTCGAGGTCGAGGATCGGCTCGAGGCAGCAGTCGTGCTCGCCCGCGAACGCCGTCCATTCGTCGCGAGTCCGCTCCTTGAACACGGCTGCGATCTCGGCGCCCGCGTCGGAGTCGGGATGCACGAACTGCTTCTCGACCAGGTCCGGGCGGTTCACTCCGGCGCACCAGTTCTGCCAGAACTTCGGTTCCAGCGCGCCCAGCGAGACCCAGCCGCCGTCCTTGGCCTCGTAGGGGACGTAGCACGCGATGCCGCCGGTCAGCTCCGGCTCGCCCCGATGCGGCACCTTCTGCTCCGCGAAGTACCGCGCAGCCACCATCGCGAGCCAGGACAGCGAGCCGTCGGTCATCGACACGTCGACCATCTGGCCCTCGCCCGAGCGCTCGCGCTCGTGCAGCGCCGCCAGGATGCCGACCGCGGCCATCAGCCCGCCGCCGCCGAGATCGGCGATCTGCCCGGCGGACTGGATCGGCGGACCACCGCGGCGCCCGGTTAGGCCCAGCAGTCCGTTCAGCGCGAGGTAGTTCGTGTCGTGGCCGGAGCGGGCGGTCAGCGGGCCGTCCTGCCCGTAGCCCGAAATCGGGCAGTAGATCAAGCGCGGGTTGCGCTCGCGCAAGACGTCGTAGCCGACGCCGAGGCGGTCCATCACGCCGGGGCGAAAGCTCTCGACGAGCACGTCGTAGTCCTCGGCCAGGCGCAACAGCACGTCGCGGCCGCGTTCGTCCTTGAGGTTCAGCCGCAGCGAGCGCTTGTTGCGGTTGAGCGCGAGGAAGTAGGCCGACGCGACACCCGCGCGCTGCTCTTCCTCGCCGCCGTAGAAGGGCGGCATCCAGCGGATGTAGTCGCCGCCCGCCGTGTCCTCGACCTTGAGCACCTCGGCGCCCATGTCGGCGAGCAGCAGCGTGCAGAACCCACCCGGCAGCAGGCGGCTGAGATCCAGGACCCGGACTCCGTCGAGTGCTCCCGCCATCTAAGCTGCCGCCGTGGCCGCCGGCTTTGGCGGCCACGCCATCTTCGTGGTGCCGAGCATCGACCGCGCCTCCGCCACCGTCGCCGGCCGCCGCCCCACGTCCTCGACCATCTGGCACGCCTTCGCGATCAGGTCGCCGTTGGAGCGCGCCATGTCGCCGTTCGGCAGATAGAAGTTGTCCTCGAGGCCGACGCGGAAGTTGCCGCCGAGCGTGAGCGCAGCGGCGCCCAGCATCCACTGGGCGCGCGAGATGCCGATCACGCCCCACTCGTTGGGTCCCTGCGCGCCGCCCGGGATCTGCTCGGACATGTGCGCGAGGTTGCGCGCGTTGGGACGAATGCCGCCGGTCACGCCCATCACGCACGAGATCTGCAGCGGCTCGCGCAGCAAGCCCATGTCGAGGAGCGGATCGAGGTTCGCGATGTGGCCCGAGTCGAAGCACTCGTGCTCGGGCTTGATGCCGAGCTCGTTCATCTCGTTCAGGAACGTCATGATCGTGTCGAACGAGTTCTCGAAGACCGTGTGGAACACGAACTCTTTGCGCCGCTTCGAGTACTTCGCGTAGTTCATCGAGCCCATGTTGAGCGCGCCCACCTCGGGCCGCAGCTCGCGCAGGTACTCGAGCCGCTTCTCGATCGGCACGCCGACTGCGCCGGTCGAGTAGTTGACGATCACGTCGCCGACCTCGCCGAGGATCGCGTCGGTGATGTTGCGGAAGTCCTCCACTTCATAACTCGGGACTCCGTCGGGGGTGCGCGCGTGGATGTGGATCATCGCGCCGCCCTCGTCCACGATCCGCCGGGCCTCAGCCGCGTATTCCTCGGGCGTGTACGGGATTGCGGGACACTGCTCGCGGTTCGCGACCGCGCCCGAGATCGAGCACGTGATGATCACCGGATCCTCGAAACGGCTCATGCCTTCTCCTTGTCGTAGTCGGGGGTGAGCCCAAGCTCCAATCTGGTCACCTTCCCGTTGCGGAACGTGTAGACGTTGTAGGTGGTGAAGTCGACCTCGATCCCGCTGTTGATCCCTTTGGCGCGCTGATGGAGCGTCACCAGCACTCGGTCACCCACCTCCTCGAGTTCGTTGATCTCGACCTGCATCCACTCCCATGTCTCGAGCCAGGTGTTCACCGCAGCGCGCACGGCGTCGCGACCCTGATGCGTTCGCGAGTCCGGGGCCTCGTCCCACTCCTTGAGGACGACATCGGGGTCGGCGTCCGCAAGCACGGCGTCCATGTCGAGCCGGTTGAACGCGTCGATGAATCTCCGGGTAGTCGCGACGTTTGCCGACTCACCACGGCTCATGGGAGCGTGATCTCCCGTGTTTTCATCACGCCCTTCACCATCTCTCCGTCCCGGACCTCGAGCTGTTGCTCGTAGGAGGTGCGGATCTCCGTGTTGCTCGTGCGGTGCTTCGTCACAAGCTCGCCTCTGACGCGATAACGGCCGTCGTCGAGCCGGTCGATGCTGTGCGGTTCTGGGCGGATGAATTCCCAGGCCTCGACGATTCGCTCGAAGAGCGCGATCACGCTCTCGCGCCCCCGGTAGACCCCCTCATCGGGCGAGCCCACTCCAATGTTGTGCTCCCAGACGACATCCGCATGAAGACGCGCCGCGATGGCCCCCGGGTCGCCCTTCGCGACCGCGGCGTTGACTTCACTGATCACGTCGACGTCGGAGTCCGTCAAACCGGCATCACCCCGTGCTTCTTCCACGGCCGCTCGACGCGCTTGGTCGCCGCCATCTCCAACCCGCGGATGATCCGCGGCCGCGTCTCGCGCGGGTCGATGATGTCGTCGACCATGTCGTTGCCCGCGGCGATGTACGGGTCGATGATGGCCTTGAACTCGTCGACCATCGCCTTGCGCGTGGCCTCGGGGTCCTCGGCCGCCTCGATCTGCTTGCGGAAGATGATGTTCACCGCGCCCTCCGCGCCCATCACCGAGATCTCCGCGCCCGGCCACGCCATGATCAGGTCGGGCTCGTACGCGCGGCCGTTCATCACGTAGTAGCCGGCGCCGTACGCCTTGCGGATCACGACCGTGACCTTCGGGACCGTCGCGCGCGACACCGCGTAGAGCATCTTGGCGCCGTGGCGGATGATGCCCTCCTGCTCGACCTTCGAGCCGACCATGAACCCCGGCACGTCCTGCAGGAAGACGAGCGGGATGTTGAACGCGTCGCAGAGGTTGACGAACCGTGCCGCCTTGTCGGCGGAGTCGTTCTCGAGGATGCCGGCGAGCTGCTTTGGCTGGCTTGCGACGATGCCGACCGGCCGGCCGCCGAACCGCGCGAAGCAGGTGATGATCGTCTTCGCCCACTTCGGCTTGATGTCGAAGTACTCGCCGTCGTCGACGATCCGCTCGATCAGGTCGTACATGTTGTACGGGTGGCGCGGCGACTCGGGGACGATGTCGAGCAATTCCTCATCCATACGATCGACAGGGTCGGCCGTTTCGCGGATCGGCGGCTGCTGCTCGCAGTTGGAGGGGAAGTACGACAGGTAGGTCTTGATCGCCTCGATGCATTCCCGGTCGTCTGCGACTTCGAGGTCACCGACGCCCGACTTGCGGCAGTGGACCTTCGCGCCGCCGAGGTCCTCCATGTCGATGTCCTCACCGGTGACGGCCTTCACCAGGTACGGGCCCGCGAGCGCCATCGCGCCCTGGCCCGACACCATCGGGACGAAGTCGGAGAGGCCCGGGATGTAGGCGGTGCCGGCCGCGCAGGGGCCGAGCATGCCCGCCACGAGCGGCACGACGCCGGACATGATCACCTCCTCGCGGAACAGGTGACCGGAGCCGGCGAACAGCGAGCCGACCGCCTCCTGGATGCGGGCGCCGGCGGAGTCGAGCAGCCAGATGAACGGCATGCGCTTCTGCAGCGCCATCTCGCGCATGCGACCGACCTTGATCTCGCCGGTCATGCCCATGGAGCCGGCCATCACCGTGAAGTCGTAGGCGACGACCGCGCAGCGGCGGCCGTCGACGTCACCCCATCCGGTGATCACGCCGTCGGCGGGAGCGTCGCGGCCTTCCATCGAGCGCTGGGAGAAGTGAGGGCGACCATGCATGCCGATCTCGACGAACGTGCCGGCGTCGACGAGCAGGTCGACCCGCTCGCGCGCGGTCAGCTTGCCCTTCGCGTGCTGCGCGTCGATCTTCTCGACGCCGCCCCCGAGCTTGATCTTCTCGCGGCGGTCGTGCAGGTCGTCCACGAGCGGCTTGAGGCCGCTGGTGTCACCGTGCTCGCTGGGCTGCGCCGCGGCTACCTCACCGGGGTGCCCGTCCGACGGGTCGCGCGACAGCTCGTTCACCACCTCTATCTGGTGCTCGAGCTGCTTGTCGACCTTTGTCTCGGTGTCTCCCATTACCGCCCTTTCCACTGCGGGTCACGTTTTTCGAAGAAGGCCTGCACTCCCTCGACGATGTCCTCCGTCGACATCGCGAGGCTGAGCTGCGCGCGCAGGTAGTCGAGCGCATCGATGAACGCCATGTCCTGCTGCCGGAACATGGCGTCCTTTCCGAGGCGCATGATCAGCGGCGACTTGGAGGCGAGCTTCTGCGCCCACTCGGCCACCGCCCCATCGAACTCGGCGGCCGGCACGACCTTGTTCACGATCCCGATGCGCTCCGCCTCGCGCGCGTCGATGCGCTCGCCCAGCAGCAGCAGCTCGGTCGTCTTCTTGCGCGGCACGTTGCGGTAGATCAGCGCCATGATCATGAAGGGAAACGCGCCCACGTTGATCTCGGGCGTGCCGAACGTCGCCCCCTCCTTGGCGACGATCAGGTCGCAGGCGAGCGCGATCCCGAGCGCGCCCGCGAGCACGTGCCCGTTCGCCGCGCAGATCGTCGGCTTGCCCAGCTCCCCGATCAGGCGGAAGAGCTCCGGGAACTTCGCTGTGCCGAGGTGGCGGTGGATCAGCGGCACGTCGGCCGCGAAGCCCGCCAGGTTCGCGCCCGACGAGAAGGTCGTCTCGTGCGAGGAGGTGAGCACCACCACGCGCGCGTCCTCGTCGTCGCGCGCGGCCTCGAATGCCGCGATCAGCTCGGTCAGCAGCTCGTTCGAGAGCGCATTCCGGTTGTCGGGCTGGTTCAGCGTGATCGTCGCGACGTGGTCCTCCACGCCGTAGAGCAGCGTCTGGAAGTCGGGCAGGGCGTATCTCCTCGCGGTAAGTAGGAAGTCCTACTGTTTACTTTTCCCGGGGCCTCTTGTAGCTTTCCGCAAAGCGTCTGTCAAGCGCACCGAGCCCGGAGGTTTTCACAGATGGCGACTGCCGCGACCGAGATCAAGCCCGACTTCAGTGCACCGAAGCGCCACTTCTGCATCACCGACGAGCACGAGCAGCTGCGCGAGTCGATCCAGACCTTTGCCGAGCGCGAGCTGGCGCCCCACTCCGACGAGTGGGAGGAGCAGGGATTTCCCGACTCGGTGTTCACGCGGATGGGCGAGCTGGGCTTTCTCGGCGTGTACTTCCCGGAGGAGTACGGCGGCCAGGGCGGCGACTACTTCATGTCGCTCATGCGCGGCGAGGCGATGGCGCACTCGAACAACGGCGGTCTGGCGATGGGTGTCGCGGTCCACACCGACATGGCGACGCCACCGATCCTCAAGTTCGGCTCCGAGTACCTGAAGCAGACGTACCTGGTCCCGTCGATCAAGGGCGAGATGATCTCCTCGCTCGGCATCACCGAGCCGGGCGCGGGCTCCGACGTCGCCGGCATCCGCACGCGCGCCGTGCGGGATGGCGACGAGTACGTGATCAACGGCTCCAAGACCTTCATCACGAACGGGGTGCGCGCGGACTTCATCGTGCTCGTCACGAAGACGGACTCCGATGCGGGCTACGACGGCTTCTCGCTGTTCGTCGTGCCGAAGGACACGCCCGGGTTCCACGTGTCGCGAAAGCTGGAGAAGCTCGGGATGCACTCCTCCGACACCGCGGAGCTGACCTTCGAGGACGTGCGGGTGCCGGTCGAGCACCTCGTCGGCGAGGAGGGCAAGGGCTTCTACCACATCATGTGGGAGCTGCAGGGCGAGCGCCTGATCGGCGCCGCCGGCTCCGTGGCCGGTGCGCAGCGCGTCTTCGACAGGACGCTCGAGTACGCAAAGGAGCGCAACGCCTTCGGCCGGCCGATCGGCCGCTTCCAGGCGATCCGCCACAAGTTCGCCGAGATGGCGACCAAGATCGAGGCTGCGCGGCAGATGGTCTACACCACCGCGTGGCGCGTGCAGAACGGCGAGTACCCCGTGCGCGAGATCTCGATGGCGAAGCTGTACGCGTCGCGGATCGGGTGCGAGGTCTGCGACGACTGCGTGCAGATCCACGGCGGCTACGGCTACATGAAGGAGTACGGGGTCGAGCGCGCTTGGCGTGACATGCGGCTGAACCGCATCGGCGCCGGCACCGACGAGATCATGCTGGAAGTTATCGGCCGCTCCTACGGCCTTTGATCGTCGAGGAGATCTCGCCGGCCGACGAGCGCCTGCCCGCGGTGTTCGAGGTGATGAGGGAGTTGCGGACGCATCTCTCTCTCGATGACTTTCTTCGGCTCTATGAGCTGGCCCAACCGGAGGGGTATCGCGTTGTGGCCGTTTTCGACGGCGATGAGCCGCGGGCGGTTGCCGGGTATCGGATCGGGACCAATTTGATCAGCGGCCGCCACCTTTATGTGGACGATCTCGTGACGGCGGAGGAGTTCCGCTCACATGGGTACGGGCAGCGGTTGAACGACTATCTGGTGCAGCAGGCGCGGGACGAGGGTTGCGGGTCGATCCAGCTCGACTCCGGGGTGCATCGCGGCGACGCGCACCGCTTCTATTTCCGCGAGCAGTACCGCGTCACGAGCTTCCACTTCGGGCGCTACCTTGGCGAGGCCCCGGCGACTCCCGAGCCGCCGAAGGACCCGCGATGAGCGACTTCACTCCTCTGGAGCGCGTGCGTGCGTACTACCGCGACCTGAACACCGGCGACGTCGAGAAGGTCGCGCGGCATTTCCAGGCCGACGCGAACCACTTCTACACGCGCCTGGGCCCGCACCGCAGTGCGCAGGAGATCGGCGAGATCACCGAGCAGGGCGTCAAGCACCTCGACGCGAGCTGGCACCTCGAGCACGCCATCGAGTCGGGTGACGAGGTCGTGATCGAGTGGACGATGCTGTGGCGCGATCCGCGGCACGACAACGTGCAACGCATCGACCGCGGGACCGAGTGGTTCATCGTGCGCGACGGCTTGATCGCCGAGGTGCGCGCGTACCACCACTCGGACACCAGGAACCGCGCCGGCGATCTGCTCGGGTTCGACCACGAGGGCCGCGGCCACACGACCCTCGAGCAGTGGGACGAGGTGCGCGAGCGCGATGGCGCCGGGCCCGCCGCCGAGGACCGGGCGCGGGCATGAGCGCGCTCGTCCCGCCCTTCACCGAGGAGCACGAGGCGCTGCGCGAGTCGCTGCGCGCGTTCGTGGAGAAGGAGATCCGCCCGCATGCGCCCGAGTGGGAGGAGGCGCGCGAGTTCCCGCTCTCCCTGTTCACGCGGATGGGCGAGCTGGGCTTCCTCGGCATCTCGTATCCGGAGGAGTACGGCGGCCAGGGCGGCGACACGGTGCACGGGGCGGTGTTCGCTGAGGAGATGGCGCGCTGCGGGTCCGGTGGTGTGGCGGCCGGGATCGGAGGCCACACCGGGATCGCGATGCCGCCGATCCTCAAGTTCGGCACCGAGGAGCAGAAGCAGCGCTGGATCGTGCCCGGGATCAAGGGCGAGAAGATCGGCGCGCTGGCGATCACCGAGCCGGCCGCCGGCTCGGACGTCGCCGGCCTGAAGACGTTCGCGCGCCGCGACAACGGCGAGTACGTAGTGAACGGCTCCAAGACCTTCATCACCAACGGCGTGCGCGCGGACTTCTACGTAACCGCGGTGAAGACGACGCAGGAGGGCGGGCACCACGGGCTCTCGTTTCTCGTGATCGAGAAGGGGATGCCGGGCTTCGAGGTGACGGGCAAGCTCGAGAAGCTCGGGTGGCACGCATCGGACACCGGTGAGCTGGCGTTCTCGGACGTGCGCGTGCCGGCGGAGAACCTGCTCGGCGAGGAGAACCAGGGCTTCTACCAGATCATGGCCAACTTCCAGTGGGAACGGCTGGCGATGGCGCTCGGCGCCGTCGGCGGGATGCAGGCGACGTTCGAGCGCACGCTCGAATACGCGCTGGAGCGCGAGGCGTTCGGCCGCTCGATCGGCCGCTTCCAGGCGATCCGCCACAAGCTCGCGGAGATGGCGGTGAAGATCCAGGCGAGCCGCGACCTCACCTACCAGGGCCTGCGCCTGTTCATCAGTGGCCAGGACGCGCTGAAGGAGGTCTCGATGGCGAAGCTGCTCGCCTGCCGCGCAGCCGTCGAGGTCGCCGACGACGCCGTGCAGATCCACGGCGGCTACGGCTACATGCGCGAGTACGACGTGGAGCGCGCTTTACGCGACGCGCGGCTGGGACCGATCGGCGGGGGGACCGACGAGATCATGAAAGAGATCATCGGGAAGCAGCTGGGGTTGTAGGGGCGGAGCCCCCCAGCCACTCCTTGATCGGGACGCGCACGTTCAAGGCCGAGAATTCGCCCGCGTCCCGGATCTGCTCGGCCGCCTTCGCGAACGCGGCGATCGCGACCAAGGCAAGCTGGCTCCCCACGCTGATGCGCTGACCGCCGGCCGCAGCGATCTCCGCCACCGTCATGCCGGGAAGCGCCAGCGCGTTGATCGGCTTGGAGGTCGCGTCGCAAACGGCGCGGATCTCCTCGTTGGTGCGCAGCCACGGCGCGTACAGGACATCGGCGCCGGCGCGCTCGTAGGCCTGCAGGCGGGCGATCGTGTCGTCGAGGTCCGGGTTCTTCCGGAAGTGGTTCTCGGCGCGTGCGGTGAGGGTGAACGGAAAGCCGACCTTTGCGGCCGCCTCGGCAGCCGCGGCCACGCGCTCGGTCGCGTGTTCGATGTCGTAGATGCCGTGCTCGGCGTCCCAGTCCTCGATCGAGCCGCCGACCGCGCCGGCCTCGGCGGCGCGCGTGACGGCAAGCGCCGCGTCCTCGGGGGCCGGCCCGTACCCGTTCTCCATATCGACCGAGACGGGCAGGTCGGTGGCGCGCGCGAGCACGCCGGTGTGATCCATCACCTCGTCGAGCGTGACGTCGCCGTCCAACCGGCCGAGCGTGAACGCGAATCCGGCGCTCGTCGTGGCCAGCGCCTTGAAGCCGAGGGCGGCCAGGACCTTCGCGGAGCCGGCGTCATACGGATTCGGGATGACGAACGGATCCCCCTCGTGCAGTGCACGGAACTCCTCGGCCTTGCGGTGCTGAGACTGCTCGGGCATGTGTCCTCCAGTCGTAGGCTGAGCGCGGATATTCCTCAAACGCCTGGGCCGAGCGTTTCGTGAGAGGAAGGCTACGGCGCGACTCCGTCCACCCCGCGCGCGACCTTGCCGGGCGGCCGTCCGGCCAGCTCCCGCACCGCGCGATAGGCCATGTCGATCGCGGTGTCCGCGTAGGCGCGCGGCGCCGAGTCGGAGTTCGCGATCGCGATGCGGCCGAACCGCTTGCGGGCGGCATGGCTCGGCAGCGGCCCGTCGGGCCAGAACCTGTCCCACGGGCGCCCGTACTCGTAGGCGTAGCCGTGCGCCCAGCGGTTGACGGTGATTGCCTCGATGTCGCGTGCCGGGTCGAAGCCGCCGCCGGCCAGGACGCGTGCGAGCTGATCGCGCGTCGCGCGTTCGACCTGCTCGAACGTGGTCCCCATCAGCTCCGCCCGGCCTGCCCTCCCCTGCTCGCGCGGCGGCAGCCCCGGTTTGGTGACTGCGCGTGGCAGGTGCAGCACGATCGGCTCCTCGGGGCTGTCCGGGAATTTGTAGCTGCCCATGCTCACCGGATAGTCGAGGTCGATGCTGACCCAGTACATGTTGCGGCAGTCCGCACCTGACAGCCGCAGCCTTGCGAACGAGGTCCAGTTGCGGATCTGGACGTTCGTGTACATCGGGCAGAGCTTGGTCGCAAAGGCGAGCGCGTCACGCTGGCGCTGCGGGCGGCCCTCGCAGATATAGGGAATCATCGTGTTCCAGCATGCAAGGACGACCTGCTCGCCGGTGACCTTGCGCAGCTTGCCGTCCTGCACGTAGGCGACCTCGACGTCGCGAGCGCTGCCGGGGTCGCCGTTGTGGCGCACGCGCACGACCGGACTGTTGAGGCGAATCCGCACGCGGTTGGCCTTCTGGTCGAGCCGGCCGTAGTCGAGCTCTGTGGTCGGGATCGTCTCCATCCCCCGGCCGGGCAGCGCCGCCGGGATCAGCTTGCGGATGATCGAGCGCGCGACACCCCCGTTACCGCACGGGAAGTGGTGGATGTACGGGTCCTCGTAGTCCCAGACCTTGTGCTCGGTGGGGGCGTTCGTACGGTACGGCACCGCGTCGTCCAGTCCGAGGCCGTCGAAGCCGGGATAGCCGTCCGCCCAGGCATCGATCGCGCCCACCGCGTCGAGGCCGAAGCCCCACTCGTCGTCGGAGAGCCGCCGCAGGAATCCCAGGGCCTGGTCGTCGAGCTTCATGTGGCGGCGCAGGAACTGCTCGTGGGTGAGCTCGGTGAGGCGGTCCTTCTTCTGCGAGTCCGAGAGGCGGGGAAAGACGTCGGGCGGGTCGGTGTAGAGCTTGATCAGGTCGGCCTTCGCCCGCGGGTTGAGCGGCGCATCGCGGAACACGCCCGGCTCGCCACCGAACGCGAGGTGGTCGCGCCCGTACACCTCCTTGTTGAAGAAGGTCCCGCGCCGCAGCCGGTGGCGCTTGTTGAAGCCCTGGTCGAAGTACCGCTCGAACCGCTGCACCTCGACACCGACGTCGTCGAGCAGCACGCGCGCCGGCGTCGAGAACGCGGACGGCGTGTCGAGCGTCTGCGAGCCGCCATAGCCGACCAGGACGCGTGCGCCCGCGCCGTCGGGCGTGAACTCGTTGCGCGCCGCATGACCGCCGGGTTGGTCGAGCGGGTCGAGGATCAGGATCTTGGCGTTCCCGCCGTATTCGCGCTGGAAGAACCGCGCGGCGGCCAGGCCGCTGATCCCGGCTCCCACCACGACGAGGTCGTAGCGCTCGCGGGTGTCCTGAGGGTCGCCGGCGGCCTGCCAGAAGGTCCCGTCGCGAAGCTCGTGCGGGATCCGCCTGGCTTCGTCGGTCAGGCCACGGAGCCCAGTCAGCTCGTCGGGATCCGACGGGCCGCCGTCATCTCCGCCGCCGAGGTCGCAGCCGGGGAGCACCGAGGTCAGCACGAGTCCGCCCGCGCCGATCGCGACGCCATCGAGAAAGTCCCGCCGCGTGATCGCGCGGTCCATCCCAAGGTCGTGGTCCGAGTCACTCGTCGATGTTGCCTCCGTCGGCCTCCGCCCGCTTGGCGGCGTCGCGCATCTCGAAGACGTCGGTTGCCCAGTCGCCGAGCTCGTGCGCGACGTCGCGCACGGCTCCGGCCACGATCCCCATGATCTGCCCGACGTGTGTGGCGCCGGACTCGACCGCCACCTGCAGGGTGTCCTTGCGGGTTTCGATCCTGTCCAGCGGGGCCATCGCCGGAAGGATCTCAGACTTCAGCTGCGGCCAGTGGATCGCGCTCGGACGCACGCACCGGGATCGCGCGGGGACCGTGTTCGGCGGGCCGGTCCCGGCGGTCCGGCAGCGCCAGCCTCACGATCTTGCGCACGACGCTGCCGAACTGCTTGGGCAGCGGGCCGGTGTTGTACGGGATGCCGTAGCGCTCGCACGCCGCGCGCACCTCGACCGAGATCTCGGCGTAGCGGTGGGCCGGGATGTCGGGGAAGAGGTGGTGCTCGATCTGGAAGCTGAGGTTGCCGGCCAGGATGTGGAACAGCTTCCCGCCGGTCAGGTTGGCGGAGCCGAGCAGCTGGCGGTAGTACCACTGGCCGCGGGTCTCCTCCGCCGTCTCCTCCTCCGTGAACTCCTGCGTGCCGTCGGGGAAGTGCCCGCAGAAGATGATCGTGAACGCCCACAGGTTGCGCGTCAGGTTCGCGGTCGCGTTGCCGGCCAGCGTGAATGGAGCCGACGGACCGGTCAGCACGGGGAACAGGACATAGTCCTTCAGCGTCTGCTGGCGGACCTTGTTCCAGATCGCACCAATCATGTCGCGCTTTTCGCCGAGGGTCGCCTTGCCGGCGGTGACGCGCTCCAGCTCGAGATCGTGGAATGCGACTCCGTATTGGAAGAAGGTCGCCAGCAGCGCCGCGTACAGCGGGTTGCCCAGGTAGTACGGATGCCACCGCTGGTCCTCGGACATGCGCAGGATGCCGTACCCGAGGTCGCGGTCCTTGCCCACGATGTTGGTGTGCGTGTGGTGCATGTAGTTGTGGGAATGACGCCACTGGTCGCCGGGGCACGACGTGTCCCACTCGAAGGCCTTGCCGCTCAGGTCGGGATCGTTCATCCAGTCGTACTGACCGTGCATGACGTTGTGGCCGATCTCCATGTTGTCG
Organism: Solirubrobacterales bacterium; assembly: GCA_038203635.1. GTDB lineage: Bacteria > Actinomycetota > Thermoleophilia > Solirubrobacterales > JBBDJG01 > DASRIA01. The sequence goes on from JBBRDT010000016.1 coordinate 15,493, forward strand.
AGGATCTTCGACAGCGACAGGGCCGTCGCGCCGCCGAGCCACGCGGGCGGGAAGAAGCTCGCGAACATCAGCCCGCGACCGGCGGCCTCGAGCCCGCGCTGGGCGCGGATCACCTTGCGGATGTAGCCCGCGTCGCGCTCGCCGAGGTCGGCGACGACCCGCTGGCGGATCGCGTCGAGCTCCTCGCCGAAGGACTCGATCTGCTCGGGGGTGAGCTTGGGAACTGTGGTGGTCATGGTGATCTCCTCTTTGTCATAGATCTATCTCGACGTCGCCGACCGGCACCGAGACGCAGATCTGGATGTCCTCTTCATCTGCGCTCGAGATCTCGCCGCTGACGAGGTTGCGGACGCTCCCCGCCGTCTTGCGGCAGGTGCACGTGTGGCAGATGCCCATGCGGCAACCGAACTGAGGGCTGAGTCCGGCCTGCTCGGCCTGCTCGAGCAGGGAGCGGCCGGTGTTCGGCACCAGCTCGCGGGTGCGAGCGAAGCTCACGCTGCCCTCGGGACGGTCGCCGGGGAGGGCGAGCGAAGGCGGGAGGAAGCTCTCGACGTGGAGCAGCTGCTCGATGCCGTCCTCGGCCCAGATCCTGCGCGCCGACTCGATCAGCCCGGGCGGCCCGCAGACGTAGGCCGGCGCGCGGTCGGCCGCGGGAGCGACCGCGCGCACGTGCTCGCGGCTGAGATGGCCGGTGAGGGTGCCGTCGGCCTCGCGCGTATAGGCGAGCGCGACCCGCACGTTCGGATGACGGATCGCCATCTCGGCGAGCCCGCGGCGGTACGGGACGCGATCGCGCGTCTGCGCATAGTGGAGGAAGGTCACGGCCCCGGCATGTCCCTCGTGGCACAGCGTGCGCAGCATCGACATCACCGGTGTGATGCCGCTGCCGCCGCTGATCAGCAGCAGGTGGTCGGGGCGCTGCGCCGGCAGGACGAAGTCCCCGTCCGCCGCCGACAACCCGACCACCATCCCTGGTCGTGCCGCGCGGTTGAGAAAACCGGAGACCTTGCCCTCGGGATGCGCCTTGACGGTGAACTCGATGTGGCCGGCGGCGTGCTCGGAGCAGGCGGGCGAATAGCAGCGCGTGTGGCGCACGCCGTCGATCTCGACCGTCAGGCGCACGAACTGTCCCGTGCTGAACCCCTGCCAGTTCTCGTTCGGGCGCAGGGTCAACGTGACGCTGTCGCCTGTCTGGCGGCGGACGTCGGCGACCTCGGCCCGCGCCGCGTGCAGCGACCACCAGGGGCGGATCAGCTCCAGGTAGCGGTCGACGCCGTGGGGCGCGGCGAGCGCCTCGAGCAGGGGCGAGCCGAGAACACGGCGGCCGAGGCGGGCTGTTGTGGATTCAGTGAACAACTGTGCACAGAGTACCCCGTAATGGCGGCCGGTTACCCGTGATATCCGTGCGTTATGTCACACTTGCCACGTGCACGGCCGTGCTCCCACCGGAACTGCGGCGGTCCCCGAATCCCGCCGCGAGCGCAAGCAACGCACGCGCGCGGACCTGCTGCAGGCAGCGTTACTGCTGCTCAAGGACAACAGCTTCGGCAGCCTCAGCCTGCGCGAGGTCAGCCGCCAGGCCGGGGTCGTCCCGACCGCCTTCTACCGGCACTTCGCGAGCATGGAGGAGCTGGGGCTGGCGCTCGTCGACGAGTCCTTCCGGACGCTGCGCCAGATGATCCGCTCGGCCCGGTCGGAGACGAACCCGGACCACGTGATCCGCAGCTCGGTCGAGATCCTCGTGCACCACGTCCACGAGCACCGCCTGCACTTCCGCTTCATCGCGCGCGAGCGGTTCGGCGGCGTGAGTGCGCTGCGGCAGGCGATCCGCAGCGAGATCCGCCTGTTCTCGAGCGAGCTCGCGACCGACCTCGCACGGTTCCCGTACCTCAGCGCGTGGACCACCGAGGACCTGCAGATGATGGCCGGCCTGATCGTGAACGCGATGGTCTCCACCGCGGAGGAGATCCTCGACATGCCGGTCGACAGCCCGGAGGTGGAAGACGACATCGTGCACAGGGTCGAGCGGCAGCTTCGCCTCGTCGCGGTCGCCGTGCCGCACTGGCGCACAGGCGGTTAGCGCACCGCAACCTCGCGCGCAAGCTTGAACGGCGGCACGAGCTCGATGCTGTCGCCGCTCCAGAACCTCCCGGGGTCGTACCAGCTCGCCGGCCGTCCGGCCGGCAGCAGCTCCGTGTGCTGATAGGTCGTGGCGACCAGCTCGGCGCAGTAGATCGTCTCCAGTGACGACGAGCGGCGGGCGCGGCCGCTGAGCCACCGGCGGGCAAGCCCGAGGCTGGTCGGGAACGGGCGGCCGTCATAGCGGTCGATGATCTCCATCAGCCGATCCTCGTGGTGTCGCTCGACCGTGCCCTCCAGGTGGCGCACCCACGCGCGCTGGTCGTAGCGCTCGTTCCACGTCGTGACGGCGTCGCGCAGCAGGTGCAGCTGCACGCCGCGCTGCCGCTCTCCCGTCCACACGTCGGCCAGCGAGCGGCCCAGCTCCGCGTGCCAGAGGAGTGGCGGGAGGTCATCCAGCGCGACCACCATGCCGACGTGGTTGACCGGGCTGTTGGTGACGGCGCGGATGGCCCGGTCGGGGATCGACTTGCCGCGAAACAGCCAGATGTCGCCGGTCGCGGCGGTGGCCACGGCGTCGTCCAGGGTCAGGGCGGTGTCGTTCACGCGCCATAACCTACGGACTCGATGCGCGTACCCTGGAAGCTGATCGGGCTCGCCGGCCTGGCGGGGGTGGCGGCCACCGGCGTGGTCGTCGCGCGCAAGCGCCGGGCGCAGCGCACCTACGAGCCCGATGAGCTGCGCGAGCGGCTGCACCGCCGGCTCGCCGAGGTCTCCCCGGCTCCGAGGAAGTCATGACCTGCCCAGGAACAGCAACTACGATTGAAAAATGCACTACCTCGCCGTCTGCGCGATCTACCGTAACGAGGGCCCATACCTGCGCGAGTGGGTCGAGTTCCATCGGCTGGTGGGGGTCGAGAAGCTCTTTCTGTACGACAACAGCAGCACCGATGACCATCACGAGCAGCTCGCGCCCTACGTCGCCGACGGCTGCGTGGAGGTGCGCCCATGGCCGGACAACCCCGGACAGATCACGGCCTACGCGCACTGCCTCGAGACGCGCCGCGACCAGGCGCGGTGGATCGCGTTCATCGACCTCGACGAGTTCCTGTTCTCGCCGACGCTTGCACCGGTGCCGGACATCCTCGCCGACTACGAGCAGCACCCCGGGGTGGTCGTCAACTGGGCCTTGTTCGGATCGTCTGGTCACAAGACGCGACCGGAGGGGCTCGTGATCGAGAACTACCTGTGGCGCGCCCGCGATGACGGCAGGAACCACCACACCGTGAAGTCCGTTGTCGATCCGCGCCGCACGGTGCGCTCGACGGGTGTCAATCCGCACTGCTTCATCTATTCGGACGGTTTCGCCGTCAACGAGCAGGGCCACCCGGTGGACCGCAAGCCGTTCGGCATCACGGACGAGGTCTCGTTTGCGCGCCTGCGAATCAACCACTACTACATCAAGTCCGAAGAGCAGTGGCGGGCAAAGAGGTTGTCGCCGGGGGCGAACGCCGGCGTCTCAAAAGGAATGCCACCCGAGCGCGCCGGCATCTTCAGCGTGCGCGACGAGACGATCACCGCCTACGCGCCCGCTGTGAAGGACGCGGTCGCCGCCGGCGCTTTTTGACCCGCCGGATGGATACGCACGCGGCCCGGCAGAGGGCCTGACGATCATGTGGGTCCTCGGCCTCAACACCATTCCAGCCGGCTGGCACGACTCTGCCGCCTGCCTCGTGAACGAGCACGGGGAGATCGCCGCGTTCGTCGAGGAGGAGCGCATGACGCGCAACAAGCATGCGATCCGCGAGCGGCCCGTGCAGGCGGCCAGGTTCTGCATCGAGAAGGCGGGCATCGACCCGCGCGAGATCGACGTGGTCGCGGTCGGTTGGGACGTGCCGTACGCGGCCCGCTGGTGGAAGAACATCAGATGGCGGTTCGAGGACATCCCGGACTGGCTGAACAAGACTTTGGGGTGGAACCGCACGTGGAAGGACCTCCCCGATCTGGAATTCGTGCCGCACCACCTCGCCCACGCGACCGCCGGCTATCACGCGTCGGGTTGGGACACCGCCGCGATCCTGGTCGTCGACGGCAACGGCGAGGTCGAGAGCACGTCGATCTACTCCGGCGCACCCGGGACCAGGCTGCTGCGAAAGCGGGTCTGGCCGCGGTCGCACTCGCTCGGCTGGATGTACGACGCCGCCTCCCGGTTCATCGGTTTCGGCTTCCTGGAGGCCGGCAAGACCATGGGGCTGGCGGCCTACGGACGCGCCCGCGGCGTCGAGCCGTGGCCGTTGATGACGGAGGACGATGACGGCCTGCGGCCGCCTTTCTCGATCCCGGACCGCTACGACTACGACCCGATCATCGAGTGTTGGACGAAGGTGCTCGAGGAGCGCGCGGGCGGTCAGAGCGTTGCTGCTGGCGCGCGCGATCTCGACCAGGACGAGACCGCGGTGCGCGCCGCCTGGAGCGTGCAGACGGTCGTCGAGTCGCGGGTTCGCCATCTGGTCGACCTGGCCCGCGAGCTGACGGGCGAGGAGCGGGTTGCCCTGTCGGGCGGCGTCGCCCTCAACTGCGCGGCGAACGGCTTGCTCGACGAGCCCGTCTACGCCCCGCCGATCCCGCATGACGCCGGGGTCGCATTGGGGGCCGCGTGGCATGTCGCCCCGCCCCGCAGCCCGCAGCCGCTCGATCCCTATCTCGGACCGGATGTCGCCGCAGACATGCCGGGCGCGGGCGACCGCGACGGGCTGCTCGTCGAGCCGCTCGACGTCGACCGCATCTGCGAGGCGATCGCCGCCGGGCGGATCGGGGCGGTCGCGGAGGGCCGCGCCGAGGTCGGGCCGCGTGCGCTGTGCCACCGTTCGATCATCGCCTCGCCGGCCGAGCCTTCGATGAAGGACCGCGTCAACGCCGTCAAGGACCGCGAGCCCTGGCGGCCGTTCGGCCCGGTCGCGCTACGCGGGCGGTCCTCCCGGCTGTGGGGGGAGCGCGAGCACCTGACGCGCTACATGATCGGGGGACTGCCCGTGTCCGAGGAGGGCCGCCGGGCGATTCCCGCAGCGATCCATGTCGACGGCACGGCACGGCCGCAGGTGATGGAAGACGACGCGACCGGGACCGTGGCCGACGTGCTCCGCCGCCAGGAAGGCAGCGATGCGCTGATCAACACGTCGTTCAATCTCCGCGGACAGCCGATCGTGACCACCGGCCGGGACGCGCTCGGCGCTTTCCGCGCGATGGACCTGGACTTCCTCGTGCTCGACGGGGAGCTGTACGCAAAGAGCGCCGACTGGTGGCGCCCGGGCTGACCCGCTAAGCCGCCGGGCTCACTGCGCCACGAGGCGACCGACGGTGACGTCCTCGATGCGGTCGCGCACCTCGTACTCGCCTGCCTTGAGAGCCATGACCGGCAGCTGCGCCTTCGCTCCGGCCGGCATCTTGTCGACGCGCAGCCACAGCTGAGAGGCGCCGGAACCGTCGAGCACCCGCGGCCCGACCGGACGGCCGGTCTCGTTCACGAGGTGCACGGCGCAGGGCCGGCCGGCAGGGGCGACCACCGGCTCCCCGGGAGTCTCGCGAAGCACGATGTCGAGCTCGACCGGCTCGTCGTCGAAGGTCATGCCCGGCATCGCCTTCTGGGCCCACATGAAATAGAAGATGGGCAGGGCCCCGCTACCGGAATACCACATGGTCCGCATGTGGGACAGGCCTCCGTCGGCAATCATGGGAATGAACTCGCCCGGCCTGCTGCCCTCGGTGCTCTCCAGCATCAGGACGGACCCTCCGGGGTTGAGGAAGTCCGCCACGCCTCCGTAGACGCTGCGGTGCATGCGCCATTCGGGGTCGGTGAGAACAAGGCTCGAGTTCTTGCCGACCTGCTCTGAAAAATGGGGCGGATTCACGACGACGAGGTCCCAGCGTTCGTCTGCGGGAATGCCGTCGAGCGCGTCGGTCTCGTAGATGGTGACCCTGTCCTCAAGCCCATTCATGCGAACGGTCTCATGGAGTACCTCGATCGCCCGCGGGTTCACATCCCCCAGCACCAAGTGATCGCAGAGCCCCTTTGCCAGCAGGGAAAACCCGATGTAGCCGGGGCCGGCGCACAGCTCGAACAACCGGCTCACGCGGCCAAACATCTGCTCGACCACGGGAATGAAGTCCTGTCCGAACCCTCGCCCCCCGCCCTCGAGCTCCTGCCGCCACGCGACGTCCAGTCCGTGCAGCTTGGTTACGGAATGATCGCCGGGCACGCGCGCATGGTAACCCGGTGGTGGGTTTATCTGCGCGACAGGACGGCGTCGAGCGTGTCGGCGTCGGCAGCAGACTTGTCAGGCCGGTGGCGCAGGACGCGGGCGAAGCGCAGCGCCACTCCGCCCGGGTAGCGCGGGCTGGTCTGCACGCCGTCGAAGGCGATCTCCACGACCAGCTCCGGGCGGACCTGCACCGTGTGGTCGTCCCGGGCGGTCTCGAGCTCCAGCAGCTTCTCGGTCTGCCAGGTGAGCATCGCGTCGGTGAGGCCCTTGAAAGTCTTGCCAAGCATCACGAAGCCGTCGCCGGACGGGTCGCGCGCACCGAGGTGCAGGTTGCTGAGCCAGCCGCGCCGGCGGCCGTGGCCCCACTCGGCGGCCAGCACGACCAGGTCGAGCGTGTGCACCGGCTTCACCTTCAGCCAGCCCGTGCCGCGGCTGCCGGCGGCGTAGGGCTGGTCCAGTGCCTTCAGCATCACGCCCTCGTGACCGCGGGCCAGCGCATCCTGCAGGAACGAATCCGCGGCTGCGGCGTCCGACACGACCGCCCGTGGCGTGCGCTGCGCCTCGGGCACCAGCTCCGCCAGCAGCGCTGCGCGCTGCGCCGCCGGTCTGTCCAGCACGTCCTCGCCGTCCGCGTGCAGCACGTCGAACACGAACAGGCTCAGCGGCACGTCGCGCGCCTGCTCGCGCGCGAAACGCGAGCTCGTGACCTGGAACGGCTCCGGATGTCCGTTCGGGCGCAGCGCGATCGCTTCGCCGTCGAACACCGCTGACCGCACGGCGAACGCGAGCGTCGCTTCCACGATCTCCGGCACGCGTGCGGTGACGTCGTCGAGCGTGCGCGTGAACACTCGCACCTCGTCGTTGCTCTTGTGGATCTGCACGCGCGCGCCGTCGAGCTTCCACTCGATCGCCGCTTCGCCGAGTCGCTCCAGCGCCTCATCGACGTCCTTCGCGGGCCGCGCGAGCATCGGCCGCACGGGACGGCCGACCTGCAGGCGGAAACGCTCCAATGCGGCCGGGCCCTCCGCCAGCACGACCTCGGCCACGGCCGCGAGGTCACCCCGCAGCATGAACGCACGCTGCGCCGCCGCCGGCTGCGCGTCCGCGGCGCGCGCCAGGGCCTGCACCATCACTCCCTCGAGCGCGCCCTGACGCAGCTCGCCGCCGAGCAATCGCACGAGGAACCGCGCCTCCGGCTCCGTCGCGCGCGCGAACAGCGCCGCCAGCGCTTCCCGCCGCGCCGCCTGCGACCCCGGGCCCGCGAGGCCGCCGATCTGCGCGAACGCCGCGTCCACCTCCCCGACGGTCAGGCTCGGCTCCGCCGCCGGCGCGGGCAGGTCGCGCAACGCAGCCCACCCCACCCCGATCTGGCGCTGCCGCAGCTCGCCCGACAGGAACGCGACGCCGGCCGCCACCTCGTCGGGGGCCAGCCGCCGCAGCACCTCCGCGAGGCGATCCACCTTCGCCAGTCGCGAGCGGGTCGCGCCGACCGCCTCGGAGGCCTCGACCAGGTCCGCCAGCGGCTCCCCATGTAGCGGTTTACCAATTCGAGACATTGGGCACCTTGTGTTTCGTAACGTCCGCGTCGGATTTTGGGGAGGAAGCATGACGATCAGTCCTGGCCGGGTTCTCGTGACCGCCGTCGCCGCACTCGGGGTCCTGATCGCAGGCGCGCCCGCAGCGAGCGCGTTCGATCCTGCGACCGAGGCAAAGAACTTCTCCAAGACGCAGGAGCGCCAGACGATCTACAACACCGCGCAGTACCAGCTGCAGCTGCGCCAGGTCAGCCAGCAGAACCAACAGCGGGCGATCACGACGGCGGCGGCCGACCCCGAGCGCAACTTCCACGGCCAGCTGTGCGCGACCGGCGAGGACGGCTGCGCCGGCGACGTGCGCCTGTACGACTGGAAGGCAAAGGGCTACGGCATCGTGGAGCCAGTGCTCTTCACCGCGCGCAGCGGCGCGACCATCTCCGGCCACGTGTGGGCGACGCGGTCAGGACCGGCCAAGCGGCCGGGAATCGTCATCACCAACGGCTCGGTGCAGGCTCCCGAGCAGCTCTACTGGTTCGCGGCCCAGACGCTCGCGAAGGCGGGCTACGTCGTGCTGACGTCGGACCCGCAGGGCCAGGGACAGTCGGACGGGCGCGGCGAAGCTCCGGACGAGAACGAGGGCTTCCCGGCGCAGAGCGACGGCCGTCCGTTCTACGACGGCACGCGCGACGCGCTCGACTTCTTCCTGTCCACACCGACGACCGTGTACAAGCCACGCAAGAGCTGCGAGACGGGCACGCGGCACGTCCCGAAGCAGAACCGCCGCGTCGCAGCGGGCCTGAACACGGCTTACAACCCCTTCTGGAACCTGATCAACCAGCAGAAGATCGGGATCGCCGGACACTCGTTCGGTGCAGCGGGCGTCTCGTTCATCGGGCAGCAGGACCCGCGGGTGCGCGCGATCGTCGCGTGGGACAACCTCGGGCGCCCGAGCACGAGCGGCGGTCTGCCGGTGCAGCCCTGCCCGGCCGATCCGCAAAGCCACGCGGACGCACCGATCACGAAGCCGGCGCTCGGCATGTCGGCCGACTACGGTCTCACGCCGACACCGTTCACGGCGGACCCCGACCCGCTGGCCAAGAGCCAGGCCTCCCTCGCCTACTCGGCGGCGGGCGTCGACACGGGTGAGCTGATAATCCGCGGCGGCACCCACTACGAGTTCAGCTTCATCCCGAACCCGGGCTTCGGCGGATCCCTGCGCGGCATCGACCAGGTCGCCTGGTACACGACGGCGTGGTTCGACAAGTACGTGAAGGGGGACTCGAGCGCCGACAAGCGACTGCTGACGACGCGCTGGCGCAGCGACGCGGCCGAGGCCGCGATCGACCCGGACCGCGACGGCAACCTGTTCTCGTTCTACTACCGCTCGCGGCTCGACATCACGCGTGCCGGCGGCGAACGGTTCAAGTGCGAGGACATTCGCGCGGGCTGCGCCGGGATGTCGTCGAGCGACGGGTGGTCCGGCAGCTACTCGTACCTCGACGTCGCGAACTCGCCGGACCCGTAGAGCGCCCTCCTCGCTTTTGATACATTCGCCTCGGCCTGTATCACTCAGTGCCCAGGGGAAGGAGCAGGGATGAACCGGGAAAGCAGCCGCCGCTGCGCATTCTCTGTCGTAGTCGTCGCGATCGCCCTCACGGCCTTTGCGCCTGCGGCCGGAGCGACCAGCTTCTCGTGGATCGACGGATACGACGATCCCGCGACGCCGGCCGCGTACGACAAGGTCGGGATTCTCAAAGAGGGATCGCCGTATGCGCGGAAGATCCTCGTCCTGGCGCCGGGGACGTCAGCGAGCGCCGCGTCGTTCGGACCGCTCGCAAGGCTGATCGCCGACCGGACGCACGGCTGGCAGGTGTGGACGGTGGAGCGGCGCGAGAACCTGCTCGAAGACCATTCCATGCTGGACCGCGTGAAGCGCGGAGAGGCCACGCCGCAGGACGTTTTCGAGTACTACCTCGGTTTTCTCACGGATCCCAGCATTACCGACCACTTCCAGTTCATCCCCGACGCTGACGTCGCCTTCGGTCGCGGCTGGGGAATGAAAGTCGCGGTCGAAGACCTGCGACGCGTCATCGCGCAGGCACGCCGCCACAGCCGCGAGGTCGTGCTCGGCGGCCACTCCCTCGGAGCATCCATCGCGACGGCCTATGCGACCTGGGACTTCAACGGGCGCGCGGGCGCCGCCGACCTCTCCGGCCTCGTCCTGATCGACGGAGGGAGCGGGCCCACCACCCTCACGCCAGACGAGGCGTCGCAGCGGCTCACGGACCTCGCGGCGGGGTCTCCCTGGCTTTCCTTCGGCGGAATCCCGAGCCCCTTCGCCGGCCTCTTCAACATCGTGGGGTCGACGCTTGCCCGGCTTACGCCGAATGAGCCATCGACCCTTCAGGAGTGGCCCCTCCTGCCCGCGAACCTGAAGCCGCCGGTTCCCGCGACCAGCGAGGCGGGCTACGGCTACGCGCTCGACACCGAGACGTCGCCGCTGACCCTCGCCGCGGCCCAGGTCCACGCCGGCCGCCTCGCGGCCGAGGGCGACCCGCGCCCGTGGGACCGCGCTGGAGAGATCAGCCCCATCCAGAGAGTCGCGGACATGTTCCACGGCACAGGTCTGATCGGGCTTGACGGTACCGCGTGGTACCACCCGGTGCGGCTCACGATCGACTCCGGAGCGGTCAATGCGGGGATCTCTAATCCCGTCCAGGCCGTGCTGGACGTTCACTCGACGCACGGGACAGACCTGCACAAGATGCCGATCTACGCGTTCGGCGCGGCGCTCGGCGGGCAGCGCGTGCTGGACGCCGCACGGCTGCTCGCATCGCAGTCGGGGATCCCGGAGCGCAAGCTGACATTGGTGGATGCAAGCGCGACATACGCGCACGTCGATCCGCTGTCGGCGTATCCGGCCAACGACTTCGTGCGCTACCTCCAGCCGTTCCTGAAGAGGACGAAATCCAGCCGCGGCCATCACGGCTGGAAGGACCGCGGCCATCACGGCTGGAAGGACCATCACGGCGGCCGCGACGACGATGAGGACGACGACTAGCTCGGCTCAGGGCGCCTTCACGCCAAGGATCGCCGCCTCGACGTCCCGCAGGCGATCGACGTCGCCGCGCATGCCCGCAGCGGCGTCGTTGAAGAGGAAGGCCTCGGCGAGGCGCACGATCGCGTATCCGAGAGTGGCCGGGTCGACGGGCGGCTCGTAGGTCCCGGCGCGCGCCTCCTGCTCGATCAGGGCGGTGACCCTGGCCACGATGTGCTGTTGCACGATGCCGGCGCCCGACGTGATGATCCGCAGCGCCGCGTCGCGCTCCTGCTCGACGAACTGGCGCAGTGCCGGAGCCTCGGCGAGGCTGCGGTTGAAGCGATCGAAGGTCTCGAGGAGCATCGGCCCGCCGCGCCCGCGGGCCTTTGCGCGTGCCGCATCGAGAAGCGGATCGGCGGCGGCGTTGAGCACCTCGCCGATCAGGCCCTCACGCGAACCGAACCAGCGGTAGATGGTGGTGCGGCCGAGACCCAGGTCCGCGGCGATCGCCTGCACGTCGATGCGCTCCCCGCGCAGGTAGCGGAGCATCGCCGCCTCGAGGACGTCGTCGCGGCTCGCGGCGGCGGGGCGCCCACGCCGGGAAGAGGTCGTCGGAGGACCGGTCATCGTCGGCCCAACGCTAGCGGCCGTGCGAACGGAAGCTCAGGCATCCCTCCTCAGGCGGGGCATCGGACCGGCTGCGTCGCCGGGAACAACAGGCAGCGATCGATTCGGCTCGGCGACCTGCCGCGGCGGATCCGCAAGCGCATGTACTTGCCGATCGTCCCAGGCTTGGTGACCGAGATCCGGACGACCGTACCGGGGCGCAGCAAGCGCCGCGCGAACCGGCGGATATGCAGGGTGCGCGCGGCCACCGCGCCGCGCTTCGCTCCGGCACCGGGGCAACCGCCGCCGTGGCAGACGATCCTTACGCGCGAGCCCGTGGGCACCGTCAGCAGGATCTCCCTGATCCTCGTGCCTCGCTCCCCCACCGCACCGATCACGCGCACCACAGGAAACGGCCGGAGGAACTGCGCCACCGGAGCCTGCACGCCGATCGTGGTCTGCGCCACGTGCGCCGCGCCGTCGCGGTCGACGACCTGTAGCTTCACCGTGTAGTCGCCCGGCTCCGGGAACGACACGGATGCGGATGGTCCCTGCCCGTCGTCGAACGCGCCGTCCCCGTCGAGGTCCCACGCCTGGCGCACGAGCGGACCGTCCGGATCCGCGGAGAAAGAGGTCAGGACGATTTGGGCGCCCGGCAGGGGCGCGCCGGGTGCATACGTGAACGCTGCCACCGGCGGCCGGTTGTGAACGGTGACCGGCTGTGTCTGACTCGCGCTGCCGCCGGCGCCGTCGCCGACGCACAGCGTGACGGAGTAGACGCCGGACGTGGGATAGGACGATGGGCCGTCGCGCCGGTCGCGTCGTCGCACGACCGGTCACCGTCGAGGTCCCATGCCTGCGACGTGACGACGCCGGTCGCCGTCGAGGTAAAGGTGATGGGGTCGGCGGTGAGCGGTGACTGCGGCGCGAACGAGAAGGACGCGGTGGGCACCGCCCGCGCCGAGGGCGCAGTGGTCCACATCGTCATCACGACGACCAGGACCGTCCACATGCCAGCCGTTGCTCGCGTAGCCAAACGCATCGTAGCCCCGCATGGAGGCTCTGCATCGACTACTGGACGGACGTGGGACGCGGGTTTCTTCCCGCCGCGACGCTAGTCCGCCACGTCGGCGAACACCTGCACGTAGTAGCGCCCGTATTCGCTGTCCCCGGAGGCGTAGCCCGCGCCGACGCGCGTGAAGCTCGTGCGCAGGATGTTGGCGCGGTGGCCGGGACTGTTCATCCACCCGCGGCATGTGGCACCCGTGGAATCGAACCCGGCGGCGATGTTCTCCCCCACGATCACGTACCGGCGCTTGGCGAAGCGCTTGACGCGATCCGCGGGCCCGACGCCGTCGGGATCCTCGTGGTCGAAGAACCCTCTCGCCAGCATGCGGTGTGCGTGCAGGCGGGCTGCGGCATCCAACGCGGGATCGTGCTTGAGCGTGCGCAACCCGCGCTCCGTGCGCTCCTTGTTCGCGCAGTCGCGGATCGAATCCTCGACCGACGAGGACATCCTCACCTCCGCGGCGCCGGCCGCCCAGGCGAGGCACCCGGACACGGCGAAGACCAACAACGAGATGACGCCGGCGCGCCGTCCGCGCATTCCCATGGAAAAGCGGATCGGAGAGCACGGATCACGGCCACAGCTCCGGGACCTCGTGGTGGACGATCGTCTGACGATCGAATCCATTCCGACGTGCAACTTCGGCAAAAAGGCGCCCGCTCCTGCGAACAATTCGAGCCTGCGTCGCCGTGTCGAGCTCGCACAGGCCGAAACGCAGGTCCCAGCCGGCGTCCCACTCGAAGTTGTCGACGAGGGTCCAGTGGTGGTAGCCGCGCACGTCGAATCCCCGCTCCATGAGTGAGTCCATGCTGCGCACGGCCTCGACGATCACCGACGGACGCACGCGGTCGAGCGCGTCCGCGTAACCGTTCTCGGTGACCACGAGCGGCTTGCCGAGTCGCGTCAGCCATTGGCCCAGCGCGCGGATCCCCTGCGGGTACGGCTCGCCGAACTTCTCCTCCGCACCGGGGTCGCCGCGCGGCGCATCGGGCGCCGGTGGCGCGAAACGGTTGAACGCCGCGCGCCAGTCGCGCGCGGAAAAGCGCACGCGCCTGCGCCCGTACAGGTTGACGCCGAGGAAATCGCATGTGCCCTTCGCTTCGGGCACGTCGATGCGCAGCCCCGGCGGGCCCGACGACCGCCCTTCGGCGATCACCTCGAGGAACGGCCGGTTGAACATGCGGTCGCTGAGCGCGGCAGCCCACCGATCGCCGCGGTGGCCGGGACGGTCGGGCATGAACGTGATGAGGTGGTGAGCCCACGAGACGAAGGCCGCGGGGACCGCTTCGTGGATCAGCGCATATGCGCGGGTGTGTGCGCGCGCCATGTTGCGTTGCACGCGCAGGGCCGCGAGCGTGTCGCCGCGGCGACCAGGCGGGAAGTCGCCGATCACGTAGCCGAGCGTCGAGTAGACGTTGGGCTCGTTGAAAGTGAGCCACTCCCGGCACACGTCCCCCATCGCCTCCACGACCCGGCGCGCGAAGCGCACGTACAGCTCGACGGAGTGCGGGTGCTCGAACCCACCCATGTCCTCGAGCCACACGGGCTGGTCGAAGTGATGCAGGCAGACCATCGGCTCGAGGCCGCGCTCGCGCAGGCCCACCACCATCTCCCGGTAACGGGCCAGCGCTGCGTCGTCGAAGCGGCCGATCGCGGGCTCCACCCGGGCCCAGTCGACCGACAGTCGCAGGGCGTTCAGACCGAGGTCGCGGGCGAGGTCGAAGTCGCGCTCCGCGTTAGCCCACCAGTCGCAGGCGACGCCGCTGCGGTTCCCGGCCCGCACGTGCCCGAGTGCCTCCCAGCGCGCCCACGTGCTGGAGGGGTTGGCGACCGCTCCCTCGCACTGGAACGCCGAGGTCGCGACTCCCCAGCGGAAGCCGTCGGGGAATTGCAATGCGCCGTCATCGCTCACGCTAACCCGAGCGAAACGCTACTAGCGGGTGATCTTGGCGCGCCCAGCGGAGAGCGCGGACGAGACGTTGCCGGCCCCGTCGGTGGCGCGAAATTCGAGCTTGTAGCGGCCCTTGGGCAGCCGTCCGCCCAGCCGGACCGTCCAGGTCCATTTGCCGGTGCCGGCCCCCTTCAGCTTGGCCTTCATCCATTGTGCCTTCTTGCATCCCGTGCGCTTGGAGGCCAGCCGTCCGACCTTGGCGTTCCACCAGCGGCAGCCGCCGCGGGAGCGGAGGCCGACCTTCAGGACCTGGACGCCGCTCGCATCGCTCACGTTCCCGGTCAGGCTCCTGGCCTTCACGCGGCGAAGCACAATCCGCGGGCCGAGCTTGTCTGGGCCGGGGCCGAATCCTCCGACGGGACCCAGCGGTCCCGGGCCGACGTCGCGATAGCGCGCGACGAGCGCCAGGTCCTTGGCCGGGATCGTGATGTCGTGCGCGATCGCTGCGCCGTCCGACCAGCTCTCGAACTCGTACCCGCGGCCGTTGGCGACGAAACGCTGTGCCGCCGACACCGACGTCCGGAAGCCGATTGCGGCCTGCGCCCGGTGCGGCGCGGCCACGAGCGAGTAGCCCGCGTAGTCGATCGGCGCGCCCGCCGGCGTGCTGGCGATCGAGAGGTTCACGGTCTCGGGCCGGATCACGACCGTCTTCGATGTGCTCAATCCATCGGAGTCGGTGGCGGTCAGCATCACCCGGTAGTAGGAGTCGGCGTCGTGATCGGTCGTGGGTGTGAAGCTGCCCGTCTTACCCGTCACGCCCTGGAACGGATGTATGTGGTTGCCGTGCACGAGCACGACGTTCCACGAGAGCCGGGCATCGGGCACCGTGCCGTCGTCGGGATCGGTCGCCGAGCCCGACAGCTGGACGGGCACGCCGTCGCGATACTTCGAGCCGTCAAGGGGCGCGCCGAGCGTGACGACCGGCGGCGCGTTGTTCACCGAGATCCGAACCGTCGCGGTCGCGCTGGCGTTTCGCGAGTCCGTGACCTTCAGGCGCGCGTCGAAGTTGCCGCCATTCTTGTACGTGTGGACGGGCGGATCCTTGACCGTGCTCTTCGCGCTGCCGTCGCCGAAGTCCCACTCGTACTTGAGCGGGTCGCCGTCGGGGTCGCTCGAGTCACTGCCCTTGAACGTGACCTTCAGCGGCGACGCCCCGAATGTCGGCGTGGCAGTCGCGACCGCGATCGGCGTACTGTTGTTCGGTGAGTAGGCGATGCGCACGACCGAGCCCGTGCCCTTGCTCCCGTCACCGAAGCTCACGTAGTAGAGCTCGCCGTTCTGCAGCTGGAGGTCGACGTCGCCGTACCAGTTTGTCACGAAGTCCTTGGTGCCGATCAGCTTGCCGGACCCGTCCAGCTGGGCCCGCTTGATGAATCCCTGGACGTAGTCGCCGAACAGGATGTTGCCGTCGAACTCGTCCGGATACGGGCCGCCCGTGTAGGTGGGGCCGCCCACGATCGCCGCGCCCGTCCCGTGCGCGTAGAGGTAGTCGGGGTAAGTGACTCCCGCCGGCGTCCCCTCAACCGCGTAGAGGTCCTTGCAGGTGGCCATGCTCGCGTAGCCGCCCGGCCTGGACTTGCCCTCGTAGCACGGCCAGCCGTAGTTGGCCCCGGCCTTGACGAGGTTCAGCTCCTCCCAGGAGCCCCATCCCACGTCGCCCACCGCGGGCAGCCCGTTGGGCCGGATCGTGAAGCGATACGGGTTGCGGAAGCCCTTCGCCCACACCTTCGTGCAGACCTGCGTGAGGTCCGCGACCGCCGGGCAGAAGGGATGTCCGGACAGCCCCCGGCCGTTGCGGTCGATGTGGATGATCTTGCCGCTGAGGCTCTGTTCGTTGTGCGTGCGGACGGCCTTCGGGTCGGCCCCGCCGTAATTCGATCCGTCGCCGTTGCCGACCCAGAGCGTGCCGTCGGCAGCCGACCGCACGGTCCCGATCGAGTGCGCGGTGCTGTCCGACGGGATGCAGTCCACGTTGTTTGCGGGATCCGGGCACGGCTGCGTGGGCCAGCTGCCGAGCAGGATCGTCTCCCCTGACGCAGTGTTGTCCACATTCACGGTCACGCGCGTGAGGCGCGACGACTTGGGCTGATCCGCCGCCGAGGTCTTGGCGTCATATCCGTAGAGCAGGTAGAGGAACCGGTTCGAGGCAAAGCTCGAGTCCACGGCGATGCCGAGCAGGCCGCGGTCACCGGTGGTGTTCACGTGGTCGGAGATGTCGACCAGCGGCTTGCTGACCAGCACGCCGGCGGTCACGACGCGCACGCGGCCACCCTTCTCCGCGACGAACATGCGCCCGTCCGGTGCCCATGCGACGTTCGTGGGCGCGGTCAGCCCGGAGGCAACCGTGCGCTCTTCGAAACCCGTTGGCAGCGTGGCAGCCGTGGCCGAGGAAATGCCTGCGAGAAGGGCGATACCTGCGATAGCCAAGACTGCGGCGGCCCTCAGTGGCCAATTCCGCATCGCATCTTCAGGCTAGTCGATCACCCCGCCCTCTGGCGAGTCAAATTGCGGACTGCTGCACCCTAGATGGTTGATTCCGAATCCGCGTGCCCACGGGGGCGTGAGAATCGAGCTGGACAAGGACGCAGGGTGAAGCCCATGCTGGTTGCATGGGCGAGCCCGAGGACGCAGATCCAGCGACGGTTCGCAGCGTCATCCGTGGGTGCGGGGAGTTTGGAATCAACCATCTAGCGGCGGCGCTTGCGGCGCCGGCCGTACATCAGGACCATCAGCCGCTCGAACACCTTTGCCGTCCCGGCCTTGTTGGGGAACATCGTAGGCTCGCGCTTGGGCCCGAAGCGGGTGATCAGGAGCGTCTGCGTGGCGGTGTACTTGCGGATGCCCGGGGCTCCGTGGCGAGCGCCGAGTCCGGACTCGTTGGCCCCGCCGAAAGGAGCCTCGAGCGCCAGGTAGTTCATCAGCGCGTCGTTCACGCAGGCGTTGCCGGCCTCGAGCCGGCGGGCAACCGCCTCCCCCTTTGCGACGTCCTTCGAGAACACGCTCGAGTTCAACCCGTAGCGGCTGTCGTTGGCCAGCTGCACCGCCTCGTCGGCGTCACGCACCTTCATGATCGGCAGCGTCGGCCCGAACGTCTCCTCGGTCATGATCTTCATCGTGTGATCGACGCCGGTGAGGACGGTCGGCTCGAAGAACTGGCCAGGACCTTCGGGAGCCTTGCCGCCGACCAGCACCTCGGCGCCCTTGTCGATCGCGTCTTGCACGTGGTTGCGCACTATGTCGACCTGCGGCGGGTGGGTCATCGCGCCCACGTCGACGTGACCGGGCTCGAGCGGCGGCGCGCCGTGCCGCAGCGCACGGGTCTTCTCGACGACCTTCTGTACGAACTCGTCGTGCACCGGCTCCTCCACGTACACACGCTCCACCGAGATGCAGATCTGGCCGCTGTTGGAGAAGGCCCACTGCACGGCCATGTTCGCGGCGCGCTCCAGGTTCGCGTCGCGCAGCACGATCATCGGGTCCTTGCCACCCAGCTCGAGCGACACCGGGATCAGCCGCTCGGCGGCCTGCACGGCGACCTTCCGGCCGGTGGCGGTCGAACCGGTGAAGTGGATCATGTCGACGTTGTCGACGAGCGCGGCACCGGTGCGCCCCGCGCCGGTCACCACCGAGAAGACGTCGGCGGGCGCCCCGCATTCGAGGGCGGCCTCGCCCATCATCAGGTTCGTGAGCGGTGTGACCTCGCTCGGCTTCAGCACGACCGCGTTGCCGGCCATCAGCGCCGGCATGCAGTCACCGAAGCTGTTGGTCAGCGGGTAGTTCCACGGTCCGATCACGCCGTGCGGGCGGTAACGGACCACCACCTTCTTGCCGAGCAGCAGCGGCGAGTGCGTCCTGATCTTCTCGTCGGCCAGGTACTTGGGCGCGTTCTTGGCCCAGAAGCCCAGTGCGTCGCAGACGTAGAACATCTCGGCCAGCAGCGCGTCCTCGCGCGTCTTGCCGTTCTCCTTCACGAGCACGTCAAGCACGCGGTCGCGGTTTTGCACCAGCCAGTGCCGCAGCTCGTACATGACCTCAGCACGCCCGTCGAATCCCAGCGCGTCCCACCCTGGCTGCGCGCGACGTGTCCGCTCGACCACGGCCTCCACCTGCGCCGGAGTCATGTCGTCGACCTGGCCGATCACCTCGCCCGTGGCCGGGTTCAGCACCGCGATGCGGCCGGCCTGCTCGGATTGCGCTCCGTTCGAGCGAACGGTGGCGTCGGACTGCTCTAGCGCTGACATCTGGGCGACCTCCTGGCCGAAATTGGGATGGCCGCCAGTTTACGGCCTCCGGCCAGGCGTGGAGCGGAATAGCCGAGCCTTATCCCCCGCCGGGAGGATGCCGATAAATCCTGGATGTTTCGCCGGTCGGCGCACCGCACGAACCCCGCGTCGGTCGCAGCGCTGCTGGTCGGCATCGCGCTGATACCGGTCGGCATCGGAGCGGCGATCGTGGAGCACGGTCGCACGGCCGAATCGCGGCAGCGGGCGCTCGACAACGAGGCTCGCTCCCAGGCCGAGCGGCTCGAGGCGTACTTCGCCCGCGCCCGGTCGCTTGCCCAGATCACGGCTCGCGACCCTTCCTTCCGCGGCTTCTACGAGCAGCCCGGTGCCCGCACGCAGAAGATCAAAGGCCACGGCGCGAACGTCCGCAACGCGAACCGCGCGCTCGCGTACCTCGAGCAGCTGTTCCCGGGGAGCATCGGCGAGGCGTGCTTCATCACATTCTCCGCCTGAAGCGCTTCACACAGCGCTCCTCCCCCCACGTCCCACGGATAAGCTGCGCGCACTCAAACTCGAAGGAGACGCATGGGACTACTCGACGGCAAGACCGCGATCATCACGGGATCTGCGCGCGGCATCGGCCGCGCCACCGCGGAGCTGTTCGCGGCCGAAGGCGCGCAGGTGACCATCAACGACATCGACGGCGACATCGCCGAGCAGGCCGCTGGCGACATCAAGGGCGAGACGGTGTCCGTGGCCGGTGACCTGACGAAGCCCGGCGCCTGCGACGAGGTCGTTCAGAAGACCGTCGACACGTTCGGCAAAGTCGACATCCTCGTGAACAACGCCGGCTACACCTGGGACGGTGCCGCTCACAAGATGAGCGACGAGCAGTTCCAGGCGATGCTCGACATCCACACCGTGGTCCCGTTCCGCATGGTGCGGGCGGTCGCGCCACACATGCGCGAGCCCGCGAAGGCCGAGCGCGACGCCGGACAGGAAGTGTTCCGCAAGATCATCAACATCACGTCGATCTCGGGCACGATGGGCAACGCCGGCCAGGTCAACTACTCGTCGGGCAAGGCCGGCGTGACGGGCCTCACGAAGACGCTCGCCAAGGAATGGGGCCAGTTCAAGATCAACGTCAACGCGGTCGCGTTCGGCTTCGTCGAGACGCGACTCACGCAAGCAAAGGAGAAGGGCGAGACCATCGAGGCGGGCGAAGGCGGGCCCCAGGTCGCGATCGGCATCCCGGAGCAGATGCGCAACATGGCCGCGATGATCATCCCGCTGGGGCGTGCCGCGCAGCCGGAGGAGGCCGCTGCGCCGGTGCTCTTCCTCGCGTCACCGATGTCGAACTACATCCACGGCCAGGTGATCAATGTCACGGGCGGCCAGTTCGGCGGGATGTACGGCTAGTGGGACTTGTTGACGACCGACTGGCGGGGCTCGGGCTCGAACTGCCCGCGCCTCCGGCCGCGCCTCCGGGTGTCGTGCTGCCGTTCAAGTGGGTGAAGGTGAGCGGCGGCCATGCGTACATCTCGGGCCACGGCCCGCTCGACGGCGGCGATGTGCTGGTGCGCGGAAAGGTCGGCGCTGACGTGTCGCCCGAGCGGGGCTACGAGGCGGCGCGCCTCACGGCACTCTCGATGTGCGCGTCGCTGAAGGAAGAGCTTGGTGATCTGGACCGCGTGACCGGCTGGGTGAAGGCGCTCGGCCTCGTCAACTGCGCGCCCGGCTTCAGCGGCACGCCCGGAGTGATCAACGGGTTCAGCGAGCTCGTGATGGAGTTGTGGGAGGACGGCGGGCGCCACGCGCGCTCGGCGATCGGGGCGGCTGAGCTGCCGTTCGACATGTCAGTCGAAGTTGAAGCAATCGTGGAGGTGTCATGACGCAGATTGATCAGGCGAGCGCCGAAGGCGCGAAGCAGAGGACTTTAGGTGGGCGGAGCCCAGATGGTTCAACCGCGCCCGACCTGTTCGCGCGCTACCTGGACGACATCGAGGTGGGCGATTCGTTCACCACCAAGGGCAGGACCGTCACGGAGGCGGACATCGTCAACTTCGCGGCGCTCACGTGGGACACCTACCCGCTTCACGTCGACGCCGAGTGGGCATCGAAGACGATCTTCGGCGAGCGGATCGCGCACGGGATGCTCGTGCTCTCCTTCGCCGCCGGCCTGATCCCGATGGAGCCCGGCCCGATCGTCGCGTTCTACGGGATGGAGAAGGTGCGCTTCTTCGCCCCCACCAAGATCGGCGACACGATCCGTGTGTACGTCGAGCTGAAGGAGAAGGAGGAGCGCGACGACACGATGGGGCTGGCCACGTTCCACCAGGCCGTGCTGAACCAGCGCGACGAGACCGTCTGCAAGTCGATCACGAAGGTGCTGCTGAAGCGCAGAGCAGACGCCTAATGGCCCTCGCCGAGCCGAGCCGGCTGACAAAGCCGCTCCCCGGAGGCCAGCCGGGCGCGACCGTCGTGCTGCACCCGATGGTCTGCGCCTACATGGACTCGCCGCCCGAGTTCATGGCCATGACCGCTGGCAGACTGAAGGCCGCGCGGCAGACGCTCTTTCAGCGAAAGAACGTCGTCAAGCTGCCCATTGTCGCCTTCCTGGTCGAGCACCCGGGCGTGGGGCCCATGATCATCGACACCGGGTTCCACCCCTCGGTCGCGACAGACCCCAAGCAGAACCTCGGCCGCCTCTACGCGCAGCTCTACACCATCGACATGAAGCCCGAGCAGGCGATCCCGGCGCAGCTGCGCGAGCAGAAGGGCATCGAGCCGAGCGACGTGCGGGTCGCAATCATGACCCACCTGCACATGGACCACGCCTCCGCGATCTCCGAGTTCACGTCGGCGACGTACGTGCTGGGCGCGGGCGAGTGGCGCGCCTTCCACGCGGCGCGTCCCATGCTGAGAGGCTACGTGCGACACTACGTCGAGCACGCGGTCGAATACAAGGAGGTGCCCTACGACAGCCCGGTGATCGACTCCTATTCCACGTTCGGGCGCGCCTACGACCTGTTCGGAGACGGCTCGGTGCGGCTCGTGGCCACTCCGGGGCACACGCACGGCCACCAGTCGGTGATCCTGCGCCTGAAGGATCGCGAGGCGCTCGTGACCGGCGACGCCGTCTACTTCACGCGCACGATCGACGACGAGCGCCGCGGTTGGGTGATGGCCGACGAGCACAAGTGGCACCGCTCGATCGGCGAGATCCGCCTCTACCGGCGCGAGAACCCCGAGGCGTTGATCATCCCCGGGCACGACCCGGACGAGTGGGCGAAGCTGCTTCCGCGCTACGAGTAGCTAGCTGGTCGCGCGGCGACACCGCGCGAGACGGACTCGCGTCGTCCCGAACCTGCTCTTGACGCGCAGCCTTGTGTAGGCCGGGTGGCCTTTGCAGTCGGGCTTCCGCCGGGACGCGGTGATCGTGACCGCGATCTTGGAGAACGGCAGGTGAAAGCCGCGCTCGATGCCGCGCCCCCTCGCGGTGGCTCCACCCCAACTGGTCCAGCGTATGCGCGCGAGGTTTACACCGCCTGCAAAGGTGCCGCCGGGCCCGAAGACGGTGCACCGGCTCGGCGCCACCTTCGGCACGTATCTGCTTCCACCGTCGGTCGCACAGTGCAGGCGTGTCACCCGCTCCGCCCCCGCCGCGGAACTCGCCGGAAGAAGAAGCGCACCGGCAACCAGCAGAAGCGTCGCCCCTCTACTCATCGACTCGCAGCCCGCGCAGGATCCGCACCACGCCGTCGCCCACCTCGCGGCGCGCTTTCACGGCGTCGTCGGCGTGCGCGATCAGCAGGCCACCCTCCTGAAGCGCCCCCAGGAGCATGTGCGCGAGCGGCTCCAGCGGCTGCTGTTCGATCAGCCCGGCGTCGATCAGCGCCTGGAGCCCGGTCCGCACGAGCGCCAGCCCGTAGCGCGCTTCGACCTCGCGCCATGCGTGGAGCCCCAACACCGATGGCGCGTCGGTGAGGATCACGCGCTGCACGGCCGGGTCGAGGCAGCCGTCGAGGAACGCGCCCACCGCGGCCAGTTGCTGTGTCCAGGGGTCCGACTCCTCGAGCGCCGTGGTGGCGATCTGCTCCAGGAGCTCCTGCTCGATTCGCTCCACGACCTCCGCGAACAGGTCCTGCTTGTCGCGGAAGTGGTGGTACAGCGCGCCGCGCGTCACTCCGGCGACCTGCACGATCTCCTCGGTCGAGACGCCGGCGTAGCCGCGCTCGCTGAAGAGCCCGCGGGCCGCCCCGATCAGGGCATTGCGCGTCGCCTCCGACTGCTCGGCCTTGCGATTCTTGACATTCATACTGTATGTATGTTAGATACAGGCTGTACGTATGGCAAGCGGAGATTCCAGCGTAACGACGGGTGAGGCCGGAGCCGGCGTCGCCGACGTGCTCGCCGCGTTCATCGAGCACTCCCCTTTGCCGCGCACCTCGGGATGCATACAAGCTTGGTTGAAAACCACACGATCGAAGGAGTAACGAGATGGCGATTTCCGAAGCGCTTGGACAGCAGAAAGAGGTGCGACTCTCCCAGGGCACCGTCCGTTACCGCGAGCGCGGGACCGGCGAGCCGATCGTGTTCGTCCACGGCGCGCTCGTCAACGCGGACCTGTGGCGGAAGGTCGTGCCCCCGCTGGCGAAGGACTACCGCTGCATCGCGCCGGACTGGCCGCTCGGCTCGCACACGCCGGCACTGAACGCCGATGCCGACCTCGCCCCCATCGGTAACGCGCGGCTGATCGCCGACTTCCTCGAGGCGCTCGACCTCGACCGCGTGACACTTGTCGGCAACGACACGGGGGGCGCGCTGTGCCAGCTCGTGGTCACGCGCCACCCGGAGCGCGTCGGCCGGCTGGTGCTGACCAACTGCGACGCGTACGACAACTTCCCGCCGCGCATGTTCGCCTTCCTGTTCTACGGCGCGAAGGTGCCCGGTTTTCTCTGGACGCTCGCGCAGCCCATGCGCATCGCGGCAATGCGGCGGTTGCCGATCGCGTTCGGGTGGCTGTCCAAGCGCGGCATCCCCGACGAGATCAGCGAGGGCTGGATCCGGCCGACGTTGCGCGACGCCGGCGTCCGGCGTGACGCGACCAAGCTCCTCAAGGGCGTGCGCAAGCGCGACCTGCTCGAGGCGGCCGGCCGGTTCAAGGAGTTCGACAAGCCGGTCCTGATGGCATGGGGCACGGAGAAGGACTTCTTCCCGGTCGAGCATGGCGAGCGACTCGCGCGCGACTTCCCGAAAGGGCGGCTGGAGAAGATCGACGACAGCTACACGTACGTGTCCGAGGACCAGCCGGAGCGGCTCGCGAAGCTGATCGCGGAGTTCGCGCGGGAGCCTGTCGCAGCGACCGCGTAGCGGCCGGTTACCGGCGCTTGTCGCGCTGGCCGGCCGCGATCGACTCGGCGATGGGGTCCGCCCCGAGGCGCCGGTTGATGCCGGCCACGAGCCCCGGAGCGAGCCCGAACAGGCGGGCGCCGGAGGACAGCGTGAACGGTGCAACCGCGATCTCGGCGCGATTTCGCTCGATCCCCTGGATCACCGCCTTCGCCACGTCCTCAGGCGTCCTGGTGCCGACGCCGCGCGGGAGCTTCGCGCCACTGTCGGCGAACATGCCGGCATCGCGAATGAACCCCGGGAAGACCGTGGTCGCACCGACGCCCGTCCCCCGCAACTCCTCGTTGAGGGCGAAGCTGAACCCACGCAAGCCGAACTTCGTCGCGTTGTAGACAGAGGCGCCGGCGCTCGCGAACTTGCCCGACAGCGAAGAGATGAAGACCAGGTGGCCCGCGCCGCGCTCGACCATGTGCGGAGCCAGCGTCCGCGCGAGCTGCATGGGCGCGCGCAGGTTCACGTCGAGCGCGCGGTCGATCTCCTCCGCGCTGAAGCTGTCGAGCCGGCCCGACGCCGGCAGTGCGGCGTTCGCGACCAGCACGTCGATCCGCCGGCCGCCGACGAGCGTCGCGACCTGCGCCGGATCCGACAGGTCTGCCACGAGCGGCTCGACGCCGTCGAGCCGGCCTGCGATCCCGTCGAGCACCTCGCGCTTGCGACCGCTTGCGATCACCTTGGCGCCGCGGTCGTGCAACGCGCGCACGATCGCCTGCCCGATTCCGCCCGTCGCCCCGGTGACGAGCGCTGTGCTGCCTTCAAGTTGCACGGACATCGGCGAAGAAGTAGACCAGACTCTGATTCAGCACGTCAGGCCGCTCCCACTGCATGAAGTGACCTGCCCGGGGCACGATCAGCGGACCGACCCGCTCGGTGAACGCGACCTCGCAACGCTCGGGGAAGTCGCGCGGGATCACGTGATCCTCGGGCCCGTACAGCACCAGCGTCGGAACAGGGTTGGTCTCGAAGAAGCGCGGTACCTCGGCCGGCGGCCGGGTGCCCAGAGCCGTCTCGTAGATGCCGAAGCTCGCACGCAGCTTGTCCGGATCCGCGAAGGGCTCGGTCATGAACTCGACCTCCTCCTCGGTGAACGCGCCCGGTGCAGCCCAGAAGCGCGAGCCGTAGAACTGCGCGATGTAGCGGCGGCGCTTGGCGGGAGTGTCGAGCTCGGCGGCGAGCCCGTCCGCATCGTTGCCCTGGCGCATGAAGTAATCGGACGCCATGCGCGTCACGCGCGGCACGCCGCGGGCGATGCCCGCCTGCTCGTACTCGTCCCTCAGCGCGGGCGGCACTGTGTTGAACAGGCACTGGCGCACGACGAAGCCGGGAAACCGCAGGCCGAGGTCCTGGATCACGACCCCGCCGACGTCGCCACCGGCCGCGACACAGCGCTCGTGCCCGAGCGCCTCGGTGACGAGCGCGTGCATGTCGCGCGCGTGACTCGCCGGGTCGTAGAAGCCGTCGGGCGCGAGGCCCGAGTCGCCGTATCCGCGCAGGTCGGGCACGATCACCTCGAAACCGGCCTCGGCCAGGGGCTGGATGTTGCGCCACCAGATGCGCTTCGTCTCGGGCCAGCCGTGCAGCAGCAGAAGCGGGAACCCGCCCTCGCCCGCACGCACGTATGCGATGTCGACGCCGTCGCGGACGGTCGCGTGCGCCACGGGGAAAGCTCGGTGGGCGTTAGCGTTTCCCATGTTCGCCACACATCCTATGGAGGTGATCCCGTTGGACTACGAAGCCGTTCGCGCAGGTCTCGAGGCCGCGATTCCCTACAACCGCTACCTCGGCCTGTCGGTGTCAGAGGTCACGGAAGGCAGCGGCGTCGTGGTGCTGCCCGAGGCGGACCACCTCCACAACCATGTCGGGTCGCAGCATGCCGGAGCCCTGTTCTCGGCCGGCGAGGCCGCCTCGGGGGCGGCGTTCGTGGGCGCCTTCGCGGAGCAGATGGGCAACATCACTCCCCTGGCCCGCACCGCGGACATCTCCTACCTGAAGCTGGCCAGGGGACCGATCACCGCGACCGGCAGGCTCGCCGCTGCGAAGGCTGACCTGCTGTCCGCGCTCGAGGCCGACGGGAAGGTCGAGTTCCCCGTGACGGTCGACCTCACCGACAAGGACGGGCAGACGGTCGCACAGATGACCGTCAACTGGCACGTCCGCCGGAACCAGCCGGCTTAGCCGGGAACCGGCGCGCCTTCGCCGCGTTCGCGGCGGAGGCTTTCGAGCACGCCCCTGCGACCGTTCTTCGTCAGCGCCTCGTACATATGACCCACCCGGTCGAAGACCTGCTCCGCGACCTCCTGGGAACGCTCACGGGACGGGTGGTCGGCCTGCTCGAAACGAAGGGGCGCACCGAACTGCACCGTCACCTTGGGCAGCGGCCCCCGCTCGCGAGCGTGCTCGGAGCCGTGCATCGCGATCGGCACGACCGGCACGCCCGATTCGAGTGCGAGCCTGCCGAGGCCCGGCTTAGGCTGGCCCATCTGCTTCGTGCGCTGGCGGCCGCCCTCCGCGTACATCAGCACCGTGCCGCCACGGTCGAAGATCGAGTGGGCGCTGATGAACGCCTCCTCATCGCGGTGGCCGCGACGCACCGGGAACGTGCCGCCATGGTTGATGATGAAGTCGAGGACAGGCGGCCGGAAGAGCTGGGACTTGGCCATGAACTGCACCTCGCGCCGCAGCAGCACCGCCACGAAGAAGTGGTCGAGATAGCTGAAGTGATTGGGCGCGAGCAGCACCGGGCCGCGCTCGGGAACGTTCGCCACGTCGATCGCGCGGTAGCGGTAGAGGCCGAGGATCGGCGGGGTGAGAACGACCCGCGCCAGGCGGTACACCCAGTCCGGCCGCTGCGTGCGAACGCGCTCGTGGTACTTGTCGAAATACTCGGCCGGGCGGGGATCTATGTAGACCTGGGGCTTCACGGACGGGGGTTGCTACACCCCCGGTGGAGGGCGGTTACAGCCCAATTTGGTGGCTATTCCGCCGCCCACCCCTTTGATCGCTCCAGCGCGCGGTGCCACTGCGCCAGGAGCGATTCGCGCTCGTCCTCGCCCATCCGCGGCTCGTAGCGTGCTGCTTCCCGCCACAGAGACTGCACGTCGTCGAGGGTCCACTGGCCCGCCCCAACCCCGGCCAGGTAGGCGGCACCCAGGGCCGTAGTCTCCGACACCTCCGGCACGACCACGGGACAGCCGAGCACGTCCGCCTGGAACTGCATCAGCCACCGGTTCACGACCGCGCCGCCGTCCGCGCGCAACTCCCCGAAGGGCTGTCCCGAAGCCGCCTCCATCGCCTGCACCGCGTCGACCGTCTGGTTGGCGATCGACTCGAGCGCCGCCCGCGCGAGCTGCGCGCGGCCGGAGCCGCGCGTGAGGCCGACGATCGTGCCGCGCGCGTATGGATCCCAGTGGGGCGAGCCGAGGCCGGTCAGCGCCGGCACGAAGTACACGCCGTCGTTGGAGTCGAGCGACGCCGCCAGCCGCTCCGTGTCGGCGGCCTCGCGGATGATGCCGAGGCCGTCGCGCAGCCACTGCACCGCGGCGCCGGTCACGAACATGCTCGCCTCGACCGCATAGTCGACGCGACCGCCGATTCCCCAGGCGATGGTGTTCAGAAGCCCTTCGCGAACCGGCGGCGGTTGCGGCCCGGCGTTCTGCAGCACGAAGCTCCCCGTCCCGTATGTGTTCTTGCCGAGGCCCGGCTGTAGGCACGCCTGACCGAACAGCGCGGCCTGCTGATCGCCGGCCATTCCGGACACGGGCACACGGGCTCCATGGAAAGCGTCCGGGTCGGTCTCCCCCAGCAATGCGGCCGACGGCACCGCCTCGGGAAGCGCCCCGACCGGCACGCCGAGCGCGTCGCAGAGCTCGTCGCTCCAGGCGAGCGAGCCGATGTCGAACAGCATCGTGCGCGATGCATTCGAGTAGTCGGTCACGGTCCGGCCGGTGAGGTTGTACGCAAGCCAGGCGTCGATCGTGCCGAACCGCGCCCTTCCCTGCGCGACCCGCTCGCGCAGCCCATCGACGTGCTCGAGCATCCACTCGATCTTCGTGCCCGAGAAGTAGGGGTCGATCACGAGTCCGGTGCGCTGCCGCACGACGTCCTCGAGCCCCTGCTCGCGCAGCGCGTCGCAGCGCGCGGCGGTGCGGCGGTCCTGCCAGACGATCGCGTTGTGAAGCGGCGCCCCTGTGCGCTCGTCCCACACCACCACGGTCTCGCGCTGGTTGGTGATGCCAACCGCGCTCAGGGAGCTTGCGGCGACGTCGGCTGACACGAGCGCCTCGTGGGCAACCACGCGCGTCACGTCCCAGATCTCCGAAGCGTCGTGCTCCACCCATCCGGGCTGGGGGAAGTGCTGCGTGAACTCGCGGTAGGCGCGGCCGCGCAGACGGCCGTCGCCGTCGAACAGCAGGCACGTCGTGCCGGTCGTGCCCTGGTCGATCGCGAGGATCACTGCCGGGAACCTAGATGGTTGATTCCGAATCCGCGTGCCCGCGGGGCGCGGTCAACCATCTCGTCGCCGCGACAGATACACGCGCATGAAGTCCGCGAGCTGGCGGCCGCGGTGAACGAACCCGGCCGCGTTGCGGCCGGTCGCGCGGTGTTCGAGGTTGAGGTCCACTTCCTCCAGCCGCAGGCCGGCCCGCAGCGCGTCCACCGTCATGCCGATCTCGACGCGGAACCCCTCGGCAAACGGGAGCAGGCGCGCAACCGTCGTGCCGCGCATCGCCCGCTGGCCCGAGATCGGCGCGCGCAGCTCGACGCCCGCGAGCCGCCGGATCGCGCGGCGGGCAAAGCCGACCGCGAGCCCGAGCCCGCCGCCCTGCTTGCGCGCGAACGCCGCCACCGCGAGGTCGCAGCGCCCGGACGCGACCGCGTCGGCGAGTGGCCCGAGGCGGCCCGCCGAGGCACCCAGGTCGCCGTCGCAGAAGATGAAGATGCGCTCCTCTGCGCCGCTTTGCTCGAGCGCCCGGCGAGCGGCAACCGTCATGGAGTGTCCCTTGCCCCCGTGCGCGCCGGCCCGCAGGAGCTCCGCGCCGGCCTCGGCTGCAAGCTCAGCCGTCCGGTCCGACGACCCGCCGTCGACCACGAGGACGCGCGCGCCCGGGAACGAGTCGGCGGCCGAGCGCACCGTGTCCGAGATCCGGTCGGCCTCGTTCCGCGCAGTGACTATTACGATCGGGCCGATCGATTCGGGGGGCACGGCGGGTTATTCTGCCGCCAATCTCGCCCAGGGGGCGTTTTCGCCCATGAACTGGAGGTCCAGCTTGGCCGACGTCGAGGCTCACATCACCGGGACGGTTTGGAAGATCGAGGTGGCGGTCGGCGACTCTGTCGACGAAGGAGACACGGTCGTGATCCTCGAGTCGATGAAGATGGAGATGCCGGTCGAGGCGGAGGACGCGGGCACGGTCAAGGAGATCTCCGTGGAGGAAGGCCAGGCCGTTTCCGAGGGCGATACGCTCGTCGTCCTTGAGTAGTACAGGAACCGAACTCGCATCCGGCAAGCTTTTTCTCGACCGTCCCGCGGAGGCGGTTGCGCGGCTCGAGATCCGCAACCCGGGCAAGCGCAACGCGCTCGACCACGAGATCCTCGACGGCATCGCCACGGCGCTGGAAGCGCTCGACGAGGGGATCGAAACGCGATGCGTGATCATCACGGGCTCGGAGGGCATGTTCTCCGCCGGCTACGACATCGGCGACATCCCCGACGACGTGTTCGCCGAGCAGGCCGAGTCGCTGGTCGCGCATCCGTTCAGCCGCGCGATCGAGGCGGTCGAGCGATTCCCCTTCCCCACCGTCGCCGCCCTCAACGGACATGCGCTCGGAGGGGGCCTCGAGCTCGCTGTCACATGCGACCTGCGCGTGGCGGGCGCCGGCTTCAAGCTCGGCATGCCGCCCGGCAAACTGGGGCTCATCTACAGCCACACCGGCATCCAGAAGTTCCTCGACACGGTCGGCGCGGCGCGCACGCGGGAGCTGTTCTTCACGGGACGCAACGTCTCGGCGGAGCGCGCCGAGCAGATCGGGCTCGTCCACGAGACCGTGCCGCGTGAGCAGCTCGAGCAGCACGTGGTGGAGCTCGCTGCCGAGATCGCCGGCAATGCTCCGCTGTCCCTGAAAGGGAACAAGCGGATCATCAGGGAGCTATTGACCTTTCGCCGGCTTTCCGAGAACCTTGAGCGCGAGGTCGTCGAATTGCGGATGTCGTCCTTCCTCTCGGAGGACTTTCGCGAGGGCGTGAGAGCATTCGGCGAGAAGCGGAAACCCCGCTGGCGGGGTCGCTAGAGCATCGGCCCCAGCGCTTCGTACCCATAAGAGCCCCTTTCACAATGCCCCCGCCGTCTGAAGCTGCTTGAAGCAGATCAGGCAGCAGCCGATCGTCAGCAGGGCCTCATGGATGTCGGCCCGGCGCTCGTAGCGGACCCGCAGCCGGCGATGCTGGTGAAGCCAGGAG
>JBBRDT010000017.1:0-45683 GCA_038203635.1 Solirubrobacterales bacterium
GGCGCTCTCCCGACGGTGGTCGACTTATGTGGGGAGCCAGTCTGCGGGGTCGCCTCGCCTGCGGCGAGGCTCCTGCCTGCTGGACTTCCCAACTAGGGAAAGAACTCTTTCCCTAGACCGGGAGGTTGACCTATGAGCGAGCGGCTCACCTATGCCAACGTGATGTCGACCGCCGCGATGTTCGTGGCGCTCGTCAGCGCCGCCACGAGCAGGCCCGTGCAGAAGCGGATCAAGCGACTCCGCAAGCGTGCTCGCAAGCGGGCCCGGGCCGAGTCGAAGGGCTAGCCGTTTGCCCGGACCCGTCCGGGGTCGAGGCCTGAGCGCCAGCCTGCATTCGGCGGGTGGGGGGCGACTCAAGGGGGCGCGGCGCCCGGTCGAACTAAGTGGAGATGGTCTCCAAGCACGATGAGCGGCTGCTCATGCGGTTCTACGAGGCCCTCAACGGAGGGCAGTTCGAGGCTGCAATGGATCTCTGCAACCAGGAGGTCGAGGTCTACCAGCCTCCCGAGGTGGTCGCGGCCATGCCGCCGCGGGGCCACCGCGACGTGAGCAGGTACCTGCGCCAGTTCTTTGCCTCCTGGCACATGTACGAGCCCGAGCCCGAGGGTTTCGTGGAGTCCGGCGACAAGGTGGTCGCGCTCGTGCACCTGCGCGCCCGTGGCCTGGGCAGCCGTTTCGACATCGAGGAGGAGATCGCCGACATCTTCGAGGTCGACCGCGGCAAGATCTCCAAGCTGCGCCTCTATGTGCACCGCGACACGGCGCTTCCCGAAAACGGGAACGACTGACGGCGATTCTAGGATTGGCCTTTCCAGCGAGAGGGAGGTCGAAGTGAGTCTTTCGTTCGATCGAAGCCCGGACCTGTCGCGGCAGGTCCTGAATGCGCTCGAGGATGAGGCCGCACAGCCGCTCAGCGACGTGCAGCGCCACGCCCCCGAGGGATGTGACTACTTTTCCGAGCTCGAGGCCAGCCTCGGGGAGTGGAGCTTCGGATACGGCGTCGCGTGGGCGATTGCACGCGCGTCGGACCCGATGCTGTCGTCGTCGGCCGCCGCTCGCATCGCCGCGGACGCGGTCAACGATGCATGGCGGTTCTTCAACACCGACCAGGGGTGGACCAGGCTGATGGCCGTGGACCGCGCGGAGCGCGGGCCGGTGGACGGCGAGGCCGTCTCCGCCGAGGAGGGTGGTGAGGCGTCCGACCTCGGGCAGTTCATGGAGAAGATCGGTCGCTCGCGCACGGGCAGGCAGCTCCGGGGTACCGGCACCGACGGCTGAGAGCCCGGTGTCTCGGTAGGGGTACCTACACATAGAGCGCAACCTTTGGTTAGGCTGCGGTTTGCTAGTTCGAGGGCGGTCGGCCAACGGTTCTGTGCGCCGGTGACAAGCCCCGCTGCCCTGCAAACCCGGAGGAGGAGAGCAATTTGCGTAAGAAGCTCATAGCCGTGCTCGGCATCGGTGCTGTGTGTGCCCTGCTGGCTTCTGCGGCCCTTGCCGCAGTCCAGGTCGCATTCAAGGCCGAGGCCAAGCCCAACAAGGCGGGCAAGCCGACGGGTCTGAACGTGCATATCGAGTCGACGGACCCCGCGGCCGAGCAGCCGCCGATCATGAACCGCATCGTGATCAAGCTGAACGAAGGCGGTCAATACAACTCCAGCAAGTTCCCGCGCTGCACGCTCGCAAAGCTGCAGGCGCGCGGTCCGAACGGCTGTCCGTCGAAGTCCAAGATCGGCTCCGGCCGCGGCGTCGGCTACGCAAAGCCGGTCGTGACCGACCCCGTGAACGCGAAGCTGACGATCTTCAACGGTGCGAAGGTCGGCGGCAAGGACACGCTCCTCGTGTACGTGTTCCCGGACCTGGGACCGACGTTCGTGTCGGTCGGCAAGATCTCGAAGAAGAGGTCTGGTGGTTTCGACTACAACCTCGACTTCAACATCCCGCCGATCAAGACCCTGCCGAGCGCTCCTGACGCAGCGACCGGCCTGGTCGACACGAAGACTCCTGTGAAGACCATCAAGAAGGGCAAGAGGAAGTTCTCCCTGATCGTCGCCCCCAAGAAGTGCAAGGGCAAGTGGAAGGCACAGGGTCAGTTCTTCTTCGCCGACGGCTCCAGCGTGACGACGCCGGTCACGCAGAAGTGCAAGAAGTAGCCAGGTAGCACGCCCTTCTCAGGGTGATTTCGAAGGCCGGTCCGCTCAGCGGGCCGGCCTTCTTCTTTTTCGCTTGCCGGAGGAGTGGGTATCGTGCGGCGAATGCCCCGAAAGCGGATCGAAATTCCCGCGAACGTCGCCGAACTCGTGGGCCGCACGCCGATGGTGAGCTTCACGCGGCTGACGGCCGACCTCGACGCGGAGGTGATCGGCAAGCTCGAGGCCTACAACCCCGCGGGCTCGGTCAAGGACCGGATCGGGGTCGCCATGATCGCCGCGGCGGAGGCCGAGGGACGCATCGAGCCCGGTGTCACGACGGTGATCGAGCCGACCTCCGGCAACACCGGCATCGCGCTCGCGTTCGTGTGCGCCGCCAAGGGCTATCGCTGCATCCTCACGATGCCTCAGGGCATGAGCCGGGACCGCGAGGCGCTGGTGCGACTGTATGGAGCAGAGGCAATCGTGACCGAGTCGATGGGCGGCATGCACGAGGCGGTCGACGAGGCGATGCGGCTGAGCCGCGAGATCGACAACTCCTTCGTTCCCCAGCAGTTCGAGAACCCCGCCAACCCCGAGATGCACCGGCGCACGACCGCCGAGGAGATCTGGTCCGACCTGGACGGCCGCGTCGACGTGTTCGTCGCAGCGGTGGGGACGGGCGGGACGATCACCGGGGTGGGGGAGGTCCTGAAAGAGCGAAACCCGGATGTGCGAGTCGTGGCGGTCGAGCCGGCCGGCTCGCCGGTGCTCTCCGGCGGCCAGCCCGGGCCGCATCGCATCCAGGGGATCGGAGCCGGATTTGTTCCACCGATCCTGAACCGCGCCGTGATCGACGAGATCATCACGGTCACCGACGATGACGCGATCCGAACGGCACACGACCTCGCCCGCCGCGAAGGAGTCTCGGCCGGCATCTCGGCGGGCGCCGCGACGTGGGCGTCGCTCCAGGTGGCCGCGCGGCCCCAGTCCAAGGGCAAGCGCATCGTGACCGTGATCTGTGACGCCGGCGAGCGATACGTCTCGACCCCGTTCTTCGCTCCCTGAGCCGCGCCGTGGCCGCCGGAATCAGCGGAGGCGTCCCGCGAACGGCGACCCAGGCGGCGGTGGCCGGCGTAACGCGCGGGGGTGCGCACGAGACTGCAGCTCCCAAGGCGACGAAAGGAGCGACCGTGCAGCTGCAGGAGGCCTATCCGCTGATCGTCACCGACCGTCTGGCCGAAGCCCGGGACTTCTACGTGGAGCGACTTGAGATGGAGGTCGCGTTCGAGGTCCATTGGGTGGTCTTTCTCTCGCGGCCGATGGGCAAGGCCCGGACCGGCGTGTGCTTCATGGCGCCCGGGCTCGACCAACAGCACCCCGACCACCGCGAGCCCTACCGGGGGCAGCTCAGTGATCCTCACCTTCCAGGTCGAGGACGCGCGCCGCGCGCGGGGGGAGCTGCGGTCGAAAGGAATCGAGCCAGACGTGGACATCAAGGACGAGCCATGGGGTCAGCGGCATTTCATGATGCGCGACCCGGCCGGCGTGTGGGTGGACATCGTCGAGCAGATCGAGCCAGATCCGGCGTTCTTCGACGACACAGCGCGAGAGCAGCTGGCCGCCATCGCGGAATCTCCCTAGCCACCTAAAGCCGCGCGGACTCGGCGGGGGCGTCGCGTACCCTTAGGGCCGTGCCGAGTGACCTGTCCGAATCCGAGCTGGAGCGCTATTCGGCGCAGATCGAGCGCATCGGTGTCGATGCCCAGATCCGCCTGAAGTCTGCCCGCGCGCTCGTGATCGGCGCGGGTCCCGCGGGTGCCGCAGCTGCGACGGAGCTGGTCTCCCGCGGCGTGGGGTACGTGGCCGTCGCGGATGGCGCGACCACCGCACTCAGCGACCTCTGCGGTCAGGCCTCTCTGTACACGCCGGACGTCGGGGCCAACCGGGCGGAGGCAGTGGCCGCCAAGCTGGGCATCCTCAACCCGAACGTACAGGCCGAGCCGTATCCCGTCGACGTCGACGACACCAATGTGGCCGCGATCGTGATGGGGCACGATGTCGCCCTGGACCTTTCCGGTATCGCCGTCGGCACGCTCTTGGCTGCATGTGCCGAGCACGGGGTGGAGCTGATCTCCGCCGACGAGGCCGGCACGGTGGCCGGCGTGCTTGCCGCAGGCGCCGCGATCACCCATCTCACCGCGCACGTTCCGTCGGCGGAGGGCGTCCGATGATGGGCCTGCGCTCCTTTGCGCGCGTCGCGCGCGAGTTGCGAAAGGACGTGGCGGCCGCGCGCGACCGCGACCCGGCGGCGCGGACGGTCGGCACCCTCGAGATCCTGCTCACCTATCCCGGCGTACACGCGATCCTCGCCCACCGGATCTCCCACGCGATGCACGCCGCCGAGATCCCGCTGCTGCCGCGCCTGATCTCCAACGGGAGCCGCATCGCGACCGGCATCGAGATCCATCCCGCGGCAAAGATCGGCGAGGACCTGTTCGTCGACCACGGCACGGGCGTGGTGATCGGCGAGACCGCGGAGATCGGGGACCGCGTCACTCTGCTCCAGGGCGTGACCCTGGGGGGCACCGGCTTCGCCGCCGGCAAACGCCACCCGACCTTGGAGGACAACGTCACCGTGGGCGCCGGCGCGAAGCTGCTCGGCCCGATCACCGTCGGCCACGGGGCGAAGGTCGGGGCGAACTCGGTCGTCATCCACGACGTCCCCCCGAACACGACCGTGGTCGGCATTCCCGGCCATCCCGTGCGCGTCGAGGGTCGCAAGCCCGAGGGGCCGGACACCGACTGGCTGCACCTCCCCGACCCCGTGGCGGACGCGCTGCGGGGCCTGGCGGAGCGGATCGGCCGCCTCGAGCGGACGGTCGCCGAGCTCACGGGCAAGGAGCACAAGGAGCCCGCCGAGGTACGCCCGCTGCGCCGGGAAAAGGGCCAGAACCCGGTCGGCGGGTAGTCGGCCCGTGGCCGCTTCGAAGCTCAGCGCGCCGGGGGAGGCGGCGAAGCCGCCGTGGGGGCAGAGCCCCCAGAAGCCGGACCGTGCCGAACGGCTGCTCGAGCACCTGAACCCGCCGCAGCGCGAGGCCGTCGCGCACGGCACGGGCCCGCTGCTCGTGCTGGCGGGCGCGGGCTCCGGCAAGACGCGCGTGCTGACGCATCGCGTCGCCCATCTCGTCGCCACCGGCCAGGCCAAGCCGTCGGAGATCCTGGCGATCACCTTCACCAACAAGGCGGCGGGGGAGATGCGCGACCGCGTCGAGGGACTCGTCGGCCGCATGGTGCGCGTCATGTGGGTCATGACCTTCCACTCGGCGTGCGCGCGCATCCTGCGGGCCGAGGCAGAGCGCCTGGGCTACACGAAGCGCTTCACGATCTACGACGACGCGGACTCCGTGCGCCTGGTGCGGCGCTGCCTCGACGAGCTCTCGATCGACCCCAAGCGGTTCGCGCCGCGCGCGATCAAGTCGCAGATGTCGCGCGCGAAGAACCAGCTCGAGGACGCGGCCGCGTACCGGGAGCGGGTCAGCTCTTTCTTCGAGCAGACCGCCGCGGACGTGTACGACCTGTACGAGAAGCGCATCCACGAGATGAACGCCATGGACTTCGACGACCTGCTGTTCCGCACGGTCAACCTGATCGAGCTGTTCGACGATGTGGCCGAGCGCTACCAGCGCACGTTCCGCTGGATCCTCGTGGACGAGTACCAGGACACGAACCACGCGCAGTACCGGCTGCTCCAGCTGCTGGCCGGCGAGCAGCGGAACGTGTGCGTGGTTGGCGACGACGATCAGTGCCTCGTGGAAGGGACGCTGGTGACGATGGCAGATGGGAGCCAGAAGCCGATCGAGCAGGTCGAGTCCGGAGATCACGTGCTCTCTTGCTACGGATCTGGAGATTTTCGTCCGGCCAGGGTTGCCCGTACCCACCGCTCTGAATCCACCGCCGGCATCGCGATCGTCACGCGTGACGGTCACCGGATCGTGAGCACCTCTGAGCACACCCACTTCGCCGGGTACCGCCGCGGCATCACACCCGATCTGCACATGACTTACCTCATGTGGCACCGCGCAAAGGGCTTTCGCATCGGCACGACACGTACCTCGCCCAAAGCCAGAAGGCGTCCGGTCAGCGGCGTCCAGTTGCGTGCAATGCAGGAGCACGCCGATGCGGCGTGGATCATTTCGACGCACCAGAGCGAGGCTCAAGCCCGTAAAGAGGAGATGGTGTTGTCGCTTCGCTATGGGTTGCCGACCATCCCCTTCTTGGCGCGGAACGGAAAGGGGGTAACACAAAATGGGATAGTGGCTAACCAGTCGCTGATCGACGAAGTCTTCGATCAGCTCGATACTGAGGCAGCAGGAAGGCGACTGCTGGAGGATCTCGGCCTCTGCTTTGATGGCCCGCATCACGTGCCGCAGAGCTACGAGGGGCGAAGGCGCAATGTAACGGTGACCTTGTGCGCCAACCGACGTGGGTATCACTCCATCGCGGTTGGCGGCCGGGATACGGGCGCCCGCGAAGCACTGGAATCCTCTGGATTCAACGTTCGCCCGGCAAGGATGGGATCCTTGAATTGGCGTTACGAATCCGCGTATCCGAGCTTCGGGGACGCGCTGGAAATCGCGAACCAGGTGCAGGAGGCATTACCAGTCTCGATTCGCCTGATGGCACGCTTTGGCATCGCGGGTCATGGCGCCAACTCCCTGCCATTCATCCATGCGGCGTCCGTGAGACCCGGGATGGCGATGTTTACCGACGACGGCAGCTACACGGTCGTCGAAAGTGTCGAGCCCGCCGAGTTGGATCGACCGGTCTACGACCTCGACATCGAAGGCACACACAACTTCGTTGCCAACGGCATCGTGACCCACAACTCGATCTACGGGTTCCGTGGTGCCGACATCAACAACATCCTGGACTTCGAGCGCGACTTCCCCGGCGCGAAGGTCGTGAAGCTCGAGCAGAACTACCGCTCGACGCAGACCATCCTGTCGGCGGCGAACGCGGTCGTGTCGCACAACGAGAGCCGCAAGCCGAAGGCGCTGTGGTCGGACCGTGGCGAGGGAGAGCCGGTGCGCGTGACCGAGCTCCGGGACGAGCACACCGAGGCCCGCTACATCGTGTCCGAAATCGAGCGGCTTTCGGATGAGGAGGGCATATCGCGCGACGAGATCGCGATCTTCTACCGCACCAATGCGCAGAGCCGAGTGCTCGAAGACATGCTCGTGCGCGCCGACGTTGCGTATCAGGTGATCGGTGGGACGAAGTTCTACGAACGCGCCGAGATCAAGGATGCGCTGGCGTACCTCACACTGCTCACGAACCCCAGCGACTCGGTGTCGTTCGGCCGGGTCGTCAACTCCCCCAGGCGCGGCATCGGGCAGACGACCGTGGGCCGCGTGCTCGCCCATGCCAACACCATGGGCGAGCCGGTGATGGAGATCACGGCGGTGCCGGAGCTGGTGCCGGGCCTCGGCCCCGCTGCCGTCAAGGCCCTCGACCGCTTCGCCTCGATCGTGGAGCGGCTGCGCGAGCTGTCCGAGCACTCCTCTGTGGGCGACCTGCTGGAGAGCGTCCTGGAGGAGACCGGGTACATGGAGGCGCTCGAGGCGGAGCGCACGATCGAGGCGCAGGGGCGCATCGAGAACCTCCAGGAGCTCGTCGGTGTCGCGCGCGAGTTCGACGCGAACTGGGAAGGCGAGCACGGGTTGCCGGGGCTGGCCGAGTTCCTCCAGCAGCTGTCGCTCTACTCGGAGCAGGATGCGCTGCGCGACGCGCAGAGCACCGTGACGCTGATGACGCTCCACAATGCCAAGGGCCTCGAATATCCGGTCGTCTTCATCATCGGACTGGAGGAAGGCGTGTTCCCGCACTCGCGCTCGATCGACGAGGGCAACCTCGAAGAAGAGCGGCGCCTCTGCTACGTCGGCATCACCCGCGCGGAGTCGCGCCTGTACCTCACCTACGCGCAGACGCGGTCGCTCTTCGGCTCACGTTCCTACAACGTGCCCTCGCGCTTCCTCGACGAGCTGCCTGCGGAGCTGGTCACCGGCGACGGCGCGACCCCCGTGGACCGGTGGGAGACCGCTCCTCCAGCGTCCCGTGAGGCGCCGATCCCCTTCCACGTCGGTGACGACGTCGTCCACGCGAGCTTCGGCGAGGGGGTCGTGATCGGCGCCGCGCGCGGCGGCGTTGTAACGGTGCGGTTTGCCGCCGACGGCTCCGAGCGCCAGCTGATGGCCGACTATGCGCCGCTCAAGCGCCGCTGAAGCGCCGATGAGCGCGACCGTCATCGATGGCAAGGCCGTGGCGGCCCGCGTCCGCGCCGAGGTGGCGGAGGAGGTCGCGCGCCTCGATCTGGTGCCCGGCCTCGCGACCGTGCTCGTCGGCGACGACCCGGCGTCGCAGATCTATGTCGCCGGCAAGCACAAGGCCTGCGCCGAGGTGGGCATCGCGTCGATCCGGCATGACCTGCCGGCGGACACCTCCGAAGCCGACGTGCTGGATGTCGTCGCCAGGCTGAACGACGACCCGGCCGTGAGCGGCATCATCGTGCAGCTGCCGGTTCCCGCGCACATCGACGCGGCGCGCGTCACGTCGGCGGTCGACCCCGGCAAGGACGTCGACGGTCTGACGCCGACCAACGCCGGATTGCTCGTACAGGGTCGCAACGGACTCGTTCCCGCAACTCCGTCCGGGGTGATGGAGCTGCTGCGCACCTACGACACGCCGCTCGAAGGAGCACACGCGGTGGTCGTGGGCCGCAGCGACCTGGTGGGCAAGCCTGTCGCGGCGTTGCTGCTGGCCCAGAACGCCACCGTCACGATGTGCCACTCGCGCACCCGCGACCTCGGTGACGTGTGCCGCAGCGCAGACGTGCTGGTCGCCGCCGTGGGCCGGCCGCAGCTGATCGCGGGCGACATGGTGAGGGAGGGTGCCACCGTGATCGACGTCGGCATGAATCGCGTCGACGGCGCCCTCGTGGGCGACGTCGACTTCGAGTCCGCCTCCGCCCGAGCGGGGGCGATCACGCCCGTGCCGGGCGGCGTCGGGCCCATGACCATCGCGATGCTGCTGCGCAATACGTTGAGAGCGGCATCCGGTGAGGTCCGGCCCATGTAGAAGTATTCGTGCGGTCATCCCTCGGAGGAGGCTCCATGGACTTCAGCAAGCTCAGGACCAATGAATTGATCGCGGCCGTCGGCGGTTTGATTCTGCTCGTCGCGATGTTCGCGTTCGACTGGTACGAGATCTCTGGCTTCGGCGGCCTGATCGAGCAGTTCGGCCAGGCCGTCGGCGTGGACACCGGCATCAAGGCCTGGGACGGTCAGGGCTTCTTCGGCACGATTGCGAACCTCGTGATCCTGGGCGCAGCCGTGGCCGCGATCACGTTGGCGATCCTCACCGCGACATCGCGCAACGTCGCGCTACCGGTCGCGGCGAGCGCGATCACCGCGGGCCTCGGGATCGGCGCCGTCGCGATGGTGCTGCTGCGCATGGTGTTCCAGCCCGGCCCGAACGAGGTCGTGGACCTGCGCTTCGGGATCCTGCTGGCCCTGGTCGGCGCGGCGATCGTGGCCTACGGCGGCTGGCAGAGCATGCAGGAGGAGGGCACAACGTTCGACGACGCGCGCGACCAGCTGCGAACGACGATGGCCACGCCGGATGCGCCTCCGCCAGACCCCGTCGAACCGTCGGGGCCGCCCAGAGATGAGCCGCCACCCGAACCCGGCGACACGCCCGGGTCCGAAACGTCTCGGCCGCCGCCACGTACGTCGCCCTAGCTTCCGGTAGGCTGCGCCCGTTCCATCAAGCAAGCAGGGTTCGGACCCCGCTTCGAACCGTGCGGGAAGTACTAGGAGGAGTAGTGCCAGAAGGAACCGTGAAGTGGTTCAGCAACGAGAAGGGCTTCGGGTTCATCGAGCGCGAAGGAGGCGATGATGTCTTCGTGCACTTCTCTCAGATTGCCCAAGACGGGTACAAGTCGCTCGAGCAAGGGCAGCGTGTTTCCTTCGAAGTCACTGAAGGCCCTAAGGGCTTGCAGGCGGCGGAGGTCAGGATCGTCTAACAAAGGGGCTCACACAAGCCGCTTAGGGCCCCTCCGATGTGAGGGGCCTTTCTTTTTATGTCCTCCATCCCGACGGTAACCTTTCTTTCATGATCTCCCGCGATCAAGTGCTGCACGTTGCGCGGCTGGCGCGGTTGCGGCTGGCCGACGACGAGATCGAGCGGATGTCGCGTGAGCTGTCGACGGTGCTCGACCACATCGAGAAGATCTCCGAGCTCGACCTCGACGGCGTGCCGCCGACCTCGCACGTGATCGAGGTCGAGAACGTGATGCGCACCGACGAGCCGCGGCCCAGCCTGCCTCCGGAGCGCGTGCTCGAGTCCGCGCCCGATGCGACGCCAACGGGATTCCGGGTCCCGAGCCCGGGGCAGTGAGCGCCGCCGCGGTCAAGCTGTCCGCCGCCGCGGCGATCGAGCGCATCGCAGGCGGCGACCTGGGCGCGGATGAGTTGTTCTCGACCTATCGGGAGCGCATCGAGCGCCACGACGGCGACTTCGGCGCATTCCTCTGGACGGCGGATGGCACGACGGTAGGCAGCGGTGCGGCCGCCGACGGTCCGCTGCGCGGAGTGCCGCTGGCCGTCAAGGACCTGTTCTGTACCGAGGGTGTCCCCACGACTGCCGGATCGCGCATTCTGGAAGGACACACGCCGCTCTACACCGCGACCGCCGTGCGCCGGCTCGCCGCGGCCGGTGCGCCGATGATCGGCAAGACCAACATGGACGAGTTCGCGATGGGCTCGTCGAACGAGAACTCGGGCTACGGCATCGTGCGCAACCCCTGGGACCGCGAGCGCGTCCCCGGAGGATCGAGCGGCGGATCCGCCGCGGCGGTGGCGGCGGGGCTCGCGCCCTGGGCGATCGGCACCGACACGGGCGGCTCGATCCGCCAGCCCGCCGCGCTTTGCGGGATCGTGGGGCTGAAGCCGACCTACGGCGCGATCTCGCGTTACGGGATGGTCGCCTTCGCGTCCTCGCTCGACCAGTGCGGCCCGCTGACGCGCACGGTCGCGGACGCAGCACTGCTGCTCGAGCACCTCGTCGGCCACGACCCCTGCGACTCGACTTCGCTCGGACTGCCCGAGGCAGTGCGCACGCCGGCCCGCACCGACCTCGACGGCTTGCGCTTCGGCGTGCCCGCGGAGCTCGGTTCGGGCGCGGAGGGCGTCGAGGAGGGAGTGGGGCGCACGTTCGACAAGACGCTCGAGCTGATCGAGAGCCTCGGCGGTGAGGTGGTGGAGGTGAGCCTCCCGCATGCGCGCCACGGCATCGCCGCCTACTACGTGATCGCGCCGGCCGAGGCGTCGGCGAACCTTGCGCGCTACGACGGCGTGCGCTTCGGCCACCGCGCCGGCAATGGCAACGGCACGCTGCTCGACCTCTACGAGAAGACGAGGGCCGAGGGCTTCGGGGAGGAGGTGAAGCGCCGGATCATGCTCGGCACCTTCGCTCTGTCGGCCGGCTTCTACGAGGCCTACTACGGGCGCGCTCAGCGGGTGCGTACGAAGATCGCCGACGACTTCCGCGCCTCCTTCGAGAGCTGCGATCTGATCGTCACGCCGACTTCGCCGACCGTGGCGTTCAAGCTCGGGGAGCGCACCGACAACCCGCTCGCGATGTACCTGTCGGACTACTGCACGGTGCCGATGTCGCTGGCGGGCATTCCCGCCATCTCGATTCCGGCTGGCCTCGCCCGCCCGGCCGACGGTACCGGCCCGGAGCAGGGCCTCCCGGTGGGATTCCAGATCGCCGGCCCGGCATTCTCCGAGAACCTGATCCTCGACGCGGCGCACGCGCTCGAGCAGGCGATCGGCTTCGACGTCACGGGAGCGCTCGCATGACCGCGGGCAAGTGGGAGCCGGTGATCGGTCTGGAGATCCACGTGCAGCTCTCCACGCGCACGAAGATGTTCTGCGCGTGCGCGCTGTCGTTCGGCGAGCCTCCCAACACGCGCACCTGCCCGGTGTGCCTCGGTCATCCCGGGACGCTGCCGACGCTGAATGCGCAGGCCGTGCACTACGGGCTGATGATCGCGACGGCCCTCGAGTGCGAGATCGCGCCCCGGTCGATCTTCCATCGCAAGAACTACTTCTATCCGGACCTGCCGAAGGGCTACCAGATCAGCCAGTACGACATCCCGCTGGCATCGACCGGCTCGCTGCAGGTTCCCGACGGACCGCCCGTGCGGATCCACCGCGCGCACCTCGAGGAGGACGCCGCAAAGCTGATCCATCACGGCGAGTCGGGACGCATCCACGGCGCGGGCGCATCGGTTGTCGACTTCAACCGCGGCGGCACGCCGCTGGTCGAGATCGTGACCGAGCCAGACCTGCGCTCCGCGCAAGACGCGCGCGCGTTTGCGCAGCTGCTCCGCACGACGCTCAAGCAGATCGGCGTGTCCGACGTGAACATGGAGGAGGGCTCGCTGCGCGTCGACGGCAACGTGTCGGTGCGCCCCGCTGGGACGGATGAGCTGCGGACGAAGACCGAGCTGAAGAACATGAACAGCTTCAGGTTCCTCGAGCGCGGCATGGAGGCGGAGATTGCGCGCCAGATCAGGATCTGGGAGTCCGGCGAGTCGGTGGTGCAGGAGACGATCCACTTCGACCCGGTGAGTGGGTCGCTGACGCCCCTGCGCTCCAAGGAGGAGGTGCACGACTACCGCTACTTCCCCGAGCCCGACCTCGTCCCCCTGGTGCCCACCGAGGCGATGCTCGAGCGCGCCCGTGCGGCGCTGCCCGAGCTGCCGTCGGCGCGGCTCGAGCGCTACCGCTCGGACTACGGGTTGCCCGAGGACGTGGCCGGAACCCTGGTGGGATGGAGCGAGCTGGGCAGCTTCTTCGAGGAGAGCGTCACGGCCG
Source organism: Solirubrobacterales bacterium (assembly GCA_038203635.1). Lineage (GTDB taxonomy): Bacteria > Actinomycetota > Thermoleophilia > Solirubrobacterales > JBBDJG01 > DASRIA01. Next base: position 13,070 of record JBBRDT010000017.1, read on the forward strand.
GCAACGGCAACGCGGGGGCGATCGCGCAATGGACGACGGGTGAGCTCGTCGCGTTCCTGCGTGAACACGACATCGAGGATCCCCGGGAGTCGAAGCTGTCGCCTGTCGGGCTGGCCGAGTTGGTCGGGATGGTCGAGAGCCGAACCCTCTCCCGATCCGCCGCAAAGGAGGTGCTCGCCGAGCTGACCACGAAGGGCGGGGAGCCGTCAGCCATCGTGGAGGCTCGTGGTCTGGCGCCGATCGCGGACACGTCGGAGCTCGACGGGATCGTGGAGCGCGCCATCGAGGCGAACCCCCAGCTCGTGGAGCGCATCCGCGGCGGCAAGCCCGAGGCGGCGAAAGCCATCGTGGGTGCGGTGATGAAGGAGACCAAGGGCCGCGCCGACGGCGCCGAGGTCACCCGCCTCATCCAGGAAAAACTCGGGATCTAGGCGTCCGTAACCGTGACCGGCGGGGCGCTGATCATCATCGCCTTCTTCTTCGGCCTCGCCGCGGGGATCATCGGCAAGATCAAGGGCAGTTCGTTCCTCGTGTGGTTCCTCGTCGGACTCTGCCTGCCGGGGATCGGGCTGCTCGCCGCAATCCTGTATCGGTGGGAGGGCCAGGAACCGCGCCGCCGGTGCCCGCGCTGCGGATCGATCCGGTCGCTTGCCGACCAGGTCTGCACGGTCTGCGGCGAAGACATGGACTGGCCCGAGCCCGACGAAGTGGTGCATCCTCGCCCAAAGGGCGTGAAATAGCCCGGTGGTACACTCGCAAATCACGGGCGCGCGGGGGCGTCACGGCTTCTTTAGTCCGTTTTGCGGGGCTTTTCCCGCTTCTTTAGAACAACGCCGGCCGGCCCGACGTTACGAAAGGAGGGTGCCATGCGAGCAGTCGACGCGATGATGGAATGTCTCAAGGCGGAGGGTGTTGATGCCGTATTCGGCATCCCCGGCGGCGCGAACCTGCCGACCTACGACGCGCTCTACGACGCCGGCATCCGCAGCATCCTGTGCCGCCACGAACAGGGCGCCGGACACGCCGCGGAGGGCTACGCCAAGGCCTCGGGCCGTGTGGGCGTCGCGCTGGCGACGTCGGGGCCGGGCGCGACCAACCTGGTGACCCCGATCGCCGACGCGATGCTCGACTCGGTGCCGACGGTCTTCATCACCGGCCAGGTGAGGACAGACCTCATCGGGACCGACGGCTTCCAGGAGGCCGACGTGATGGGGATCACGATGCCCGTGATCAAGCACTCCTTCCAGGTGCTGGACCCGCGCGAGATTCCGCACATGATCCACGAGGCGTTCCACGTCGCCCGTAGCGGTCGCCCCGGGCCGGTGCTCGTCGACGTCCCGCAGGACCTCTCGCGCGCGGACATCCCCTACGACCCGAGCGAGGCCCAGAAGGTCGAGCTGCCCGGCTACAAGAACTTCGTCGAGGGCAACGCCAGGCAGATCCGCCTCGCCGCGAAGGCGCTCGCGAATGCCAAACGACCGCTCATCTACGCGGGCGGGGGAGTCGTGAACGGCAACGCCGCCGTGGAGCTGACCGAGCTGGTCGAGACCGGCGGCTTCCCGATCACCTGCACGCTGATGGGCCTCGGTGCCATGCCGGCTCCTCACGACCAGTGGCTCGGCATGCTCGGGATGCACGGCACGCGGACAGCGAACTACGCCATGGACAACGCAGACCTGATCGTCGCCATCGGCGCCCGCTTCGACGATCGCATCACGGGCAAGCTCGCCGAGTTCGCCCCGCGGGCGAAGTTCGTCCACATCGACATCGACCCGGCCGAGATCTCGAAGAACGTGCCGGCTCACATCCCGATCGTCGGAGACTCGAAGCGCATCCTGCCGAAGCTCACGGCCGAGTACCGCGCGCTCGAGGCCGACCGCGCGCGCATGGACGAGTGGTGGGCGCAGCTGCGCCGCTGGCAGGAGGAGTGGCCGCTGAAGTTCGAGGGGTCGAAGGAGGGCGAGATCCCGCCGCAGCGCATGATCCAGGCGCTCTACGCGGTCACGGGAGGCAACGCGATCCTCACCTCGGACGTCGGCCAGCATCAGATGTGGACGGCCCAGCACTACCACTTTCCGGGACCGCGCCGCTGGATCAACTCGGGCGGGCTCGGCACGATGGGCTTCGGGCTCCCCTCGGCGATCGGCGCCAAGGTGGCAAAGCCCGACGAGCTGGTCGTCTGTGTGGCCGGCGACGGCAGTCTGGTGATGACCTGCCAGGAGCTGGCGACCGCCGTCGAGCACAACATCGACGTGAAGGTGTTCATCATGAACAACGGCTACCTCGGGATGGTCCGCCAGTGGCAGGAGCTCTTCTGGGACGGGCGCTACAGCTCGGTCGCCATGGGCTCGAGCCCCGACTGGGTCAAGCTCGCCGAGGCGTTCGGCGCCCGCGGCATGCGCGTCGATGCGGACGCCGAGGTCGAGGACGCGATGCGTGAGGCGATCGAGACAGACGGTCCCGTGGTGCTCGACGTGCGCGTCCGCCAGGAAGAGAACTGCTATCCGATGATTCCTGCAGGCGCCGCCGCCAGGGACATGGTCGGCTGATGGGCGAGCCGGGAACCAAAGAGATCCTGAGGCTCGAAGACCTCGAGGCCGCGGGCAACATCCACACCGGCCGCAAGCACGTGCTGTCGGTGCTCGTCGAGAACAAGCCCGGTGCGCTGACGCGCATCGCGGGCCTGTTCGCGCGGCGGGGGTTCAACATCAACACGCTCGCGGTGGGACCGACCGAGGACGAGTCGGTGTCGCGCGTGACCATCACGCTCGACGGCGCCTCGCACCCGATCGACCAGGTCACCAAGCAGCTTCACAAGCTCGTCAACGTCATCAAGATCCGCGACCTCGAGCCGGAGGAGACGATCGCGCGCGAGATGGCGCTGTTCAAGGTCTCCGCCGACGGGTCGAGCCGCGCCGAGATCATGCAGCTCGCGGACATCTTCCGCGGGCGCATCATCGACGTGTCGAGCCGCACCGTGACGATCGAGGTGACGGGCACGGCGGACAAGGTCGAGGGCTTCGAGAGCATGGTGCGCCCGTTCGGGCTGGTGGAGATGGTCCGCACGGGCGAGATCGCCATCGCCCGCGGCAAGTCACAGACGTAGCAAGACCTCCGCGGGTTGGCCGATGCCGTGACGTCGTAAGTCGGCTGCGACGCGCGCCGGCTCGCGCGTGACCTGCCGCCACGTGTAACGCAGCACCGTGTATCCGGCGGCGCGCAGGTCGAGGTCGCGCCGGTGATCTTTCTCGATCGCCGACGCCGTGCCATGCGCCGCGTGGCCGTCGAGTTCCACGATGACTTTCGGGTCGAACCACACAGCGTCCACCAACCACCCCGCGACCTCGACGTTCACATCAGGTGGGGTAAAGGAGTGGCGCTCGCAGAGCAGCAGGAACTTCTCCTCCAGGGCGCTCCTCGTTCTTGCGAGCTGGGGGCGGTGGCAGTCGAGTGCCACGCGTAGGGCCGCGCTCCCCGGCCTCCCGCGGCCGAGCTTGGCTTCGACCTCGTCCAGGGTTACGAGCCGAAGGTACTCGGCCTCAGCCAGCGCCCGGCGCAGTTCGGTGATGCGCACGATTGCGGCGATGTCCAGCAGCGTTTGTGTAGGTGGGGTAATGGGTAAATGCCTGTGCCACACGCGTTCGATGGTCCGGCGACAGTGCACGCGTACGGACTTCGACGATCGGCGGCGAACCTGACTGCAGACGTGTAGCCGACGCGGCTCGGTCTTCAGGATCCCCGACCACCAGGCCGCGGTCACGTGGCTGAGGGCAGCCCCCGGGCCCGCGTAGAACAGAGCGGCGGCCATCTTTCCCTCGTTTGACAGGCAGCCATGCCCAACCGCATAGACGCCCGGGTAGATCCGGTGCAGCCGACCTTCGTCAATCCAGCGCGAGATGCCCGAGGGTCCAACGCCACCCCTGCTCGAGCTGCGACCAGGTCACGACTCCCCATTGCCTCTCCGCCAGCTCCACGAGGCGAACTTTGGCGTCTGACTTCCAGGGGGTGGAAGCGAGGTGGCACAGTTCGCGCATGGCCGGAATGTTGCCCGCGATCGCGTAACGGGTCCCGGCGCGGGGCGTGAAATCCTGTAACGGCCCCGTGTCCCTCGTAAGCCACTCAGACGCCCTCCACGCCCGCGCCGAGGAGGCCGTCGCCCGGGCGCGACGCTTCGGAAGGCCCGTGCTTGCCAGCCTCACGGTCCCGCTGCCCTCCGACATCGACGTTGCCGCCTGCACCTTCGCGAGCCGCCGCGCGGACGAGCGCTGGTTCGTCTGGGAGCAGCCGGACCGCGACGGCTTTGCCATTGGCGCACTGGGCGCAGCCGTGCTCGTCGATGCCGTACCTACCCAGAATCGATTCGCGCAGGCGGCACGCGTGTGCTCGGAGACCATGCGCGACGCGGTGCGCGAGGACGAGCTGGACCGCCCCGCGACCGGCCCGCTGTGGGTAGGGGGCTTCAGCTTCTTCGCCGACGGCTGCTCCGCGGCCCCGTGGTCCTCCTTCCCGCCGACCGCGCTGGCGATGCCGAAGCTGTCGCTGACGCGATCGGCCGGGGTCGCGCACGCGACGCTCAACGTGATGTGCCGCGCAGGCGACGATCCGCGAGAGCTTGCGGCCCGGGCGGCGGGGCGGCTGGCCGGCCTCAGCACGGATCCGCTCCCACTGGTCGACCCCGATCCGGCCGGCGGATACGAGATCTCGAGCGTGCTCTCGCCGACGGACTTCGAGCGCGCCGTCGAGGAAGGAGCGCGGCTCGTCCGCGCCGGAGCGGTCGAGAAGCTGGTGCTTGCACGTGAGGTGCAGGTCAGCGCGGCACGGCCATTCAACTCGGCGGCCGTGTTCGGTGCGCTGCGCGCCGCCTATCCGAGTTGCTACTGCTTCTGCACGGGGACTCCCGAGGCCGCCTTCATCGGCGCGAGCCCGGAGCTCCTGGTGCGCCGCGCGGGTGCCGTGGTCAGCACCGTCGCGCTGGCCGGGTCGACGCGCCGCAGCGCGGATCCGGCGGTCGACGACCACCTCGGCGAGCGGCTCCGGCACAGCGCGAAGGACCGCCAGGAGCACGCGATCGTCGTAAACACCATCGAGCGGGCCCTTGCCCGGCTGTCGGTATGGGTCACGCCCGCCGAGGAGCCCGCGCTCGTGAAGGTCGCCAACATCCAGCACCTCGCGACTCCCGTGCGGGCGCAGCTCGCGCAGCCGCTGAGCGTGATCGAGCTGGCGGGTGCGCTGCACCCGACCTCCGCGGTCGGCGGCGAGCCGTGGGCACGCGCGGAGCCGCTCGTACGCGAGCTGGAGCGGATGGACCGCGGCTGGTACGCGGCGCCGGTGGGCTGGATGGACGCCTTCGAGGACGGCGAGTTCTGCGTGGCCCTGCGCTGCGGCCTGCTCGCCGGCCGCGTGGCCCACTGCTTCGCGGGCGGCGGCGTCGTGGGGGAGTCGCAGCCCGACGCCGAGCTTGCCGAGACCGAGGTGAAGCTCTCGGCGGTGCTGCCCGCGCTGACGGGCTCCTAGCCCGGTCCGGGCGGACCGGCTCGGCTCGCCGCCACGCCGACGACCCCGGACACGCGCTCGAACAGCTCACGGTGCAGCTCCACGTTGCGCGCGCGGTCGAGGGAGATGTCCACGAGGCCGGGCGCCGCGAGCGCGCCCGGCAGGTCCGCGTAGCTGCCGACGCGCGTGAACCGCAGCCCGTACAGGTCCGCGACCTTCTCGAGGTCGAGCCCGGTGGGCGTGGCGAACAGCTCCTCGTAGCCGTCGCGATGTTGCGCGATCGGCAGAAAGTCGAAGATCCCGCCACCGCCGTTGTTCATCACCACGATCGTCGCTTCCACGCCCAGCCGGCTCGCCGCGAGCAGGCCGTTCATGTCGTGGTAGAGGCCGACGTCGCCGGTCAGCACGAACGTGCGGCCCGCGGTCACCGCCGCCACGCCGAGCCCCGACGAGATCAACCCGTCGATGCCGTTGGCGCCGCGGTTGGCCAGGAACCGCAGCTCTCTGCTGGTGACGGGAAGGAAGCTCTCGAGGTCTCGGATCGGCATGCTGGACGCGACGAACACCGTGCTGTTGTCGGGCAGCAGCGCGCTGAGGTCGCGGTGCACGCGGGGTTCGAAAAGCTCGTCGCCGAGCTGTTTGAGGAAGGTGTCGACCTCGAGCTCCGCCGCCGCGCTGGTGGCAAGCCACGCGTTCAGCCAGCTGCGATCGCCGGATGGCTCCAGCTGCGCGGCGAAGGACGCGAAGAGCGGCCCCGGATCGATCCGGGCGATCAGCTCGGCCGTCGAGGTGGGGTCGTTCCACCCGGCGTCCGGGTCGAATACCACCTGCCGCACCTCGGCGCCCTGGAGCCAGGTCCGCACCGCCTTCGAGGTGACCATGTCGCCCACGCGGATCACGAGCTCGGGCGCGAGCACGTCGGGCAGCTCGCGGAAGATCGGGTCGTAGGCCGCGACGACCTGCTCCAGGTCGTGTGTCCCGCAGCGCAGCTGCGACGTGGGCTCGGCCAGGATCGGGTATCCGCAGGCGCGGGCCAGCGCTGCCGTCGGCACGGCCAGCTCTCCGTCCCGGCTGCGACCCGCCAGGATCACCCCGCGGCGGCACTCCGTAAGGAGCGCGGCAAACGAGGACACGGTCTCCGGGCCGGCTTCGAGGCGTGCGTCGGCGACCGCGGTCAGCGGCCGGTCACCGCGCCCTTCGCGAGCCAGGCGGCTGGTCGCGGTCACCGTCCCCTCGTCGGGGGCCGGGGCGAGCGGCTCGGTGAGCGGGACGTTCAGGTGCACGGGGCCGGGCGGGCGGCCGCGCGCCTCGGCCACGGCACGTGCGGCGGCCGCGCGGTAGTGCAGCAGCCCGGTGTCGTCCGCCGCCGCCACTCCGAGCTCGCAGAACCAGCGCACCGCGTCGCCGTACAGCTTCAGCTGGTCGATCGTCTGCCCTGCGCCGCGTCCGCGCAGCTCAGGCGGCCGGTCCGCGGTCATCACGATCAGGGGCAGGCGGGCCTCGCACGCTTCGGCGACCGCGGGGTGGAGGTTCGCGCCCGCCGTGCCGGACGTGGTCACGACGACCGCCGGCTCCCCGGTCGCCTGCGCGATGCCGAGTGCGAAGAACCCGGCGCACCGCTCGTCGACGTGACTCCAGACGCGGATCGCGGGCTCCTTCCACATGGCGAGGGCGAGCGGCGCCGAGCGCGATCCGGGGGAGACGCAGGCGTGGCGCACGCCGGCGCGCGCCAGCTCTTCAGCGAGCGCGGAGGCGAGGGCGGTGTTGCGGTTCGTCGCGTCCATCGGCTAGCCGAGGTCCATCCGGCAACGGGTGAGCGCCGCCTCGTCGATCTCGACGCCGAGGCCGGCACCGCCGGTCAGGTGCAGATGCCCGTCCGACACGGTGCACTCGCGCGCGGCGATCGTGTCGGCGAACAGGAGGGACGTGGCGAGACCGTGGGCCAGTTCGGCGGGCAGCGCCTGCGCGACGTGTGCCGCCGCTGCGATGCCGACCGGTCCGTCGAGCGCGCTCGACAGATACACCGGCAGCTCCCGGGCAATCGCGAAGACAGTATGCACACCACCCACCTTCGCAAGCTTCACCGTCGCGGCGTCGCAGACCGGTGCCGCCGCACGCGCATCTGCGACCGTGACGACGCTCTCGTCGGCCGCGAGCCTGGTGTCGATGCGCTCCCGCAGCAACTGCATGTCTGCAAGGGTGGCAACCGGCTGCTCCGCGAGCTCAAGCGGTCCCATCGCCGCGAGCCGCGCGGCGGCCTCGTCGACCGACCATGTGCCGTTGGCGTCCACCCGGATCCGCGCGTCTCGCGGCACGGCATCCCGCACGGCGCGCACCTGCTCGACGTCGCCATCGACGCCGGCCTTGAGCTTGAACGTCTCGAAGCCCTGACCGGCCCACTCGCGTGCTTTCGCGGCCACGTCCTGCGGTGCTCCCGCGACGAGGGTCGCGTTGCAGCGCACCGGGCTCCCGTTCACCTCGAACAGCTCGTGCAGCGGGACCCCGTCCGCCTTGCCGAGCAGGTCCCAGTGGGCCAGCTCGATCGCCAGCTGCGCCTGCGGCGAGGCGCCGCACCGAGCCAGCCGCTCGGTGTGGCCACGGGGGTCCCGATCGACCGCCGCACCCACGATGACGTCGCGGCACCGGTCGAGCTGAGCGGCGATCTCGGCCACGGTGCCGCCGCCGCGCAGCGCCAGCGGCGCGCCCTCGCCCAATCCCACCAGGCCGCCGGCGCGCAGTCGTACCAGCAGTAGCGCGCGCGCGTCCAGGCGCCCGCGCGCAGTCACATAGGGCTCGCGGAACGGCAGCTCGTACGGCACCACTTCCATGGCCTCGATCCGCATGCCTAGGAGAGCAGCAGGCCTGCGCACAGCAGGAGCGAGTACAGGGCCAGCAGCATGCCTGTGCGCGCCAGTGCGCCGTTGAGCGCCGGCCCGTCGGTCCGGGTGGCGACAGTGCGCGCCAGCGGCCGGACCAGCGGCAGGGCGAGCAGCGGCAGGGCGAGCCACGGCTCCGCTTCTGCGACCGCGAGGCCGACCGTCCAGCTGAACGCCAGCCCAAGCGTGCCCGCGAACACGCTGATCGCCCGACGGCGGCCAAGCCGTACGGCCAGCGTGCGCTTGCCGGCGCGCCGGTCCGTGTCGATGTCGCGGATGTTGTTGACCATCAGGATTGCGGCCGACAGCAGCCCGACCGGCACGCCCAGGGCGAACGCCAGCAGCGTCAGCTCCTCCGTCTGCACGTAGTAGGAGCCGACCACAGCGACAAGGCCAAAGAACGTGAACACGAATATTTCGCCGAGCCCCTCGTATCCGTACGGGCGCGGTCCGCCCGTGTACAGGACGCCGGCCATGATGGAGGCGGCGCCGATCGCGAGCAGCTCCCAGCCGACCGTTGCGATCAGGTATGCGCCCGCCGCCACGGCGATGCCGAACGCGAGCCACGTCGCGACCAGCACCTTGCGCGGGGGAACGAGGCCCCCGGCCGTCACGCGCACGGGTCCGAGCCGCTCCTCGGTGTCCGCGCCACGCCGCGCGTCGGAGTAGTCGTTGGAGAGGTTCGTCCCGATCTGGATGAACACGCTGCCGAGCAGGGCGGCGCAGAAAGCGAGCGCGTGGAAGTCCCCGTCGCGCCCGGCGAGCGCCGTCCCCACCAGCACCGGGGCGATCGCCGCGGGGAGGGTACGTGGGCGCGCGGCCATCGCCCAGATGCGCAGAGGAACCGTGTCGCGCGCCACTACGGCCGGCGGGGAAACTTCGAGAAGTCGGGGTCGCGCTTCTCCCGGTAAGCGTTGCGTCCCTCCTGGGCCTCCTCGGACATGTAGAAGAGCAGGTTGGCGTCGTGCGCGAGCTGCTGCAGACCCGCGAGCCCGTCCTCCGCCGCATTGAAGCTCGCCTTCAGCAGGCGCAGTGCGAATGGCGACAGCCTCAGCATCTCGCTGCACCAGCGCACGGTCTCCTGCTCGAGCTCTTCCAGGGGGACGACCGTGTTCACGAGCCCCATGTCGAGCGCCTCCTGCGCCGAGTACTGGCGGCAGAGGAACCAGATCTCCTTCGCCTTCTTCTGGCCCACCTGGCTCGCGAGCAGAGCCGCGCCGAAGCCGCCGTCGAAGCTGCCGACGCGTGGCCCTGTCTGTCCGAAGCGGGCGTTCTCGGCGGCGATCGTGAGATCGCAGACCACATGCAATACGTGACCCCCACCCACGGCATAGCCGGCCACCATCGCGACGATCGGCTTGGGCAGGCGCCGCATCTGCACGTGCAGGTCGGTCACGTGGAACCTTCCGACAGACGCCCCGCCGGCCACGTAGCCGGAATCGCCTCGCACCCGCTGGTCGCCCCCGGAGCAGAACGCCTCGGATCCCTCGCCGGTCAGCACGATCACCCCGATCGACGTGTCCTCGCGGGCGTTCTCGAGCGCATTCGAAAGCTCGATCAGCGTCTCAGGCCGGAATGCGTTGCGAACCTCGGGCCGCGCGATGGTGATCTTCGCGATGCCGGTGGCGTCGTCCGCGCCCTTCTCATAGCGTATGTCGGTGTAGCTGCCTGCGGCAGTCCAGCTGAAGTCCATGCGGGACCGCACGATAGACGTTCACAGATGACGACCAGCCACGCGATATGAGAGTTGACGACTGGCTGGCGCGGGCCGCGGAAGCGCTGCCCGAGCGCCCCGCCCTGGTGGCCGGCGACCGCACGCTGTCGTTCGCCGAGCTGGAGAGCGAGGCGCGCTCTACGGCCCGCCGGGTCGCGGGAGCGGGGGCCGGGCGCGGGGACAGGGTGGCCCTTGTGTTGGAGCCGACCGCCGACTGCGTCGTGCTGCTCCACGCCCTCACGAAGCTCGGGGCGGTGGCCGTTCCGCTGGACCCCCGGGCCCCGGCGCCGGACACCGACCGTCTGCTCGCGGCCGCCGGCGCGAAGCTCGTGCTGCGCTCTCCCGCAGAGCTGGCGCAGGCCCACGAGACGTCGGATGTCGAGATCGGCCGGGACTTCGACACCGACGACGTGCATTGCGTGCTCCACACCTCCGGCACGGCCGGCGAGCCGGCCGCGGTCGAGCTGACCTACGGCAACCATCTGTGGAGCGCCATCGGCGCCGGGGTGCGGATCGGCATCGCGCCGACCGATCGCTGGCTCTGCTGCCTGCCGCTCAATCACATCGCCGGGCTTGCGATCGTGCTGCGCTGCGCGCTCTACCGCATCCCCATCGTCCTCGAGCCCTTCGAGGCCGCTGCCACCGCCGACACCATCGAGCGCCAGGGCGTGACGATCGTGTCGCTCGTGCCCACGATGCTCACGCGCCTGCTGGACGCGGGGGCACCGTTGGAGCGGTTGCGCTGCGCGTTGATCGGTGGTGCGGCGACGCCGCGGTCGCTGATCGAGCGCGCGCTCAACGCCGGCGCCCCCGTGGCACCCACCTACGGTCTCACCGAGACCGCCTCCCAGGTGGCGACGATGCCGCCCGCGGAGGTGCGTGAGCGGCCCGGCAGCGCCGGTCCGCCGATCCTCAGCATGGAGGTGCGCATCGACGAGGACGACCGGATCTGCGTCCGGGGCCCGACCGTCGCGCCCGGCGTCGCCGGCGAGGACGGCTGGCTGGTCACAGGAGACCTCGGCCGCATGGACGATGACGGCTACCTGTACGTCCTGGGCCGCGCGGACGACGTGATCGTCACGGGCGGAAAGAACGTCTCACCGGGCGAGGTGGAGGAGGTGCTCGTCGAGCACCCTGCCGTGGCGGATGCGGGAGTCCACGGCCGGGAGGACCCGGAGTGGCAGCAGGCGGTGGTGGCGCACGTGGTCCTGGCGGCCGGCGGTGACGCGAGCGAGGACGACCTGCGCGCCTTCAGCCGCGAGCGGCTCGCTCCCCACAAGGTGCCGAAAAGCTTTGTATTCGTCGCAAAACTGCCGCGGAACGCTCAAGGCAAGCTGGAGCGGCACAAGCTGAACTAAAAAGACGTTACGCCGTTACGCCGTTACGCCGTTACGCCGGAACTCCGGTCGGCGAACGGCGAACGGCGTAACGGCGCACTCCTCTATCCTTCCCGCCCCATGTCCGACGTGTTCTATGAAAATGACTCCGACCTTTCCTTGCTCGAGGGCAAGACCGTCGCCATCCTCGGCTACGGCTCGCAGGGCCACGCGCACGCACTCAACCTGAAGGAGTCGGGGGTCGACGTCGTCGTCGGGCTGCGGCCCGACTCGGCCAGCCGCAGGGACGCCGAGGCGCAGGGACTGCGGGTGCTCGACGTGGCAGACGCCGCGAGCGCAGGAGACGTCGTGATGATCCTGCTGCCCGACGAGAAGCAGGCCGAGGTGTGGGGGGGCGAGATCCGCGACGGCATCGCGCCGGGCAATCTCCTGCTCTTCGCGCACGGCTTCTCGATCCACTTCGACCAGATCGATCCGCCCCCGGAGGTCGACGTCGCGATGGTCGCCCCCAAGGGCCCCGGCCACCTCGTGCGCCGGCAGTTCACCGAAGGCCGTGGAGTCCCTGGCCTGATCGCGATCCACCGCGACGCGACCGGCAACGCCAAGGGCCTCACGCTTGCGTACGCGAAGGGCATCGGCTGCATGCGCGCCGGGGTGATCGAGACGACGTTCAAGGACGAGACGGAGACTGACCTGTTCGGTGAGCAGTCCGTCCTGTGCGGCGGCGCGACCGAGCTCGTGCGCGCGGGCTTCGAGACCCTCGTGGAAGCAGGCTACGACCCGCGGCTCGCGTACTTCGAGTGCCTGCACGAGCTGAAGCTGATCGTCGACCTGATGTACGAGCAGGGCATCACGGGCATGCGCGACTCGATCTCCAACACCGCGGAGTACGGCGACCTCACGCGCGGCTCGAAGGTGATCGGCCCGGAGGTGCGCGAGGCGATGAAGAAGGTCCTCGCCGACATCCAGTCGGGCGACTTCGCCCGCGAGTGGATCGCGGAGAACCGCGCCGGCCAGGAGAACTTCCAGCGCCTGCGCGCGGAGCAGCAGGGCCACCAGGTCGAGCAGGTCGGCAAGGAATTGCGCAGCATGATGCCCTGGATAGAAGGGCCGTAGTACCTAACCGATGAACGGGCGAGCGGTTCGCCTCACCGTGCTCGATCCGTCGCTGGAGCGCAATCGGTGGACCGTGGGGTTCCGCCTGATCCTGGCGATCCCGCACTTCCTCTGGCTCGCGGGATGGTTCTCGCTGGCCACGATGGTCGCCATCGCCAACTGGATCGCGACGCTGATCCAGGGAACACCGTCGCCGATGCTGCACCGCTTCCTCGCCGCATATGTGCGCTACGCGGCGCACGTGGCCGCATACCTGACCCTCGCTGCGGACCCGTTCCCGGGCTTCACCGGGCGGCCGGGCAGCTACGCGATCGAGGTGGAGATCCCGGAGCCCGGGCCCCAGAACCGCTGGGTCACGGGATTCCGCCTGCTGCTCGCCTTGCCGGCGATTCTGCTGGCGGACGCGCTGGTCGGGTTCGGATCCACGGCCGCCGGCGGCGGATACACCTCCGCGGGCCTGGCGTCGACCGCCGGCTTCCTGGGGTGGTTCTACTGCCTTGCGCAGGGCCGCATGGCGGAAGGACTGCGCAACGCCGCCGTTTATGGGATCGGGTACACGGCACAGGTCTACGGCTATCTGTTCTTCTTCACGCAGCGCTATCCGAACAGCGATCCCGCGACCTACGAGTTCGCGAATGTGTATCGCGCGGACCCGATCCGGCTCCCGGTGTCGGATGACCTGCACCGCTCGCGCCTCACGAGCTTCTTCCGCCTCCTGCTCGGGATCCCGCACCTCGTGTGGCTGCTGCTGTGGGGCATCGCGGTGTTGTTCGCCGTGATCGCGAACTGGGTCGCGACCCTGATCCGCGGCACGTCGCCGCAGGGACTGCACAACTTCCTGGCGGCGTACCTGCGCTACCAGACCCACGTCTACGCATTCCTGCAGCTCGTGGCCAACCCGTTCCCGGGCTTCGCGGGTGAGCCGGGCAGCTACCCTGTCGACGTCGAGATCGACGGCCCAGGGCGCCAGAACCGGTGGGTCACGGGCTTCCGGCTGTTCCTCGCGATCCCGGCGCTGCTGGTCTCGAGCGCGCTGACGACGGCGGCCTTCCTGGCCGCGATCTACAGCTGGTTCCACGGCCTTTTCAGAGGGCAGGTTCCGCGCGGCCTGCGCAACCTGGGCGCGTACCAGTTGCGCTATCAGGCCCAGACGTACGCCTATCTGTATCTGCTCACGAGCAAGTATCCATACAGCGGTCCGTCGGCCGGCTGGCAGATGACGCTCACGCCCGAGCCGCAGCCACCGCAGCCGCAACAGACCTGACCCGGCACCTCAAGTGGATCCTTCCGGTCGCCGGGATCGCGGCGGCCTGGATCGTGGCCGGCTCACTGCTCTGGCCCACCGAGGTGCCCGGCGACCTGCGGCCGCCGGACCTCGACCCACGCGCCTTCTTCAACCAGTCCGACATCGAGGCCGCGCAGAGCTACGAGCTCTTCACCACCATCAACACGATCCTGTCGACGATCGTGCTGGTCGTCGTGCTCGCCCTGTACGCGCGACACGGCGAGCGCTTCACGCGTGAGTCGGCCGCGGGCCGGATCGGGACAGGGATGCTCCTCGGGATGCTCGGGTTCGCCTTCGTATGGTTCGCCCAGCTGCCCTTCGGGCTCGTCCAGCTCTGGTGGGACCGCAGGCACGACGTCTCGGAGGTCGGGTATCTGGACCACGTCGTGACCAGCTGGCTGTCCCTGGGCAGTGTGTTCCTGTTCGTCTGCGTCGCAATCGCGATCGTGATGGCCCTCGCGCGCCCGTTCCGGGACCAGTGGTGGATCCCGGGGACCGCGGCGTTCGTCGGCCTCGCCCTCCTGTTCGCGTTCGTCGCTCCGTACCTCGTCCCCGACCAGTCGCCGTTGCGCAACGGCCGCCTGGACAGGGCTGCTCACGAGCTCGCGCGCAAGCAGGGTGTCTCCGACATCCCGGTCAAGGTCGAGGACGTGGACGAGTTCACCGACGAGCCGAATGCATTCGCGGTCGGCCTCGGGCCGACTCGGCGCGTGATCCTTTGGAACACGCTTCTGGACCCGCCGTTCAGCGACCGCGAGGTGCGGGTCGTGATCGCGCACGAGCTCGGTCATCACTCGCGCAACCACATCTGGAAGTCGTTCGGGTGGTTCGCACTGCTGGCCGCTCCCATGGCCCTGCTGGTCGCCTTTGCCACGCGCGGGCGGGGAGGCATTTACGAGGCCCGCGCGGTGCCTCTGGCGCTGTTCGTGGTGATCGTCCTCCAGATCGGCGTGAGCCCGCTCCAGAACGTGATCAGCCGCCGGCTGGAGTCGGAGGCCGACTGGGTCGCGCTCGAGACGGCGCGAGACCCGAAGGCTCAGCGCGAGGTCTTCAGGGACCTGACCAGGACGAGCGTCACCGATCCCGACCCGCCGAGCTGGACGGTCGCGCTCTTCGGCACACATCCGACCGCCATGCACCGCATCGAGATGGCCGAGGCCTGGCGGGTTCGCAACTGGCCTTAGCGATAGGGTCGCGGCCAACCCCGCAACCGTCCGCAAGGGAGATTCGATGGCAACAGCTCCTCCGCCCGCCCCGGCCGCCGCAGCGCCCATGTCCGACTACGCCGCCACGTTGGGTGTCGAGTACCCGGAGCGGCTCTCGCGGTGGAAGATCTTCCTGAAGTGGCTGATGGCGATCCCACACTTCATCATCGTCTACCTGCTGTCCATCGTGGCCAATGTGCTGCTGTTCATCGCCTTCTTCTCGATTCTGTTCACGAAGAAGTGGCCCCGCGGTCTCTTCGACTTCTTCCTCCAGATCCAGCGGTGGACCGCCAACACCTATGCCTACGCGTTCGCGCTCCTACGTGACGAATACCCGCCCTTCTCCGGCGACAGCGGGGCGTATCCCCTGACTCTCGATGTCGAGTACCGCGAGGATCTCTCGCGCTGGCAGATCTTCCTGAAATGGCTATTCGTCATTCCCCACGTGCTGGTCCTCCTAGTGCTCTGGATTGCTGCCTCGTTTGCGATCCTCATCGCCTTCTTCGCGATCCTGTTCACGGGCCGATACCCGCGCGGGCTGTTCGACTTCGTCGTGGCCACGATGCGCTGGACGGTGCGCGTGCAGGCATACGGCTTGTGGTTCATGACTGACCGCTACCCACCCTTCAGCCTTAAATAGAGCGGATCGGGACAGCCTGGGACGTCGAGAGCTACCAGCGCGGGCGGCCCGATTACCCGGCCGGCGCGATTGACCTGCTCATCTCGGGGATGGAGCTGGGCCCCAACGCCACCGTCCTCGACCTGGCAGCGGGGAACGGGCGCTTGACGCGTGCTCTGGTCGAGCGCTTCGAGCAAGTGATCGCAGTCGAACCGCATGCGGAGATGCGCGACGCGCTCGAGACTGCAGCGCCGCAGGCAGAGGTACAAGCCGGGGTGGCCGAAGCCATCCCCCTGACAAGCCAGTCTGTCGACGGGATATTCGTGGGCAGCGCGTTCCACTGGTTCGACGCCCGCCGCGCCCTGCCGGAGATGGCCAGGGTCCTGCGACCGCGCGGGGCGCTCGGTCTGATCATCGGCAGATGGGACCGCACCGCATCCGCATGGAGCAGGAAGGTGGACCGGGTGCTGAGCCGCCACGGGAGGCTCCCGGCGGGCTGGAAGGACCGCTTGGCCGCGACCGACCTGTTCGAGGCGCTCGAAGAAACCGCCGTCATGGCGGATCAGGAGCAGGACCGCGAGGGAGTGCTCGCGCGGGTGGCGTCGATCAGCTTCGTCGCCGCGCTCCCCGCGCGTGACCGCGACGCGGTCCTCGGGGAGGTCGGCCGGATCCTCGACAGCGACGCCGAAACGCGCACAGCCGTGGCGCTGCCGATGCCGCACCGCATCGAGCTGTGCTGGACCCACAAGCGCTGACCGCCCCGGGGCGTTCGCTATCCTCGGCGCCCCACCATGACCGAGATCTACAGCAAGCAATACCTCATGACCGCGGGCCCGACGCCGCTTCCGCCTGCCGTCTCGCAGGTGATGGCCGAGCCGATCCTCTATCACCGCGCGCCCGCGTTCGTCGAGATCTACGCGCGGGTCCTGGACCGGCTCAAGACGGTGTTCCAGACGCGCAACGACGTGCAGCTGTTCGCGGCCTCCGGGTCCGGTGCGATGGAGTCGGCGGTGGCCAACCTGCTGGCCCCGGGCGATGTCGCGATCGTCGCGTCGGCCGGTAAGTTCGGCCAGCGCTGGGCCGAGCTGTGCGAGGCCTATGGCGCCGAAACGGTGCACCTCGAGACCGAGTGGGGCGAGAAGATCGACCCGGCCGAGGTCGAGCGCGCGCTCGCGGATCGCGGCGGAAAGGCCAAGGCGCTGTTCAGCACGCAGTCGGAGACGTCCACCGGGGTGGTCAACGACGTGCGCGCGCTGGCCGAGGTGGCCGCCGGCCACGGAGCGGTGAGCGTTTTCGATGCCGTCTCGGGCCTCGGGGTGGTCGATCTACAGACCGACGCCTGGGGCGTCGACGTCGTCGTGTCGGGATCGCAGAAGGCGCTCATGTGCCCGCCCGGGCTGGCGTTCGCCGCGGTGTCCGAGCGGGCTCTGGCGGTCGCCGCCGACGCGCGAGCGCGGGGCGCGCGCAGCTACTACTTCGACTGGGAGCGCACCCTCAAGGGACAGCGCAAGGACCCGCCGGACAGCCCGTTCACCCCTGCGGTGACGCTGATCCGTGCGCTGGACGTCGCCCTTGAGATGATCGAGCAGGAGACCCTGCCGGGAGTGTTCGAGCGCCACGCCGTGCTCGGCCGCGCCGCCCGCGAGGCGGTCAAGGGAATGGGCCTCGAGCTCTTCGGCCCCGAGGACGAGAACGCGAACGTCGTGACGGTCGCGCGCACTCCCGAGGGCATCGACGGTGCCGCGCTGCCCAAGATCATGCGCGACAAGTTCGGCATCACGATCGCGGGCGGACAGGGCCACCTCAAGGGCAAGATCGTCCGGATCGCCCACTGCGGCTACTACGGGGCCTTCGACATCCTCACCTCGATCGCGGGGCTCGAGCTGGCGCTCGACGAGCTCGGCCACGACGTGTCCTTCGGCGCCGGCACCGCCGCCGCGCAGGAAGTCTTCGCGCACGCGGGAGTCCCCGCGGCGCAGCCGGTCGGCTGAGCCACTGATGGCCGACGAGAACGGCTACCGCGTCCTCGTAAAGGAGAAGATCGCCGACGCCGGCGTCGACCTGCTGCGCCGTCACTTCGACGTGGACGTGCGCACGGACATGTCGGAGGAAGAGCTGCCCGGCGCGATTGGCGACTACGACGCGATCGTGATCCGTTCGGCCACGAAGATGACCTCGGACGTGATCGAGCGCGCCGAGCGGCTGAAGGTGATCGGACGCGCCGGGATCGGCGTCGACAACGTGGACGTGCCGGCGGCCACCAAGCAGGGGATCATCGTCGCGAACGCGCCGGAGTCCAACATCATCGCTGCGGCCGAGCACACGATCGCGATGATGCTCGCGCAGGCGCGCAACATCCCGCAGGCGCACGCGTCGCTGAAGAGCGGCAAATGGGAGCGCAGCAAGTTTGGGGGATTCGAGGTCTACGAGAAGACGCTCGGGATCCTCGGGTTCGGCCGTATCGGCCAGCTCGTCGCCGCCCGCGCGCGCTCGTTCGGCATGCAGATCCTCGCCTTCGACCCGTTCGTCGCGGCCGAGCGCTATCGGGAGCTCGGGGCCGAGCGCGCCGAGAACCCCGAGGCTCTCTATGCCGGCGCCGACATCATCACGATCCACCTGCCGAAGACTCCCGAGACCATCGACTACGTGAACTCAGAGTCCTTTGCCCAGATGAAGGACGGCGTGCGGATCATCAACTGCGCCCGCGGGGAGTTGATCGACCTCACCGCCCTCGACGCGGCGCTGTCGTCCGGCAAGGTGGCGGGCGCAAGCCTCGATGTGTTCCCCGACGAGCCGATGACCGAGCATCCGATCTTCGCCCACGAGAGCGTGATCGTGACCCCGCACCTCGGGGCCTCCACCACGGAGGCACAGGACCGCGCCGGCGTGATCACCGCCGAGCAGGTGGTCGCCGCGCTGCGCGGGGATCTCGTCTCGAACGCGGTCAACATCCCCAAGGTCGGCAGCGAGGACCTCGCCGTGCTCGAGCCCTACCTGCCGCTTGCCGCGCACCTCGGGCGCCTTGCGATGACGCTGGCCACCGCGACGTCGGTCGATCGCATCGAGGTCGGCTATCACGGCCGCCTGGCGGAATACGACACGCGCCTGGTGACGCTTGCCGTTCTGAACGGCGCATTCCAGGGCCGCGTAGCCGAGAACGTCAACTTCGTCAACGCGCCGGCGATCGCCGAGGAGCGCGGCATCCGGGTGAGCGAGTTCAGCGAGGCCGAGGAGCGCGACTACGCGAACCTCGTGTCGGTCGCGGTCGTCGCGAACGGCGATCGCGTCGAGGTGGCCGGCACGACGATCGGCCCGCGCAACGTGCCGCACCTCACGTCGGTCTACGGCCACACCTTCAACATCGAGCTCGCACCGCACATGGCGGTCTTCCGCTACTCCGACGTCCCCGGGATGATCGGGAAGGTCGGGACGGTGCTCGGCGAGCACGGGATCAACATCGCCTCGACCGCCGTCGGCCGCGAGCCCGGGCAGGAGCCGGGCGCGCCGGCGGGCGGGTCAGGGCGTCACGCGGTGATGGTCGTCACGGTGGACTCGCCGATCCCCGACGACGTCATCCGCGCGATTCTGTCGCTGGACGGGTTCCAGGACGGGCGCGCGGTCGCGCTCTAGGCGATGGCGCGGGTGGTCGCGATCGCGCCGGACCTCTTCTTCGCCTCGAAGATCGACTCCACGCTGAAGGCCGCGGGCCACGAGGTAACTCTTGTCGCCCCCGGATCGGCGCCCGACGGGGCTGATGTCGTGATCGTCGATCTGGATCATGCGGCTCCGGACAGCGCTCCGTCGGACGTGCCGCGGCTTGGCTTCTACTCCCACACCGACGTGGACACGCGTCGCGCGGCGGAGGAGGCTGGGTACGACCTGGTCGTGCCCCGTTCGCGCATGGCCCGCGAGATGCCTCAGCTCGTGGCCTCGCTGCTCGAATAGCGTGGCGCTCAGGCCTGTTTGCGGGTGAACCATTCGTCGCCCACGACGAAGTCCTCGATCCCTCGCACCTCGCAGTACTGCACCAGGTCCGCCATGCGGTTGATGAACCCCCGGCCCTTGAAGTTCAGAGACGTGTTGCAGAGCACGCCGACCCCGGTCTGTTCCGCGACCGCCGTCAGGAGGTCGTAGAGCGCAGCGTTGCCTTCCCGCGTGACCGTCTGTACCCGCGCCGACCCGTCGACGTGGGTCACCGCGGGTACGGCCCCCGGCCTGACGGTGCGGAAGTACAGCATGTAGGGGTCCTCGAAGTCCTCGTTGAAGACCATCCCGGCGTCCTCGAGGCGGCAGCAGGGAGCGATCGGCCGGTAGGACTCGCGTTGCTTGATCTCGTTCAGCCGGTCCCGAGTGGACGCATTCGAGGCTTCCGCCAGCAGGGAGCGGTTGCCGAGCGCCCGCGGGCCGATCTCCCATCGCCCCTGCACCCACGCCACCACCCGGCCTTCGCTCAGCGCCGCGGCGAGCGCCCTTTCGTCCAGCCTGCGTCGCCCCCAGACGGCTGGATCGGGCTCGGAGTCACGCACGAACTCGAGGCCGCTGTAGACATTCCAATCGATCGTGTGGGGCTCAGCAGTCAAGGCCAGGCGGGCGTCGATCGCGGTACCGAGCGCAGATCCCGAGTCGTCGGTGCAGGGCGGCACGAATACCGATGAGAAGTGCCCCAACTCTCGCCACTTGAAGTTCCAATCGCAGTTCAGGCCGCAGCCGCCCGAGATCAACAGCGGTATGTCTCGCGGGATCTGCTCCCGCGCCACGTCGGCGAAGGCCTCGAAGATGCGCTCCGTGATCAGCGCCGCGGCACCTTTGGCGGCCTCCGACTCGACTCCCGCGTCGTAGATGGGGGACCCCTCGAACCGGCTCTTGGGAACCGCGTAGGGTCGAGGCAGGGCGAGGATCTGATCGACTGTCTCCGCGACGGCCGGGTCGACGGCGCCCGGGTCGGCGAATGCCGCCAGGGCCATCAGCTTCCCGGCGTCCTCGAGCCTCGGGGCCAGCCCCTGCTTCGGAAAGAGCGGATCGGCTAGCGCAAAGATGCGCGCGTAGCGACTGCCCGGCGCCGTCATGACCTCGATGCTCTTCGTCACGTTCCATTGCTCGTCGACGAGGTAGAAGCGCCCGATGGCGCCCTCCCAGCACAACACAGCGCTCAGGGGTGCGCGCTCCGGCGCCATGGCGAGCGCCATGGCGATGTGGGAGCGCTCGTGGCTCGAGCTGAACATGGTGACTTTCTTGCCCAGGATCGTCGTCGCGTGGCTCAGCCGATCGAGGCCCTCATAGGTCGTCCCGACGTGGGTGCTACCGAGCAGGCCGGCCTTCGGCCAGCCTCCGAGCGCGACCACGTCCGGCACTTCCCCGAGCAGCTCGAGCGCAGCGATGAAAGAGCTCGGCGTCAGGCTCCTGTGGCGCTCGAACGAGTCCTTCTCGGCCTCGAGGGAGAAGACGAGCTTGTCGCCGTCGAGCGCGGCGATCGCGCCGTCGTGGCCGTGCTTCATTGCGAGGACGAGCATCTCGGTCAATTGCAGGCGCGGGCGACCGCGAGATGGTCGCGGTGCTGGAAGAGCTCCTCAGGCGGGACCGGGTCCGGGCGCGATTGCAAGACCTGACCCTACTGGTACGATCACTCGTCAGTGAAGGTCCCCGGCGACACCAAAATCACCCGCACGCGCACTGCGTCCGTGCAGCCGGTGGCCGGCCTGCTTCTTCTCGACCTCCTTCTCCTCCCCCCTCGGGGGGAATAGCGAAGCCGCGGGCCCCGGCCCGCACAGCGCAACAGGAATAGGCTCACACCAGGAGAAGGAGGAAATACGATGACGCCCTCAGAGGGCCCTCAGACAAACGGCAAGCATGCGGATCGCGTCTACATCTTCGACACGACGCTCCGCGACGGCGAGCAGTCCCCCGGCATCTCGCTGAACACGCAGGAGAAGCTGGAGATCGCACACCAGCTGGCACGGCTGGGCGTGGATGTGATCGAGGCCGGGTTCCCGATCACCTCACCCGGCGACGCGGCCTCGGTGGCCGCCATCGCCAAGGCCGTGGAGGGCCCGGTCATCTGCGGCCTCGCCCGCACGTCGGCGCAGGACATCGACGCCGCCTGGAACGCGGTCAAGTATTCCGAGCGCCCGCGCATCCACACCTTCATCGCGACCTCGGACATACATATCGAGCGCAAGCTCCAGACGACCCGCGCGGACGTGCTGGGCCAGGCCCGGGCCGCCGTCGCGCACGCGAAGCAGTACTGCGACGACGTGGAGTTCTCACCCGAGGACGGCAGCCGCTCCGACGTGGAGTTCATGGCCGAGGTGGTGCAGGCGGCGATCGACGAGGGCGCGACGACGATCAACATCCCTGACACGGTCGGCTACACGATGCCCCACGAGTACGCGGAGATCTTCCGCGAGCTGTACCGGCTTGTGCCCAAGCTGAAGGACGTGGTCGTCTCGGTCCACTGCCACGACGACCTCGGCATGGCGGTCGCGAACTCCTTCGCGGGGCTGACCGCCGGTGCGCGGCAGGTCGAGTGCGCGGTGAACGGCATCGGCGAGCGCGCCGGCAATGCCTCGCTGGAGGAGATCGTGATGCTGCTCCGCACGCGGCGCTCGAGTGTCGGCCTCGACACGGCGGTGACCACCCAGGAGATCGCGCGCACCAGCCGCCTGGTATCGCGCCTCACGGGCTACCCCGTACAGCCGAACAAGGCGATCGTGGGCCGCAATGCCTTCGCCCACGAGGCCGGCATCCATCAGGACGGCGTGCTGAAGGACCGGACCACCTACGAGATCATGGACGCCACCACGATCGGCCTGCAGACGAACTCGATCGTGCTGGGCAAGCACTCCGGCCGCCACGCCCTGCGCAACGCGCTGGAGGAGCTGGGGGTGCGGATCGACGGGCAGGCCCTGAACACGGCCTTCAAGCGCTTCAAGGAGGTCGCCGACCGCAAGAAGCACGTGACCGCGCTGGATCTGGAGGCGATCGTCTCGGACGAGGTCCGCGAGCAGGCCGAGGCCTACAACCTCGCCCGGTTCGAGCTGCACGACGCCTCGGGCATCGCGCCCGTCGCGAGTGTCGAGGTCACCACGCCCGGCGGCGAGACCGTCAAGGGCGAGGGAACGGGCGACGGGGCGATCGACGCGCTGCTGCAGGCGATCAATGCCGCCACGGGCATCGCAGGCGTTCTCAAGGAGTACCACGTGGCCGCGGTCACGGCGGACACCGATGCGCTCGGTGAGGTCTCCGTGCTGGTCGAGCACGAGGGCCGCCTCGTCTCGGGCCAGAGCGTCTCGACGGACACGCTGGAGGCGTCGGCCCGCGCATACCTGCGCGCACTTTCCAATGCGCTCGCGGGAGTGTCTACCGGCCCGGCCGTGGCGTCGGAGACGGAGGCCGGAGCACGCCCATAGACGACTTCGACTTCATCTGGCGCGACGGCGAGCGTGTGATCCGGTTCGGAGTCGGCGCGCTGGCCGAGGCGCCGGAGCACCTCCCGGCGAGCGGGTTCAAGAACTACGCGCTGCTGACGACCGAGCGCGCCAAGGGTGACGCGCCGCAGGTCGTCGACAACGCGTACCTCGTCGCACACGTACCGGAGGGATCGGTGCCGGACGTCGCAGCCGCCGTGCGGGAGCGCGTCAACGACCGGCCGCTCGTTGCGCTCGGCGGGGGCCGCGTGATCGACGCGGCCAAGGCGATCGCCGGGGCCGACGGCCTGCGCTGCGCGGCGATCCCGACGACCCTCTCCGGCGCCGAGATGACCTCCTTCCACCGCATGCCCGAAGGTGTCGAGGAGTACAAGCTGACCCGTCCCACACTGGTGCTGGCCGCACCGGGCCTGATGGCATCCCAGCCGATGCCGGACCTCGCGGCGAGCGCGATGAACGCCCTGGCGCATGCCGTCGAGGCGCTATACACGCCGCGCTCGAACCCCGTTGCCAGGATGGCCGCGCTGCGGGCTGCCGAGCTGATCGCCGCCGGGCTTGCAGAGGAGGAGGTCGACCGTCCCTCGCTGGCGCTGGGCGCGCTGCTGGCGGGGTACGCGAGCGGGCTGGCGGGATTTGCCGTGCACCACGCGGTCAGCCAGACGATCGTGCGGATCGCCGGGAGCCCGCACGCCCAGACGAACGCGATCATGCTGCCGCACTTCGTGCGGATCATGGAGCTGCGCGCGCGAGAGCAGATGGAGCAGCTCGGTGTCGCGCTGGGCGGGGGGGAGAAACGCCGGGGTGCCGCGGCCGAGGCGATCGAGCGCCTCGCACGGCGGGCCGAGGCCGGCCGGCTCTCGTACTACGGAGTCGACCGCGAATCATTCCCGTTGATCGTGGAGGCGGTCATGGCGCGAGCTGAGCTGCAGAACACTCCCGATCCTCCGAGCGAGGGCGAGCTGCTGGGCGTGCTGGAACGCGCCCTCTGACGCGACACGTCCGGTAGACAAGCGTACGTGATAACGTACGCACGATGGCAGTCACCGTAACGCACCGCGCCGAGATCGGGTCGCGCATCAAGGCTCTGCGCGACGCCATGGACCTCTCCCTGCGTGACCTCGCGGTGCGGAGCGGCGTGTCGGCGCCGATGCTGTCGCAGGTCGAGCGCGGGGATACCTCCCCGACGCTTGCCGTGGCCGCGAAGATCGCCGCCGGCCTCGAGCTTTCCCTGTCGCAGCTGCTGCGCCTCGACGAGGGTGACGGCGTGACCGTCGTGCGCGCGGACCAGCGGCTCGAGGGCGGGCACGCCGACGGTCACCGCTACGAGGTGCTCACGCCGCCGTTTCCGGGACAGCGAGCGGAGGTCTCGCTGCACACGCTTGCCCCCGGCGCCGCTACCGGCGGCCCGGGCGACCCGCCGATGCACGAGCCGGGTGCCCGCGAGACCGCGGTCGCGCTCGCCGGGCGGGTGCGCCTCGTCTGCGACGGCGCCGCACACGACCTCGAGCAGGGCGACTCCGTCACCTTCGACGCCGACCTGCCGCACCACTTCGAGAATCCCGCGCGCCGCGAGGCGCAGTTCATGTCGGTGATCGCCGCCGGCCTCAGGAGGAGCTGATGGCCAGGACCATGTTCGAGAAGATCTGGGAGGCGCACGAGGTGCGCCCGCCGGAGCAGGAGGGCGGCGCGTCGCTGCTTTACGTCGACCTGCACCTGGTCCACGAGGTCACCTCGGCACAGGCGTTCGAGGGGCTGCGCCTGGCCGGGCGCCAGGTCCGCCGCCCGGACCGCACCCTGGCGACCGCGGACCACAACGTTCCCACCGACCCGCGCGAGCGCACCGCGCTCGACGCGATCGCCGACCACCTCTCGCGCAAGCAGGTCGAGACCCTCGAGCTCAACTGCGAGGAGTTCGGCATCCCGCTCTACGGCATGCGCAGCAGGCGTCAGGGCATCGTCCATGTGATCGGGCCGGAGCTGGGCCTCTCGCAGCCCGGGATCACGATCGCCTGCGGCGACTCGCACACCTCCACGCATGGGGCGCTCGGCGCGCTGGCGATGCCGGTCGGCACCTCCGAGGTCGAGCACGTGCTGGCGACACAGTGCCTGTTGCAGGTCCGGCCGAAGACCATGCGGATCACCTACAAGGGCGAACCGGGCTTCGGCGTGACGGCAAAGGACCTGATCCTCGGCACGATCGGGCAGATCAGCGCGGCGGGCGCCGTTGGCTACGCGGTGGAATACGCCGGAGCGCCGATCGCGGCGCTGTCGGTCGAAGCCCGCATGACGATCTGCAACATGTCCATCGAGGCCGGCGCGCGCGCGGGAATGATCGCGCCCGACGACAGGACGTTCGAGTACGTGGAGGGACGGCCCGGCGCGCCCGCGGACTACGCGGCGACGGTCGAACGCTGGCGCTCGCTCCCGACGGATCCCGGGGCGACCTTCGACACCGAGATCGCAGTTGATGCCGCGGCGCTCAGCCCGCAGGTCACGTGGGGGACCAATCCAGGGCAGGTGGTCGGGGTGACCGGTCGCGTGCCCGATCCCGCGGGCCTCGAGGGGCCGGCCGACCGCGAGTCGGCCGAGCGCGCTCTCGCGTACATGGCGCTCACGCCCGGCACCGCGATCGAGGACATCGCGCTCGATCGGGTCTTCATCGGATCGTGCACGAACTCACGCATCGAGGACCTGCGCGCCGCCGCCGAGGTCGTGCGCGGCCGCCAGGTCGCATCATCGGTACATGCCATGGTCGTGCCCGGCTCCATGCAGGTGAAGGCCCAGGCCGAGCAGGAGGGCCTGGACGAAGTCTTCAAGGCGGCCGGGTTCGACTGGCGTGAGGCGGGCTGCTCGATGTGCCTGGGGATGAACCCCGACATCCTGCAGCCGGGCGAGCGCTGCGCCTCCACCTCGAACCGCAACTTCGAGGGACGCCAGGGCAGGGGAGGCCGCACGCATCTCGTGAGCCCGCAGATGGCGGCCGCGGCGGCGGTCGAGGGGCATTTCGTGGATGTCCGGGAGTGGACGTGAGCGACAAACCGGGCGCGGTCTGGCAACAGGAGCACGTCGTCAGCGGCTTCATCGAAGACCGGCGCAAGCTGATCCCCCTCTTCGACGTGCAGGAGGACCTGGTGCGGCGATTGATGACGCGCGGTGGCCGCCACGTCGATCGCTTCTGCGACCTGGGCGCCGGCGACGGCGGCTTTGCAGAGCTCGTGATGGACACGTTTCCCGGCTCGACAGGTGTCCTCGTCGACTTCTCGGAGCCCATGCTGGCGGCGGCGCGCCAGCGGCTGGCCGGTAGGGAGGACCGCTGGCAGATCGTGCGGGGCGACCTCTCGACGCCGGCATGGCGCGACGGCCTGCCTTCCGGCGACCGCTACGACGCGGTCGTGTCGCGTCTCGCGATCCACCACCTCCCAGACGAGCGCAAGCGGGCGCTCTATCAGGAGGCGTTCGAGCTGCTCGCGCCGGGGGGCCTCTTCATCAACTGGGAGCACATCGAGACGGGCGGCCTCGCGGAGGGCCTCTTCGACGAGTTCTTCCGGGAGCGCATGATCGAAGCCGAGCGCCAGCACGAGCACCCGCGCCCGGACGAGGAGGTGGTGCGCTCCTATGACGATGCGACGGACGAGGACATCCTGCGCGACCCGGAAACGCAGTGCGACTGGTTGCGCGAGATCGGCTTCGAACGGGTCGACACGTACTTCAAGCTGCCGGGATTGGCCGTGTTCGGCGGAGCGAGGGGAGGCTGACCGTGGAGGCCGTGAAGAAGATCGAAGGTCGCGTGCAGGCGCTCGACCGCGCTGATGTGGACACGGACCAGATCATCGCGAAGCAGTATCTGAAGAGGATCGAGCGCACGGGGTTCGGCGAGTTCCTGTTCGCCGACTGGCGCAAGGAGGGCCTGGAACTCGATCCGTCGCGGCCTATTCTCGTCACCGGGCGCAACTTCGGCTGCGGGTCCTCCCGCGAGCACGCCGTGTGGGCGCTCCAGGATTTCGGCTTCCGGACTGTCGTGGCTCCCAGCTTTGCGGACATCTTCTACGGCAATTGCACGAAGACGGGGCTGCTCCCGGTGCGCCTGCCCGAGGAGGAGGTCCGAGCGCTGATGCAGGCAGACGAGGCGACCGTCGACCTGGAGCGCCAGATGGTCGCGTTCGACGGTCGCGAAGTCCATTTCGACATCAGCGCCGAAACGCGCGAGCGGCTGCTGAACGGGCTGGACGACATCGCGCTCACGCTTCAGCACGGCGCGGACATAGACACGTTCGAGGCGGAACGCATCCCGGCCGGCTCATCGACCAAGTCGCTAGGCTGACGCCGATGCAGCAGCCTCCTCCTTACAACCCTCCTCCGGGCGAGCCGCCGACCGAGCCCACACGACGCGTCGTCGAGCCGGCCGCGCCTGCCGCCATCGAGCGCGAGTACGCGCTCGACCCCGAGCTCGCGGACAAGATCGACCGCGCGAGCTTCTGGTCGCGCATCGGGTTCGCCGCCGCGGTCGCCGCCGCGATTCTCGGGATCATCGCGCTGTTCGTGGCCCTCGATGCACGCGACAAGGCGAACAACGACGGCGGGAACAGCCCCGGGCTGCGCTCGGACGTGAACCAGTTGCAGAGCGACGTCAACCGCCTTCAGCGCCAGGTGTCGTCGGCCGATCAGAACTCCAGCAGCGACGTCGATTCGCAGTTGTCGGACATCGAGGACCAGCTGAAGCAGATCTCCGATGACCAGCAGAAGCAGGCACAGGACATCCAGAGCGTCCAGCAGGACCTCTCGGAGCTGAGCGACCGCGTGGACCAGGTCGAGCAGGCTCAGGAGGACGCGGCCGCAGGCGGGCCATAGCCGCCCCCGCCAAAATCGTCGCCCTGCCGGGCGACGGGATCGGCCCCGAGGTGATCGGGGCGGGGCTGCAGCTCCTGGACGCGCTCGCGCCCCGGTTCGACTCAGGCTTCGAGGTCGAGCAGGCCCCGGTCGGCGGCGTTTCGATCGACGCGCACGGCATCGCCCTCACCCCGGAGGTGCTGGAGCGCTGCCGCGCATCCGACGCGGTGCTGCTGGGCGCCGTGGGCGGGCCGAAGTGGGACACGACGGACCCCGACGCACCACGCCCGGAGCAGGGACTGCTCGGCCTGCGCAAGGGCCTCGGCCTGTTCGCCAACCTGCGGCCTGTACGGGTGGTGTCGGCGCTCGCGGGCGCCAGCCCGCTGCGCGAGGAGCGGGCGCGAGGCGCCGATGTGGTGATCGTGCGCGAGCTGACGGGCGGCATCTACTTCGGCGATCGCGGCCGCCGCAACGGCGTGGCGCACGACACGTGCGTGTACTCCGTCGAGGAAATAGAAAGGGTCGCCGCACTGGCTTTCGCCATCGCGGCTTCGCCGGCGAGGGACGGCCGAGTGGTCTCGGTCGACAAGGCGAACATCCTCGAGACGTCGCGCCTGTGGCGGGAGACGGTCGAGCGTGTGGCACGCGACTACCCGGACGTCAAGCTCGAGCACATGCTCGTCGACAACGCTGCCATGCAGTTGATCGCGCGCCCGACGCATTTCGACGTCCTCCTGACCGAGAACATGTTCGGCGACATCCTGTCCGACGAGGCGGCGATGGTCGCGGGCTCGATCGGACTGCTCGCTTCGGCGAGCCTCGGCTCCGGCGGGCCGGGGATGTATGAGCCGGTGCACGGCTCCGCGCCTGACATCGCCGGTCGGGGCATCGCCAATCCGCTTGCCACCTTCGGGTCGATCGCTCTGATGCTGCGCCACTCACTCGGGATGGAAGAAGTGGCGGCGACGGTAGAATCGGCCGTGGACAGGGTGCTGGAACAAGGTTTCCGCACCCCGGATCTGGCCTCGGGCCTCGCGGAGGAGACGCAGGTTGGCACCGCCGCGATGACCCAGGCGGTGATCGACGAGCTCGGCGCCCCCAGCGGGGGCGCGTGAAAGGATCGGTAGCTATGCAGCAGGCGGACTTCATCTGGATGAACGGGGAACTCGTCCGTTGGGAGGACGCCAAGGTGCACGTACTCACGCATGCGCTGCACTACGGCTCCGGCGTGTTCGAGGGCATCCGGGCATATGAGACGGAGCGCGGCACCGCCGTCTTCCGGCACCAGGACCACCTCGACCGGCTGCGCCGCTCGGCCGAGCTGTACTACATGGAGCTGCCCTACACGGTCGAGAAGCTGCGCGAGGCGACCCATGAGCTGATCCGGGCCAACAAGCTGCGCAGCTGCTACATCCGCCCGATGGCCTATCGCGGCTATGGGGAGATGGGACTCTTCCCATTGAATCTTCCGGTCGATGTTTTTATCGCCGTCTGGTCGTGGGGCGCCTACCTCGGCGAGGAGGGCCAGAAGCACGGCGTCCGCTGCAAGGTCTCCTCCTGGCGCCGCATGTCGGATGCGAGCTTCATCCCGCAGGCCAAGGCCAGCGGCACGTATCTGAACTCCATCCTCGCGAAGGTCGAGACGGCGAAGGCGGGTTACGACGAGGCGATCCTGCTCGACGATCGCGGCAACGTCTCGGAGGGAACGGGCGAGAACGTGTTCGTCGTGCGTGACGGGCGCATCTCGACCCCGCCCGCCAGTGCCTCGATACTGGACGGCATCACGGCCCGCTCCGTCAAGCAGATCGCGGCGGACCTCGGCTTCGAAGTGGTGGAGCGCGACATCGCGCGCGGCGAGCTGTACCTGGCCGACGAGGTCTTCCTGACCGGCACAGCGGCCGAGATCGTGCCCGTGCGTGAGATCGACGACCGGCTCCTGGGGGAGCCCGGCGAGCTCACGCAGGCCATCCAGAAGGTGTTCTTCGACGCGATCGCCGGCCGCCGCAGCGAGTACCTGGAGTGGCTCGACGTCGTCGACATGGAGGACCAGACGCCCCGTGCTGCAGACGAGCGGATAGCCTCTTAGGCGCACCATGACGTGGTTCCGGCAGGACATCAGCGAGACAGGCGGGCGAATTACGCCCGCGGCGCGCCCCTAGCGCTGCGCGCGCGCCGCCCCACCAGCCTCGTAAAGTCCCCAGTCGGAAAGGAACAGACCACGTGAGCAGGCAGATCGATCTATACGACACCACTCTGCGCGACGGC
This sequence comes from Solirubrobacterales bacterium, assembly GCA_038203635.1. Classification (GTDB taxonomy): domain Bacteria; phylum Actinomycetota; class Thermoleophilia; order Solirubrobacterales; family JBBDJG01; genus DASRIA01. The sequence goes on from JBBRDT010000017.1 coordinate 43,231, forward strand.
ATGCAGGGCGAAGGCATGTCCCTGTCGGCCGACGAGAAGGTGCGCGTCGCCCACGCACTCGATCGCCTCGGCATCAGGTTCGTCGAGGCCGGGTTTCCCAGCTCGAACCCGAAGGAGGAGGCGCTGTTCGAGCTGCTCGCCGACGAGCATTTCGACAACTCCCTGATCTGCGCGTTCGGCATGACGCGGCGCCGCGACCTCGCGGCGAACGAGGACCCTGCGCTCGTCCTGCTGGCCGACAGCTTCGCTCCCGTGTGCACGCTCGTCGGCAAGACGTGGAAGCTGCACCTGGAGAAGGTGATCCACACCGACCCAGGCGAGAACCTCGACCTGATCCGCGACTCTGTCGCCTTCCTGGCGTCAAGCGGCAAGCGCGTCATCTACGACGCCGAGCACTTCTTCGACGCATTCCGCGACGACTCCGAGTATGCGCTGCGCTGCCTGGCCGCGGCGCTCGAGGCCGGCGCCGAGAACGTGACGCTGTGCGACACGAACGGGTCCAGCCTTCCCTCCCAGATCGCCGACGCCTGCGCCCGCGCGGTCGCGGAATGCGGCGGGGAACGGGTCGGGATCCACACGCACAACGACGCGGAGTGCGGCGTGGCCAACTCGCTCGCGGCCGTCGAACAGGGGGCATCGCTGGTCCAGGGGACGATGAACGGCGTCGGCGAGCGCTGCGGCAATACGAACCTCGTGTCGATCCTTCCGGCCCTGCAGCTGAAGCTCGGCTACTCGTGCGTCTCGGAGGACCAGCTCGAGGGACTGACCGCCACCTCACACCTGATCGACGAGCTGTGCAACTTCACGCCTGACCCCAACCAGCCCTACGTTGGCCGCAACGCCTTCGCCCACAAGGGCGGGATGCACGTCGCGGGCGTGCGCGCGGACGCCCGTACGTTCGAGCACGTCGATCCCAGCGTGGTCGGCAACCGGCGCGAGCTGCTCGTGTCGGAGCTGTCGGGCAAGGGCACCCTGCTGGCCCGCGCCGAGGAGGCGGGGATCGAACTCGGCCCCGACACTGCCGTGCGCGCGATCGACCGGCTGAAGGAGCTCGAGCACCGCGGCTACCACTTCGAGGCCGCGGACGCATCGTTCGACCTGTTCCTGCGCAAGGAGGCGCAAGCCTACGAGCCGCTCTTCAGGCTCGAGAGCTTTCGCGTGATCACCGACAAGCGTGAGGACGGCCGCGTACAGACCGAGGCCACCATCAAGGTCTGGGCGAAGGGCGAACGGCTGGTGCGCACGGCGGAGGGCAACGGCCCCGTGAACGCCCTCGACCGCGCGCTGCGCGACGCGATCGGCGACCTCTACCCGCGGCTGCGCGAAATCGATCTCGTCAACTACAAGGTCAGGATCATCGACGAGCACAAGGGCACCGGCGCCGTCACCCGGGTCCTGATCGACGCCTCGGACGGGGAAGAGACATGGGGTTCGATCGGCGTGTCCGAGAACATCATCGAGGCGAGCTGGGAAGCGCTCGTGGACTCGCTCGAGTACGCGGTGCAGGGCGGCCGTGAGCGCAACGCCACGCACGCCGCTCCCGCGGCCGGCGCCGAGCCGGTCGTCACGCCCCCCGGGTGAGCGCGGAGCCGATCCCGCTCGCGCGCCCGGACGTCGGCGCGCGCGAGGAGGAGCTGGTCCGCGAGGTGCTGCGCTCCGGCCGCCTGTCGCTCGGGCCCATGCTCGACCGCTTCGAGCAGGCCTTCGGAGGCTGGCTCGGCGCCCATGGCGCCGTCGCGGTGTCGAGCGGCACCGCGGCCCTGCACCTGGCCGTACGGGCGCACAGATGGGGACCGGGGGACGAGGTCGTCACCAGCCCGCTGAGCTTCGTGGCGTCGGCCAACTGCATGCTCTTCGAGGGCGCGGAGCCGGTCTTCTGCGACATCGACCCGCGCACGCTGAACATCGACCCGCAGGCCGCCGCCGCAGCGTGTGGTGAGCGCACCGCCGGGCTGCTGCCGGTGCACATCTTCGGCTACCCGGCCGACATGGGACAGCTCGAGGGGATCGCGAGCGCCCGCGGGCTCGGGATCGTGGAGGACGCGTGCGAGGCGCTGGGCGCGGTCGATGCGGCGGGCGTCCGCGTCGGCGCGCGCGGCAATCCGGCCGCCTTCGGCTTCTACGCCAACAAGCAGCTCGTGACGGGGGAGGGCGGCATGCTCACGAGCGGCGACGACGCGGTGCTCGAGCAGGCGCGCAGCGAGCGAAACCAGGGCCGTGAGAGCGACATGAACTGGCTCTCGCACGACCGCCTCGGCTTCAACTACCGGATGTCGGATGTGACCGCGGCGATCGGCGTCGCGCAGGTGGAGCGGCTGGACACCCTGCTGGCTGCGCGGGGGCGCGTAGCGTCCCTGTACGGCGCGCGGCTGGGCGCGATCGAGGGATTGGTGCTCCCCTGCGAGGACGCCGGCGCCGAGCGCCGCAGCTGGTTCGTCTACGTGGTCCAGCTG
>JBBRDT010000018.1:0-45649 GCA_038203635.1 Solirubrobacterales bacterium
CGCCCCGCCCCCCTCGACTTGTGGGCGGCCCCCGGCGCGCGGGGGGTGGGGGTTCGGGGGGGCCTTTCGGGCGCGCGGGCGGCGCCCCCCCGGCCCCCCCCCGCCCCCGCCCCGCGACTCGTCACCCACGTGTTCAACGCCATCGCGCCAATCCACCACCGAGCACCCGGCGTCGCGGGGGTCGCACTCGCGGATGCCCGCGCGCTCGTCTGCATCATCGCCGACGGGCTGCACGTGGATCCGCTCGTGCTCGAGCTCGCCCGGCGGGCGGCGGGCCCCCGGGTGATTCTGACCAGCGACGCCACGCCCGCCGCTGCCGCACCTCCAGGCAACTACAGCATGGCGGGTGTCGAGATCGAGAGCACTCGGTCCGGCAGCGTGCGAACCGCGGCGGGCCACCTCGCGGGAACGACCCTGACGCTCGACGCCGCGGTACGCAACTGGGCATCGATGACGGAGGCCTCGCTGGGTGAGGCGATCGCGGCCGCCGGCGAGGCGCCCGCGGCGGCGCTCGGACTCGCTCCCGGCCTTCGCGTGGGGAGCCCGGCCGACATGGTCCTGCTCGATGATGCTGGGGTGGTCCACCGCGTGATGCGGCGCGGACGCTGGTTGAGCTGAAGATGCGCAGGCAGCTCATCGGCATCGACATCGGCGGAACCAAGCTCGAGGTCGCCACCCTGCGAGAAGGCGAGCTGGAAGTTCGCCAGGTCCTGCCGACCGCGGGAGCGAGCGCCGACGCGCTGATCGACGAGATCGCTGGCGCGGTCGAGACCGTTCGCAGCCCGGACACTGCGGGGGTTGGCATCGGAGTCCCGGCGGTGGTCGAGTTCGCGACCGGCAGAGTGAAGTCCGGCGTGAACGTGAAGCTCGCAGACGTCCCGTTGCGCACGATTTTCGAAGAGCGCTTCGGCGTGCCGGTGTTCGTGGACAACGACGCGACGTGTGCGGCTCTCGCGGAGGCCCACGACGGCGCACACATGACTGTCCGGAACCTTGTCATGCTCGCGGTTGGGACAGGCGTCGGCGGGGGGATCGTGCTCGGCGGGCGCGTGTACCGGGGGGCAACCGGGGCCGCGGGCGAGCTCGGGCACACCCTGATCGGCGCGCACCTCGAACACGGAGCGCCGGTCGCAGGAGGGTTCCCCCAGGAGGGCTCGCTGGAGTCGCTCGCGTCCGGCCGGGCACTCGACGCGCTCGCGGAAGTGTCGGCCCGCCATCACCCTGGCTCGGCGCTCGGGCTCCTGCGGGCGCGGGGTGTGCGCGTACGCGGGCCCGACGTGGTGGCAGCGGCGCAGGCCGGCGACGCTCAGGCCCGGGCGCTCGTGACACTGCTCGGCGAGCGCCTCGGCGTCGGCATCGCCAATGCCATCAACACGTTCGACCCGGAGGTCGTCGTGATCGGCGGGGGCGTCGCAAGGGCGGGGGAGTTGCTGCTCGGGCCCGCCCGCGAGAGTGCCAGGCGCTTCGTGGTTCCCGGAGCCGGGGAAGCGACCGAGATCCGTCTTGCCCGCTACGGAGCGGAGGCGGGCGTGCGGGGGGCCGCGCTGCTCGCCGATCACGAGTTGAGTTCGGCTGCGTGACCTCGTGACTAGTGCGCCGCCAACGCCTGCTGCCAGGCGCGGCGCCGGTGCGCGTACTCGATCGGCAACACCACGTTGAGCTGCTCGGCCGCCGCGAGCCAGCGGAGCGCCGACTCGTAATCGTCCGCTCGCGCGCTGGCGTCGGCCGCCGCCAGGGCCATGTCGAGCGCGTCGGCACGGTCAGTGTCGGGTCCGGCGGTCGACGGCGGCTCGATGTCGGTCAGGGGGGATCGCGGGACGTCGCCAGGCTGCTGCGCCAGATAAGGGGCGAGGTAGCGTCCCGCAATCTTTCCGGGCGGCCACCAGAGCGGCTCGACGGTCTGCGCGGAGGACACCGTGCCGGCGTCCGATCGCATGTGCAGCGGCTTCCCGCCGCCGAGCAGTATTCCGCGCAGCACGGGATGGAACGGCACCGGTCGCAGCGACTCGCCCGCTGCGGCGGCGATCGCGGATGCGGCGACGTCGGCCTGCTGAGCAGCCAGCCCGCCCTGCTTGATCGGGTACCAGGTCGCGTCGCCTGCCGCGAACACGTCGTCGAGCCCATCCACCCGGAGGAAGAGGTCGGTCGGGATGAAGCCCTTCGGCCCCTGCGGGATCCCGGGAATCGCGGGCACGTCCAGCCCCGGCAAGGCGACGACGCGATCGGCGGGAATCGCAGCGCCGCTCATCAGGACGAGGCGGCCCGCCTCCACCGAGGCCGGCGCGCTCGAAGTGACCAGCTCCACTCCCGCGGCCGCCGCCAGGGCGCGCACTCGCGCGCTCGCTCCGGGCCCGAACACGTCGAGCGGCTCGCGCTCGTGCGTCACCACCGCGATCTCGACCCCCGACACCTCGCGCGCTGCGAGATGAGCGGCGGTCATGAGCGCAAGCTCGTAGATGGGAACGGGCCACCTCACCGCGTGCGGAACTGCGAATGCGACCCGCTTGGCTGCTCCTCTCTCGAGCCGGCCGAGCAGCACCCCGAAAGCCTCGACGTCCTGCGGCCCCCGGAAGGTGAGCGCGCCGGGCAGCGCCACTGTGGCCCGGGCGCCCATGGCCAGGAGCAGGAAGTCGTAGCTGAGCTCGGCGCCGCTGGACGTGATCGCAACGCGTCTGCGCGGTTCGACCTCCGCCAGCGCGTCCTCCCGGTAGCGCGCGTCGTGCTCGGCCGCCACCTCAGCCAGGGGCAGGCGCCGCACGCCGCCGACGTCGAACGGCTCCGCCACCGCCATCGGCCGGTAGGCGAATTCGCGTTTGGGTGCCATCAGCTCGACGGACACGCGGTCAGGTGCGAGCGCGGCGAAAGCAAGCAGCGCCTCGACGCCCGCGACGCCGCCGCCGGCGATCAACACCTTGCGCCGCTGATCCTCGCGGCCCTCGATCATGGTCACGCTCATGTCACTTCCTGACGGTACGCGCGCCGGCCGGGCCTTTCATCCGTAGTTCTCCTCTGGGACGGCTGCGGTCTTACCGATTTGCGGGCAAGACTGCGAAGCTCGTAGACCCTGCAGCTCAGACGAACTGGCTGGGCAGCAGACGGCGCATCGCGCTGCAGTAGTCGTCGACCAGGCGGACGGCCTCTTCGTCGCCGTGAACCTCGGTCAGCGCCGTGTAGCTGGCGAGGTCGGCAAACAGGAAGGTCTGGGCTCCGGGCTCGGTCACGCCGGCCGCCGAAACCCCCGCAGCCGCAGCGCGTTGCTCACCACGGTCACCGATGAGGCGGCCATGGCGCCAGCCGCCAGCGCCGGGTCGAGGAGCACTCCCCACACGGGGTACAGCACACCTGCGGCCACGGGGATCAGCGTGACGTTGTAGAGGAACGCGCCCGCCAAGTTCTGCTTGATAGTGCGCATCGTCTGACGCGACAGCTCGAGTGCGCTCGGCACGCCCCGCAGATCGCCGGATATGAGCGTGAGATCGGAGGCCTCCATCGCTATGTCCGTCCCGGTCCCGATCGCGATGCCGACGTCCGCCTGGACGAGCGCTGGGGCGTCGTTGATGCCGTCGCCCACCATCGCCACCCTGCGGCCGTCCTCCAAGGCGTCTGATCTCCTCCGCCTTGCGCTCCGGCAGGACCTCGGCCAGCACCCGGCCGATGCCGGCCTGACGCCCGATCGCCTCCGCCGTGCGCCGGTTGTCCCCGGTCATCATCGCCACCTCGAGCCCGAGCCGCTCCAGCTCGGCGACGGCCTCTGCCGCCTCCGGCTTGATCGTGTCCGCGATCGCGATCACGCCGACCGGCTCGTCTCCGACGTCGACGTACACGGCGGTCTTGCCGTCTTCCTCGAGCCGTTCGGCATCCGCCTGCAACATGGAGGGGTCGATCCCCAGCTCGCGCATGTGGCGGGCGCTGCCCACCATCACGCGCCGCCCATCGACCGTGCCCGTAACCCCATGTCCGACGGCTGCCTGGAAGCCCTCGGCCGACGGCGGCTCGATGCCGCGCTCGCGCGCATGACGGACGATCGCCTCTCCCAACGGATGCTCGGAGCGGAACTCGGCCGCGACCGCGAGCGCGAGCAGCGCGTCGGCGTCGCCGTGCGCGGCCACGATGTCCGTCACCGCGGGGTCACCTCGGGTCAGCGTCCCCGTCTTGTCGAGCACGACAGTGTCCAGCCCGCGCGCTGTCTCCAGCGCCTCGGCTCCGCGCACCAGGATGCCCATCTCCGCACCGCGGCCCGTGCCACCATGATCGCCGTGGGCGTCGCGAGCCCGAGGGCGCAAGGAAAGGCGATGATCAGTACCGCGACGAGGGCGAGCAGCGCGCTTGCAAAGCTCGAGCCGGTCAGCAGCCGATCCAGCGGATCGCAGATCGCGTGTCCCGCCCGGTTCGTGCCGGTCGTGATCGCGATCGCGTTCCTGTCGCTCGCCGTCTGGCGGCGCCGTCGAACCCTGCGCTTGCTCCACGAGCCGGACGATCTGCGCAAGCGCCGTCTCCTCGCCTACCCTGGTGGCCCGGAAGCGGAACGAGCCGGCCCTGTTGACCGTGGCCCCGACCACCTCATCTCCGCTGCCCTTCTCCACAGGCACACTTTCACCGGTCAACATGGACTCGTCGATCGTCGAATGACCCTCGAGGACGATTCCGTCCACCGGGACCTTCTGGCCCGGCCACACGACTACCTCATCGCCCGGGCGCACGTCGTCGACCGCCACGTCGCGCTCGATCCCGTCACGGACGATCGTCGCGATGCGGGGCTGCAACCCGATCAGCTTCTTGATCGCCTCGGTGCCGGCCTTGGCACGCGCCTCGAGCAGCCGGCCGAGCAGGATCAACGCGATGATCGCCCCCGCTGTGTCGAAGTAGACGTCGGGGAGCCGGCCGCCGGACTCGAAGATGCCGGGGGCGATGGTCGCCAGCACGCTGTACAGGTAGGCGGCGCTGGTCCCCACCGCGATCAGCGTGTTCATGTCGGCCGAGCCGTGGCGCGCGACCTGCCATGCGCCCGCGTAGAACGCCCAACCGGCCCAGAACTGAACCGGGGTGGCGAGGGCGAGCATCACCCACATCGTCGTTCGCTCGCCGAAAGGAGACCATGCGAACGAGAGAACGAGCAGCAGGACTCCGACGCCGGCCGCGACGACGAACTTCACCGCCAGGAGACGAAGCGCGCGGCGCTCCTGGTCCTCCGGCCCTTTCCTTCTACATCCAGCCCGGCCTCGACCAGTGGATCTCCATCGTGTACGCCGCTCTGCGCCCGCCACGGGGGACGTTCGGTGGCGCCGGCAGCGGCCACGGCGAGTCAGCGAGGGGCCACGGCGGAGGTGGCGGCGAGACTCCGCAGCGCCTCGATCTCCGCGGCGATGCCGTCGCGAAGCAAATCCAGGTCCGGCATCGCATCGGCCGCGGCGTTGATGCCGAAGACGACGCTTCCGTCATACGAGAAGATCGCCACCCCGACATCGTGCTCCGCCGCCAATGGCACCAGCGGAATGATCTCGCGCAGCGGCGCGCCGAGCGCATAGAGGGTGGTCTGCGGGCCGGGCACGTTCGTGACCGTCAAGTTGAAGAGCCGCGTCGCATACAGCGACCTGGCGATGGTCGCGTGGAGCGCGGGCGGTGCGAGTCCCGCAAGCGACATGATCGTCGAGGTCCCGACCGCCTGTGTTCCCTGCTTGAGCCCTTCGGCCTCGGCCATCACCCGCTCGTAACGGTCGGCGGTGGTGTCGGCCGAGACGGGAAGATGCACGAACAGCGACGAGATCCTGTTTCCGAGCGCGAGCTTCTCCGAAGCCTGGCGCACGTTCATGGGCACCATCGCGCGCAGGCCCTGAGCCGGAGGCTCCTCGCCCCTCGAGTCGAGCAACCGGCGCAGACCGCCGGTCACGGCCGCGAGCGCGACGTCGTTGACCGTCCCGCCCCGGCTCGCCTTCACCGCCTTCAGGTCCGCCAGCGGCACCCGCACGACCGCGAAGCTGCGCGTCGCCCCCATCCCGCGATTCAGCGACGAGTGGGGTGCGGCGCTGAGCTCGTCATGCAGCAGCACCTCGACGGTCGCGCGTGAGGCCTCCAGCATCTCGAGCGCTTTGTGCGGGTGCAGCGCCATCTCCGTCCCGCCGCGCAGCGCGCGCAGCGCATGCTCGGGCATCCAGCGCAGGGCGCCGACGAGCTGCGATCCGCGAGAGCGATGCTGCCCGCCCGCCCAGTGCGGTCGCGGCCCTTCGGGAGGCGCAGCCGCGGGGATTTCCGGCTCCTCCACGGGGTGTGCCTCGCTGTCGAGCATCAGGTACCCGGCATCAACGGACCCCACCCCGTCGACCATCGCGTGATGGGTCTTGGTGACCAGCGCCCAGCGGCCTTCCTCGAGGCCGTCGAGCAGGACGACCTCCCACAACGGCCGGTGACGATCGAGCCTGTGGGACCAGAAGTCGCCGAGCCAGTCGCAGAGCTCCGCGTCCCCGCCGGGTGCCGGGAGCGTTGCGTGGCGTATGTGGGCGTCGATGTCGAAGCGCTCGTCGTCCTCCCACGCCGGCCACCTCAGCCCGCCGGTGCGCGGCTCCGACAGCTTGCGCCGGTAGCGCGGCAGACGGCCGAGGCGCAGGTCGAGGTGCTCACGCACCTCCTCCAGCGACGGCACGGAGCCGCCGAGCCGCGGATCGAACAGCAGCGCGCCGCCGATGTGCATGTGCGCGGACTCGTCCGCCTGCTCCAGTTCGAGGAAGGTCGCGTCGACGGGGGTGAGGTGGTCGGTCATGCACCGGCGAAGCTAGCTCGGACCCGGACGTGCCACATGCGTACCCACCACTGCATCTGATCCGCAGTCTCCACGGTCGCGGGCGCCGACCCGGGAGCGTACGTTGACGCCGAGAGCACGCGCGGCGATGACCTCCACCACAGCCACCCAGCCCACCGCCCAGGTCGACCCCCGGCAGGCCGCACGCCTGGACGGCTTCGCGGAGCGCGCGCAGGCAGCCGCGCAGGAACTGCGCCGGCTCGACCAGGAGGCCGTGGACGGGATCGTCTGGGCCATGGTGGTCGCCGGGCTGGAGAGCGCGGTCGAGCTCGCCGAGCTGGCGATGGAGGAGACCGGCTTCGGCGTCTTCGAGGACAAGGTGATCAAGAACTACATCGCGACCGAGTTCCTTTGGGACTTCCTCAAGGACAAGCGCTCGGTCGGCGTGATCGAGGAGGACGCGGAGCGTCACATCCAGTACGTGGCCGAGCCGATCGGGGTCGTGCTGGCGCTGCTCCCGATCACGAACCCAACCTCGACCGCACTGTTCAAGGCCATCGTTGCGGCCAAGACCCGCAACGCGATGATCTTCCGGCCCTCGGCGCGCGCGGCGCGCTGCGCCACGAGGGCGGTCGAGATCCTCCAGGCAGCCGGCCAGCGCGCGGGCCTGCCGGCGCACGCGCTGCAGGTGGTCCCCGATCCCACCCGCGACGTCTCCCAGTACCTCTTCCATCACCCGGACGTCGACTTCATCTGGACGACGGGTGGGCCGAAGGCGGTCGCCGCCACTAACCAGGCCGGCAAGCCGTGCCTGGGAGTCGGCGCCGGAAACGCTCCCGTGTACATACATGGGAGCGCCGACGTGCGGATGGCCGTGGTCGACATCCTGATCTCGAAGACCTTCGACGCCTCGGTGATCTGCCCGGCCGAGCAGACCTGCGTGGTCGACGAGGCCGTCTATGACGAGATGACGTCCGAGCTCGAGCGCATGGGTGCGCAGCTCCTGAGCGAGGCGGACGTCGACCGGCTCTCGGAGGCACTTGTCAGCGGGGACGGCGGCATCGAGCTGTCCGCGTTGGGGCAGTCATGTGCGAATCTCGCCGCGATGGGTGGCATCGAAGTGCGCAAGGACGCGAAGGTCCTGCTGGCGCCCTTGCCTTCCGACCTCGGGGAGCTCGCGGAGCACCCATTCCTGCAGGAGAAGCTGATGCCCCTGCTCGGGCTCGTTCGCTCGCCCTCGGTCGAACACGCGATTGCCGCCTGCGAGCTCGTGACGGAAACCGGCGGCCTGGGACACACATCGGCGGTCTATGCGCGAGACGCCGAGGTGGTGGATCGCTTCGCCGAGGCGATCCGGACCGGGCGGATACTCGTCAACGCTCCAACCGCGGTCGGCGCGCTCGGCGGTATCTACAACTCGATGACACCCACGTTCTCGCTCGGTTGCGGCACCTGGGGCGGCTCCCTCACGACCGACAATCTCAACTATCGCAATTTGCTCAACATCAAGGCCGTGTCCCGCCGCCAGGCTCCCCCGCAGTGGTTCCGCGTGCCGTCCGACACCTACTTCAACACCGGCGCGCTCGAGAACCTCCCGCAGCTTCACGCGCGCCAGGTGCTGATCGTGACCGACGCCGGCTGCGAGGCCCGCGGCGCAGTCGACGACGTGCGCCGCTTTCTTGACGGCGCAGGGGTGCACGTGTTCGCCGACATCGGCCCCGAACCGCCCGAGGAGCAGGTCCGCGCAGGGGTCGAGGTGCTCGAGCGCTTCGAGCCGGACACGATCCTGGCAGTCGGCGGAGGCTCGGTACTGGACGCCGCGAAGGCGATGCGGCTGTTCCGGGAGAGCCCTGAGCTGGAGATGCGGGAGCTGTCGCTGCCCTTCCTCGACGCCCGCAAGCGCGTCGCCCACTATCCCGAGATCGACCACAGCATGCGCCTCGTCGCGATCCCGACCACGGCCGGCACCGGTTCCGAGGTCTCGCCGGCCGCCGTGCTGACGGTCGGCGATCGCAAGGTGACGCTGGTCGACTACTCGCTCGTGCCCGACATGGCGATCATCGAGCCGCGCCTGACCGTCACGATGCCTCCCGAGGTGACCGCCGACACCGGCGTGGACGCTCTCACGCACGCGCTCGAGGCTGTGGTCTCGATCTTTGCGTCGCCCTACACCGACGCGTTCGCCATGCAGGCGGTCAACCTGATCCTCCGCAACCTGCCACGGGCCCATGCCGACGGCTCGGACCTCGAGGCGCGCACCGCGATGGCGAACGCCGCAACGATCGCCGGGCTGGCCTTCTCGAACGCCTTCGTGGGCGTCTGCCACGCGCTGGCGCACGCCGTTGGAGGCCGCTTCGGGGTGCCGCACGGCCGCGCCAACGGCATCTTCCTCCCACACGTCCTGCGCTACAACGCTTCGCTGCCGAGCAAGTTCATGCCGGCCCCCGGCTACACCGCGTACGTCGCTCCCGAGAAGTACGCACAGGTCGGGTACGTGTTCGGCCTCGGCGGCCGGGGCCGGGAGGAACGGCGCGCGCGGCTGTTCGAGCGTGTGGACGAACTGCTGGACGAGGTCGGGATTCCGCGCTCGCTGGCGGAAGCCGGGGTGCCGCGGGACGAGTTCGAGGCGGCGCTGCCGGGCCTCGCACGGTCCGCATTCATGGACGCGAGCCTGCGCACGAATCCGCGCATCGCGATGGTGAGCGAGCTGATCGACCTGCTGCGCGCAGGCTACGAAGGACGGCCGGTCGCCGACGTGCCTATCGCAGTCCGATCCTAGGCAGTGGACGACCCGGACCGGGCGATCGATAACCCGCACGCCGCCTCTGTGGCGGAGGTCGCGCGCGCTGGACAGCCACCCGCACCATGGTCTCTCCGAGCAGGAGGCGGGCGCTCGCTTTGCCCGGCTGGGACCAAACGCCGTCGAGCAGCGCCGCCATCCGCCCCACTTCGCGATCGTCGTGATCGTGTTGCTGAACGCGGCACTCGGCTCGCATTCGCTCTCCCCTTCAGGCGGCGTGGAAGCAGCCCGCCAACCCCTACCTGTTCGCGAGCGTGGCAGTGTCGATCCTGGTGCTCGCGCTCATCGTCTACCTCCCTCCACTGCACGACCCGTTCGCCTCGCTCCCGCTTGGGCGGGGTCGGACTGCGACCGCCGCGGTAGCGCCCTCAGCCCTCCTTCAACAGCGAGTACCACACGCGCTCCGCGACCTCACGCAGCTCGTCGCTGGTGCGGGCCAGCCGGCGGTAGAGCTCCCGCTTCGCGGCGACCTCGCGTGGGTCATCGGACGCAACCAGGTCCGACATGGCCTGGCGGTAGGCCTTCTCGAGGCGGCTCTGGCTGCGCGCCGCGTCGCTCGACGCCTTGATCGCACCGGCGTCGCCATGGTGACCGAGCACGGCGAACGCGTCTGCGAGATCTCGTGTTCCCTGCGCCAGCTCGGTGGCCATCGCCGCGATCGCCGCGTCGGGCGCTGTCTCCATCACCTCGGCCTCGCGGACCGTGTTCTTGGCGCTGTTGAGAGCGCGGTCCAGCTCGCGCGAGAGCTCGAAGAGATCCTCGGGGTCGAGGGGCGTCGTAAAGGCAACGGTCAACGCGGCCCGTACCTCGCCCTTGGCATCGTCAGCACGATGCTCGCAGTCGCGCACCCGCTGAGCCGCAGCCGGATCACCCTTGGCCCAGGCAACGAGCGCATCCATCCCTTCCACCGTGATTGCGATCTGGTGGCGGAGCATCTCGAGCACGTCCGGCGTCTCGGGCAAGAACCAGTGACGCAGTTTCATCCGATCGTCCTCCAAGCCAGCACGGTAACGGCACCGAGCGCCGCCGTCCCCGGCAGCGTCAGCAGCCAGGCGAACGCCATCGACCGAACGACGGCCCAGCGAACGTGCCGCCAGCGCCGCCGGCCCCCGCCGACCCCGATCACCGAGGAGGCGACGACCTGGGTCGTCGACACGGGCGCGCCTGCGTACGAGGAAGCGAGAATCACGGCGGTCGATGCACTCTGACTTGCCAAGCCGTCGAACGACGTCAGGCGGAAGATCCGCCGGCCGATCGTGCGAACGATCCGCCACCCTCCCATCGCAGTGCCGAGCGTCAACGTTGCGCTGCACCCGAGCTTCACCCACAAGGGGACGGAGGAAGTCGCCAGCCGGCCGTCGGCGAGCAACAGCGCGACGATCACTCCCATTGCCTTCTGCGCGTCGTTTGCGCCATGGCTGAACGACAGAGCGGAGGACATCGCCCACTCCCCGGCGCGGATCGGCGCGTGCAGGCCGCGCCCTGCCCGTCGCAGGACCGGGGTGCTCAACCGCACCAGGCCATAGCCGAGCGCAAGCCCGAAGAGCGGTGAGACCGCAAGCGCGATCAGCACTCCCAGCACGCCCACCGGCTTCCAGCCGTCGAGCCCACCCCAGCTGACGGCATCGACGCCCGCCTCGGCCAGAGCAGATCCGACCAGCCCCCCGACCAGCGCATGCCCCGAGCTGGACGGCAACCCCCGCCACCAGGTCAGCACATTCCAGATCGCGGCGGCAAGCACGCCGGAGCCGATCACGGCGACCCCCTCGGCGGGAGAGACCGACACGATCCCGGCGATCGTGTCTGCAACCGCCGTGCCTACCACCAGCGCACCGAGCATGTTGAAGACCGCCGAGAGGACGACCGCCTGGCCGGGCCGCGCTCCCCTCGTGGCGACGAGCGTCGCGATCGCGTTGGCGGCGTCGTGGAAGCCGTTCGTCAGCGCGAAGGCGAGTGCGAACGTGACAGCCAGCCACAGCTCCATGGGCGAATCATCCGTGACCGGGCGATCGATCGCCCGTAGAGATCCGAGGCGATGCGCCGTAGGCTAGCGTCACCAGGTCCAAACCAGAAAAGGGAGGGAACCACATGCCCCCAGCAAAACGTTCCAAGGCGCGTCGCAAGAGCGCAACCACCAAAAGCGCACCGCGCGCGCTCCCGAGGGTCGAGAAGTCGATCCACGCCGCGGAGGCTGCACTCAAGGATCTGCGGACCGAGCTGGGCCGCGGTGGCCGAGACCTCGTCAAGGATCTCGACAAGACCTTGAAGGATGCTCGCAACAACCTGAGCAGCCTCAGCAAGACGATCGCCAAGGACGTCGGGAAGGTGCAGAAGGCCGCGACTGCCCGCCCAGCGGCGTCGCGGGCTCGCCGCACCACTCGCTAGGTCGCGATCAGAGTCGCGATCGCCAGATAGGTCGCGATCGAGACGAGATCCTGCACTACCGTCGCCAGCGGCCCGGACCCGAAGGCCGGGTCGCTGCATACGCGCTGGAATATCCATGCGCGAGGATCGGCACATTCTGGCGTCCAACCCGACCGCTACGCATGACCAAACCGCACGTCGGGGAGCATGCGATCGATCCACTGCGGCAACCACCAGGCGCGAGCTCCGAGCAGCCGCAGCGCCACGGGCAGCAGCACGAGCCGGATCAGCGCCGCATCGAGCAAGACCGCGATGCCCAGGATCACGCCCATCTCGTTGGGCGGAAGGGGCCCCGACAGCGCGAATGTGAAGAAGACGGCCACCATCACGGCCGCGGCCGCGAAGATCACCCGCCCCGAGTGCGCCAGCCCGCCCACCATCGCATTGCGCGGATCATGCGTGCGGTCCCAGTGCTCCTTGGCCGAGCTGAGCAGGAACACCGTGTAGTCCATCGAGATCGCAAAGATCATCGCGAAGAAGAACACCGGCCCCCACGCGTCCAGGAAGCCCTGCGACTCGAAGCCGAGCAGGCCCTCGAGATTGCCGTCCTGGAAGATCAGCTTCGCGACGCCGAACGCCGCTGCGGTCGCGAGCAAATTGGTGAGGACGCCGACCGCCGCGATCAGCGGCGCCTGCAAAGCGACCAGCAAGAGCAGGAAGCCGAGTGCGAGCACGATTCCGATCACGAGCGGCGTCTTCGAGGCCAGCGCGGTCTCGAGATCGTGGTTCTCGGCCGCGGCGCCGCCCACCAGGAAGCCCTCCGGCAACTGCGAGCGGAGGCGATCGACGGTCCGGCCGACGCCCTGGCTGGAGGGGTCCTCCGCTGGTATGGCCTGAACGAGCATGGCCCCGTCGGCACTGCGCCGCCGAGGGAGCACGCGGGCGACGCCCGGGTCGCGCCGCACGGTCGCGACCGCGCGATCGGCCTGCGCCTCCCGGCCGACCACCTGCAGCGCGCCGGGTGCCCCGTCCCCGAAGGCCGCCTGGACCTGGTCGTATCCCTGGCGCGACTGGTCTGCGGCCGGGACCACCTTGATGGACGGCATCCCCGTGTCGAGCCCGAGCACTGGAAGCGCCAGAGCAACGAGCGTGACCAGCGCAACGGCTCCCCACGCGAACGGGCGCCGCCACAGGCGCTCGCCACAGCGGGCAAATCTCGGCGAGCGGTGCTCTCCGGAATGGAGCCACGACAGAGCGAGCCTGTCGACCCGCGGGCCCAGCCTCGCCAGCACGGCGGGAAGCAGTGTCAGCGTTGCCGCCAGCACGAACACCACGGACAGCATGATCCCGAGGCTCATCGACCGGAACGCGGGACTCGGCACGAGCATCACCGCCGACAGCGAGATCAGGACCGTCACCCCCGAGAAGAGCACCGCCTTGCCTGCGGTGTCCATCGCAACGGCCGCCGCGTCCACCGCCGGCAGCCGTTCGCCGAAGAACGCGCTGCGGAACCTCACCAGCACGAACAGCGCGTAGTCGATGCCGAGCGCGAGCGCGAACATGAGCGCGAAGTTCATGGCCCAGATCGAGATGTCGAGGAGCTGCGTGCCCAGGTAAAGCGCCCCGGCGGCGGCCACGAGGCCGAGGATGGTCAGCATCAGCGGCAGGCCGGCGGCGACGAGTGAGCCGAACGCCAGCACGAGGATCACCATCGTCACGGGCCACGAGATCACTTCGGACTTGAGCATCGCGGTCTTGTTCGCGTGGTTGAAGTCGGCCCACATGCCGGAGGCGCCGGTCAGATTGACGTCCACGCCGCCTCCGCCGATCCGGGCGAGGTCCTGCTTCAGGTCGTCGGCGGCGCGGACCATGCCGTTGGGGTCTCGGGCCGCGCCGGCTTGCACCACGGCAGTACGGCCGTCGGCGGACACCGAGACACCACGGCGCGGTGGCACGACGACGCTGATCGCGTCGTTTCGACGGAGAGTTCCCTCGACCCTCCGGACCACGCGATCGAAGCGGGAATCGCCCAGCTCCAACTCGCGCGCGTGCACGACCACCATCAGGGAACTGCTCGACAGGCCGGAGAAGCTGCGGTCCACCAGGTTGCGCGCCTCAACCGACTGTGACCCCGTTGCCTCCCAGCCGGCGCCCGAGAGCGCGTGCTCGACGCGCGGGGCGAAGACTCCGGCCGCCAGCGCGATCAGCGCCCAGGCGGCGACCACGACGCGGAAATGCGCGGCCGTCCAGCGGCCCAAGGCGACCGATCGGCCCGACGGCGGTCACGGCTGCTGGTCGTAGATCGTGGAGCGCAGGCCGAGCGCCCGCTTGATCACGATCGAGGCTGGGCATGCGCGAACCACGACGTAGAGCCACTGGTTCACGCCCACGAACGCCGTCAGAAACAGGAACCACGGGGATACGAACGCGGACAGGGCAACGCTCAAGAGCGTCATCGTGCCGGCGAGTGCGAACAGCGCGCGCTCGAGAGGCCACGCGGACCGTGCAACGCAGCGCATCAGCGACCTCCTTCGAGCAACATCTCGATCTCCTCGAGCTGCCGCCGCAGTCCACCGCAGACGGTCTCGCAGAGCTCGAACACCGAGTCATCGGCGATCTCGTAGCGAGCGAAATTGCCCTCCTTGCGGCGCGCCACGAGGCCGAACTGCAACAGCACGCTCAGATGCTTGGACACGTTCTGCTGCGAAGCGCCCGTGGCCTCTTGGAGCTCAGCAACCGTCGCGCCGCCATCTCTGAGCCGGTCCAGGAGCTTGATCCGCATCGGCTCCGACAGCACGCGGAACCTGCGCGCGATCAGCTCGACCAGGTCGTCGGGAAGCGGATGCGGCACGGAAGTCATGCTCCGACACTAACACAACTAGCTAGTTGTATCTACTATACCGTTGTATCAGGCACTGACACGCCGGCCTCAGGGAGAAGTACGTAAGCACTACCGCGGTTCGCCCGGATGCCTCCGCGCCTGCGAGCGCATAGGTTGAGTCCCTAAGCGTCGGAGGTGACTCAGTGGCAGGCCCAGGGAATGACCCGGATGTCGAAGCGAAACGCGAGCCGGGCCGCAGGTTTGCTTCGCGGGGCTCCGCTTCCCGCGTGAAGGAACAGCGCCGCGTGATCGAGCTGATGCGGCAGCGCGCAACCCCGGCGGTCAGGCGCGCCAAGCGCCCAGCCAAGTCGAGGTAGCTCCGCCTCCTCATCGCACGGCGCTACGCTGGCGAGACCCGATCGCCGGGTTCAACATGCCGCGACCCGCGACAAGCTCCCGTGCCGTATATCCGGCTCACCGCGAGGCCGACGTCGTCCTGCGCGACGGCTCGACCGTCCACGTGCGGCCCGTGCGGCGCAACGATCGCGAGGCGCTGAAGAAGTTCCTCGAGCGCCTCTCCACCGACTCGCGCAGCCTGCGTTTCTTCTCGCTGGGCGTCAACCTCGACGGCGCCGCGGAATGGGCCGCGGACGTGGACTACGAGCGCCGCTTCGGGCTCGTCGCGCTCGGCGGCTCGCGCCAGGCAGTGGTGGGGCACGCGACCTTCGCCCGTGACGACCCGGACGACGACCGCGCCGAGGTGGCCTTCGAGGTCGCTGACGCGTACCAGGGCAACGGGCTCGGCACGATCCTGCTCGCGCATCTGGCCGAGGCGGCCAAGGAGCACGGCGTCTCCGTTTTCGAGGCCGAGGTCCTCCCGCACAACCACCGCATGGTGGAGGTGTTCAGGGAGAGCGGATTCGCGGTCCGTACGCGGTCGAGCGCCGACGTCCTGCGGGTGGAGTTCCCGACCGAGATGTCGGACGACGCGCTGCAGCGTTTCGACGAGCGCGACTGCAACGCGGCAGCCGCAGCCGTGCGCCGCTTCCTGAGGCCCCAGTCGGTGGCGGTCATCGGCGCCTCCCGCGAGCGCGGCACGGTGGGCGGGGAGATCTTCCACAACCTGATCTCCACGACGTTCAACGGCCCGGTCTACCCGGTGAACCCTCGTGCGTCCGTGGTGCAGTCCGTGCCCGCCTTCGGGTCCGTGCGCGACATTCTCGCGGACGTCGACCTGGCCGTCGTGTCCGTGCCGGCCTCGCTGGTCCCGGAGGTTGCGCGCCAGTGCGCGGGCAAGGGCGTGGGCGCGCTGCTGGTGATCTCGGCCGGGTTCGCCGAGACCGGCGAGGAAGGCCGCGCACGCCAGGAGGAGCTGCTCGGGATCTGCCGTGATGCCGGCATGCGACTGGTCGGGCCGAATTGCCTGGGAGTGCTGAACGCGGCGCCCGACGTGCGGCTGAACGCCATGTTCGGCCCGCTGTTCCCGCCGCACGGCCACGTCGGCTTCCTCTCCCAGAGCGGGGCCTTGGGGTTGGCCGTGATCGACTACGCAAACGAGCTCGGCCTCGGCCTGTCCTCCTTCGTGTCCGTCGGGAACAAGGCGGACATCTCCGGTAACGACCTGATCCAGTACTGGGAGTCCGACCCGGACACGGACGTGATCCTGCTGTACCTGGAGTCGTTCGGCAACCCGCGCAAGTTCGCGCGGATCGCGCGGCGGGTGGGGCGCGCAAAGCCGATCGTTGCGGTCAAGAGCGGCCGCTCGAGCGCCGGCGCGCGGGCCACGTCGTCACACACCGGAGCGCTGATCTCCGCCTCGGACGTGACGGTCGACTCGCTCTTCCGTCAGGCGGGGGTGATCAGGACCGACACGCTGGCCGAGCTGTTCGACGTCGCTCGGGTGCTCGCCAACCAGCCGGTCCCGCACGGGAAACGCATCGCGATCGTGACCAATGCGGGCGGCCCGGGCATCCTGTGCGCGGACACCTGCGAGTCGCGTGACCTGGAAGTTCCCGAGCTGCCGGACGCGGCGCACGAGGAGCTCGCATCGTTCCTGCCCCCCGAGGCGTCGCTCGCGAACCCGCTCGACATGATCGCGACGGCGTCCGCCGAGCACTACCGCCGCGCGCTCGAGGTCCTCGCCCGCCACGACTGCGCCGACGCCATCGTCGCGATCTTCATTCCTCCGCTGGCGACCCGCTCGGAGGACGTGGCCCGCGAGATCAGGAATGCGGTCGATTCCTTCGAGTCGCCACTGCCGGTCGTGTCCGTATTCATGTCGAGCGAGGGAAAGCCTCCGGAGCTGGCGTCCGAGCACGGCGCGATTCCGGCGTTCGCGTTCCCCGAGGATGCCGCGCGCGCGCTCGCGCGCGCGGTTGAGTACGGAACATGGTCCGGGTCGCCCGAGGGTGCGATCCCCCGCTTCGACGACGTGCGCCCCGAGGAGGCCGGCGCGGTCATCGCCTCTGCTCTCGGCCGCCGCGCGGAATGGCTCGCGCCGGATGAGGTCGAACGGCTCCTCGGCTGCTACGGCCTGCCCGTCGTCGAGAGCCGCGCGGCCAGAACTTCGGACGAGGCTGCCGCCGCGGCCGGCGAGCTGGGCGGCGCCGTCGCCCTCAAGGCAGTGGCGCCGAGCCTCGTCCACAAGACCGAGCTGGGCGCGGTCGCGCTCGATCTGCCCGGTCCGGAGGCGGTGCGCGAGACGGCCGAGCGCATGGCCGGTCGCCTCGCGGAGGCAGGGCACAAGCCGACCGGCTTCCTCGTGCAGCGCATGGCCCCGCCCGGGGTCGAGATGCTGGTCGGGGTCGCCCACGATGCCCTGTTCGGGCCGGTTGTCGCCTGTGGCGCCGGGGGCGTGACCGCAGAGGTCATGAAGGACGTCGCCGTGAACATCACCCCGCTCACGGACCGTGACGCGCGGGCGATGATCACGTCCCTTCGCTCCTATCCCCTCCTGGACGGCTTTCGGGGAGCGCCGAGGGCCGACGTCGAGTCACTGGAGGAGCTCGTGCTCCGGGTCGGTGCGATGGTGGAGGCGCACCCCGAGGTCGCGGAGATGGATTGCAACCCCGTGATCGTCTCCCCGGACGGCGCTGTGATCGTCGACGCTCGGGTCCGCGTCGAGGCGGTGGCGCCACCCGGGCCGTCCCCCACCGTCTGAGCCGCCCTGGTGTCAGGGATAAGTACGCACCCGATGCGCGGCATCGCCCCGATAACTCCGGGCTGTGCGAGGCGTAGGTTGAGCGGCATGCCTGCCAACACAAAACCCAAGCGCAAGCCCAAGTCAAAGGCCGAGACGGGCGCGGCCATCCGCTTCTTCACCGACCTCACCCGCGCGGACGTCCCCTGGGCCGGCGGAAAGGGGGCCAACCTCGGCGAGATGACCCACGCCGGCGTCCCGGTCCCGGCCGGGTTCGTAGTCGGAGCGCCGACATATGCGGCCTTCGTTGACGAGACCGGGATGCGCGGTCAGCTCGCCGCGCTGCTCGACGGGCTCGACGTGGACGACACAGCCGAGCTCGCGCAGCGCGCGGCCACGGCACAGAAGCTCGTCGCCGGCCAGGATATGCCGAAGTGGATCGATAAGGCGATCAGCGATGCGTACGAACAGGTGTGCGCGGGTGATCCCAAAGCGCCGGTCGCAGTGCGCTCATCGGCGACCGCAGAGGACACGGAATCCGCGTCGTTCGCCGGGATGAACGAGACCTTCCTTAACATCATGGGCGGCGATGCCGTGGTCGACGCCGTGCGGCGCTGCTGGGCTTCTCTGTTCGGCGCACGCACCGTCTTCTACCGTGCCAAGCGCGGGTTCAGCCAGACCGACATCGACATTGCCGTCGTCGTGCAGTGCCAGATCCAGTCGACCCGCTCGGGCGTGATGTTCACCATCAACCCGGCCAGTGGCAAGCGTGACGAGCTCGTGATCGAGGGCTCCTTCGGCCTCGGCGAGGCCGTGGTGTCCGGCAGCGTGTCACCCGACCGATACGTGGTCGACAAGCAGTCGCGTCACATCGGCGAGCGCGACATCAAGCACAAGGAGCTGGTGATCGAGTCCAAGCCCCGCGGCGGCACCGTCATCCGTGAGCTCGACGCCGAGGAAAGCATGCGCCCCACGCTCACAGACGACGAGGTGCGTGAGCTGGCCGAGCTTGGCTGCCGGATCGAGAACCACTACGAGGCCGCGCAGGACACCGAATGGGCTTTTGACCCCGACCACAAGGCGTGGATGCTCCAGTCACGGCCCGTGACGTCAGCGGGCGGCGACGGCCGTGCCAACGGACGGGTGCAGCTCGGCGCCGAGCTGATCAAGGGACTGGGCGCCGCACCCGGACTCGCGAGCGGACCCGCGCGGGTGATCTCCGAGCTGAGCGACGCGCCGCGCCTGAACGAGAAGGACGTGCTGGTCACGCACATGACCGCACCGGACTGGGTGCCGCTGATGCGCAAGGCGGCAGCGATCGTGACGGACTCGGGCGGGATGACCTGCCACGCGGCGATCGTCTCGCGCGAGCTCGGCATCCCATGCCTGGTGGGCACGGGAGAGGCGACCACGCGGTTGCGTGACGGCGAGCTGGTGACCGTGGACGCGACGCACGGCGTGGTGCGCGAGGGAGCCGCTCCCGCGGCCGAGCACGCGGCTGCTGCGCCGGCCGCGGTGGCGGCGACACCCGTCACAGCCACGAAGCTGCTGATCAACCTCTCCGAGCCATCCCAGGTGGAGCGGGCGGCAGCACTCGACGTCGAGGGCGTCGGGCTCCTGAGGGCCGAGCTGATGGTGATCGAGGCGCTGGAAGGCGCTCACCCCAGATTGCTGCTGGAGCAGGGGCGCCAGCACGAGTTCGTGGACCGCATGGCGGCGGCGCTCACCACGTTTGCCTCCGAGTTCATGCCGCGGCCGATCACCTACCGCACGATCGATTTCCGCACCAACGAGTTCCGCGGCCTCGAGGGCGGCGACCGCTTCGAGCCCGAGGAGGCGAACCCGATGATCGGCTACCGCGGCGCGCACCGCTACGTCGAGGAGCCGGACGTGTTCGCGCTGGAGCTTGAGGCGGTGAAGCGCGTATGGGACGCCGGCCACTCCAACTTCCACATGATGCTGCCGTTCGTGCGCACGGCGGACGAGCTGCGGGCATGCCGTCAGCTCGTCGCCCACTCGGGATTGCTGGACCGCCCCGGCTTCGAGCTATGGGTGATGGCCGAGGTGCCCTCGGTGCTGTTCAACCTCGAGGCGTACGCGGCGCTCGGCGTCGCGGGCATCTCGATCGGGTCGAACGACCTCACCCAGCTGGTGCTCGGCGCGGACCGCGACTCGGAGGTGCTGGCCGATGTGTTCGACGAGCGCGATCCGGCCGTGACCGCTTACCTGCAAAAGCTGATCACGAAGGCGCGCGAGTTGGGCCTTCAGACCTCCATCTGCGGCCAGGCGCCCTCCGTGCATCCCGAGTACGCCGAGCTACTGGTGCGGGCCGGCATCGATGCGATCTCCGTGAACATGGACGTGGTCGATCGCACCCGCAGGCTGATCGCCGCGGCCGAGCAGCGCGTGCTGCTCGACGCAGCGCGCGCGTAGTCAGAGCTAGAGCTGCTCGCGGCCCTCGAAGATGCTCGCGAACAGCTGGATGTACTGAAGCGCGTGCCGGTTGGCGAGGAAGTGATGGCGCACGTGCTCGCGGGCACGTGCGCCGATCCGTGCGGCCAGGTCGGGATCCCGCAGCAGGCCGAGAACCCGTTTTCCGAAGGCGTCGAGGTCGGTCGGATCCTCGAGCAGGAAGCCGGTCACGCCATCCTCGATCTGATCATGGATGCCGCCCACGGCACTGGCCACCACGGGGCGCGACTTCCACATCGCCTCGGCGACGGTCAATCCGAAGCCCTCCTGGAGGCTCTTCTGGACCACGACGGTCGCGTGCCGCTGGAGCGCGTTCACGATCGTCGCGTTCTCCTCGATGTCCGCCATCGGCAGGCAAGAGAGATGCACGCGGCTGCGGCGGGCATGCGGCAGGGCCCGCCATGCCGTCACGACCTCGTCCAGCACCTCGGCGCCCTCGGGGTCGTCGGCGACCGAATGCACGGTCGGCCCGGCAAGGACCAGATGGGCGTCCGTGGCCGGGGCGACGTGCTCCGCAAAGCCGAGCATCACGCCCATGTGGTCCTTGAGACGGTCCCACCGCGACACCTGGACCACCACCGGGTCGGCGAAGTGCGGCGGCGGTCCGGTGCT
This sequence comes from Solirubrobacterales bacterium, assembly GCA_038203635.1. Lineage (GTDB taxonomy): Bacteria > Actinomycetota > Thermoleophilia > Solirubrobacterales > JBBDJG01 > DASRIA01. Next base: position 20,942 of record JBBRDT010000018.1, read on the forward strand.
CAAGACCTCGCACAGCCGGTCCACTCGCCCGGGCGTGCCGTCCTGGCGCGTGTATACCGGTGGGCCAGCGCTCCCGTCCACAGCGAGCCCGACGTGCGTCAGCACCCCCCGCACGGTGTCGGCGTCGAGCTCCTGGTTCTTCGGTGAGAAGGCGTCGATCGAGGGCTGGATGATCTCGGTGCGCGAGGCGTTCGCCCACTCGGGAACGTAGGCATGCCGCGAGAAGACGCACGCGTCCGCGGAGCGCAGGGTTTCCTCCAGGAATCGCCAGGCCTCGTGCACCATCTCGTTCGGGTGCTCCGCGCCGATGTGGCTGCGCCACACGACGGGTGCGCCCGTCTGTTTCAGGCGCGGCACCATGCCAGCCGTCTGAGGGTCGTGCAGCAGCACGAGGTCGCTCGAGCGTACGAGGGCCGCGACATGCTCCGCGTTGGCGGCGCAGACGGCAGCGTAGGCTTCCCACTCCGCCTTCCCGAGCTCCCCGTCGTCGCCCGGCGAGCCGTGCAGGCGGTTGTGTATCCGCTTCGTGATCTGGAAGAACTCGGGTGTGGCGCTCATCACCAGCCAGCGCACGTTCACCCCGACGCCGCGGGTGTACGCCAGAAAGGAGCGCAACATCTCCGCCACGCCTCCGCCCGCCGCGGTCGAGCTGACCATCCAGACCACGTGCCCCTCGAATACGTGATTGGCGCGGGCGATGCTCCGCTCGAACTCCTTCCAGTCCTCCGGGTCGAGCACCTCGCGGAGCCGCTCGGGAGAAACCGGCGCGACCCGCACCTCCTGCGGCGGCTCGAGCTCGAGCTGCCCTGGCAAGGCCTCGGCTGCGGCCCGCTCCACGCTCTAGGACGGCGCTCGCGTGAGCCGGTCTGTGCCGGTCTCGGCTCCCAGGCCCGACGTGTCGGCCCACCGTGGCACGACCAGCAGCGGCGCCGGACAGGAACGCATCAACTTCGCCGACACGCTGCCAAGCAAGGTGTGACGCACAGGCCCATAGCTGCGCGAGCCGATCACGAGCAGATCGGACTCGACGCATGCTTCGGCCAAACAGGTGGCTGCGCTTCCGCTGAGCATGATGCGCTCGGCGTCCGGAGCCTGCACATCGGCAAGCGCGCGGTCGAGCTCGTCTTCCAATGAGCCGTGTTCGTCGCTGCGGTGCTTTACCGAGTGCCGCGCCTGTGCGAAGCCTTCGTCCACCGTGATAGCGCGCAGCCTGGCCCCCAGGTCCGAAGCCAGAGCGGCGGCCGTGCGCAGCGCCGCGTAACCCTCCCGAGCAAGGTTGAACCCTGCGGTGACGGACTTGATCGCGCTCGGGACCTTGGCGGCGAACCCTTTGGGTGCAACGGCGACCGCCGTTGGCGAGCCGGCGAGCAGGACCTCACCGACGCTGCCCAGCATGACCCGGCCCACAGGGCCGCGGTGCGTGGAGCCAATTACGATCAGCGAAGCGCCCTCGTCCTCGGCGACCTCGCTCAGGCCGCGCGCAGGGGAGCCGCTCTCGATCGGACGGCCCTCCACATTGAGCCCGGCCAACTCGGCCATGGCAGGATCGAGCACCGAATGATCGTGCGCGCTGGCCAGCTGCACGTACTCTCGAGTCCGCGAGTCGAAGGGCGGCGGCCGCGGGATGACGTGCGACAGGACGATGGAGCGGCGCCCGCTGGATGCGAGCAGCCGTGCCAGCGCAAGCGCGTCGCGCGACTGCTTCGTATCGTCGTAGCCCAAAATGATCCGACCGTACATCGGCCCCCTCTCCAATTCGGTTGACGGAGCCTATCGGCTTACGCCGGCCTCGCATCCGCGAACAGCACGAGGTCGCTATCCGTAGTCGGTGCGGATGGCCACCGCGCCCCCCGGGGCTAGCTTCGTAGGATATGACACGAGAGCAGCTGACGCCCCTGGATGTCGCATTCCTCGAGCTGGAGCAGGCCGACGACTGCTCTCACATGCACATCGGCTGGGCGATGGCGCTGGAGCCTCGTGACGAAGATTCACCACAGTCTCGTGGACGGCGTCAGCGGCGTGTCCGTGACGAACTTGATCCTCGACGCTTCGCCCGCGCCCTCCCCCGCCGGCGACGCCGCACGCAGCGCCTCCGCGCATGCGACGAGCGACCACCAGACGGGTCGTCCGCCGCTCGTGAGGGGCGCGCGTGCCGGTTTCGACCTCGCCCTGCACCCCGCGAAGGTCCGCGAGACGCTCGAGCACGCGCGTTCGCTGGCGCAGTTCATCATCCGGAACGAGGTGATCCCCGCGCCGCACACGTCGCTCAACGTCCCGATCGGCGGCAACCGCCGGATGACGTTCGTGACTGCGCCCCTCGCCGACCTGAAGGCGATCAAGTCCCGGCTCGGTGGAAGCGTGAACGACGTCGTGGTGGCCATCGCGGCAGGTGGCCTGCGTCACCTCCTCGAGTCACGCGGCGAGCCACCGCCGCGCCGCGCCGTGCGTGTGATGGTCCCGGTCAACGTGCGCCGCGCGACCGAGATGATGGCGCTCGGCAACCGCGTCAGCTCGCTGTTCGTGGAGCTGCCGGTCGCCGAACCGGACGGGCTCGCGCGGTATCGCGCCACCATGGAGTCGACCGAGGCGCTGAAGCGCAGCGGTCTCGCGGGAGGGGCCGAGGCGCTGATGGAACTGGCCGGAGCAGTCCCGCCGGTGCTCCATGCGGCCCTTGCGCGGCTGGCCTTCACCCCGCGCCTCTTCAACCTCACCATCACGAACGTGCCCGGGCCACAGGCGACCCTCTACGCCTTCGGCGCGCCGATGCGGCGCGTGATCCCGCTGGTCCCGATCTTCGCCAACCACGCAGTCGGCTTCGCGGTCGTCAGCTATGACGGCGAGGTGGTTATCTGCCTGAACGGCGATCACGGGGCAATGGCGGACCTCGACGTGCTGGGCGAGGGACTCGAGCGGTCGCTGGACGAGCTGCGCGAGATCGTCGGGGTACCCACCGGCGCGTCGCGTGCGCACCCCGAGGCCATGGAGGCACACCTGTGACCGTGGTCTGGCTGATCGCGAACAACGTCGGCGGCAACGAGCCACTGGCTGCAGATCCGGTAAACGCGCGGACGGCGACTCTGATTCTCGCGTTCGCGCTCGACCTCGGCAGGGCGGGTGGGTTGCCGGCAAGAGACCGAGCAGCCGTTCCCCTGCGGAAAGCCCAAAGGAGGACACCATGTTCAAGACGCTGGTGCTGGCGCTGGACGGATCCGATGGATCCCGGCGAGCAATTCCGTTGGCCGTTGAGTTGGCCAACCGCGACAACGCGAAGCTGGTCATAGCCCACGTAGAGGAGGACATAGTCGGCAAGGGCGGCGGTCCCATCCACGCGACCGAGGACGAGATCCAGGCGGAGATTCACCGGCAGGCCGAGGAGCTCTCCGCGCAGGGCATCGAGACAAGCGTCGAGATGCGGGATGTGATGCTCGGCGGCCCGGCGCATGCGATCGAGGAGATCGCCAATGAGGCGGATGCCGACCTGATCGTCCTGGGGACGCGCGGACACTCACTGATCGCGGGTCTGCTCTTGGGCAGCGTCACCCAGCGGCTGCTCCACATCGCCCGGCGGCCGGTGCTCGCCGTTCCGCCCGAGTCCTAGCCGGGGACCCCCACCAGCGCCAGAACCTGCTCGGTCGCCTGCTCGATGGCGCCACTCACTTCGGCACCCGCCCCAGCGCCAGCCTCGAAGCTTTCGCCCTCGATGCCGACCACGACCAGCCGCGCGGGAAGGCGGCCCACGGCGCGCGCCAGCTCGATCGCCTCGCCGAGCCCGAACGCGTGCGTCGACGTGCCGGTGAAGCCGGCGGACAGCGGCTCGTGAGTCGCGTCCATCACGCGCACGGCACCCGGTTTGCCGGCTCCGAAGGTTGCGTCCACCACGATGGCGAGAGCCGCCCCGTTCCATGAATCCATCAGAGTCGTCGGCTCCCCCTCGTGCTCGAGCACGGCCACGCCGGCGGGCGCGCGCCGGCGAACCATCCGCGCCACCAGCAGCCCGGCCGCGTCGTCGCCGGCCCATTCGTTCCCGACCCCAATCACGACGGCGGGGCTATTCGCGCTCGACATCGATACGCAGGAAGTGCGTGGCGCAGGAGATGCAGGGATCGTAGTTCCGGATCGCCTGCTCGCAGCGCAGCTGCAACTCCTCCTCCGGCGCGTCGATCATCTCCTTCACCACGCCGAAGAGGTCCTCCTCGATCGACTTCTGGTTCTGCGAGGTGGGTGGCACGATCTTGGCCTTCAGGATCTTTCCCGCATCGTCCAGCGCGTAGCTGTGGTAGAGCACGCCGCGGGGCGCCTCCGTCCACCCGTATCCGGTGGCGGCCCGCGGCTCGAGCGCTATCGCCGGACGGTCCGGCCGCTCGTAGGCGTCGATGATGCGCACCGCCTCGTCGAACGCGTACAGCACCTCGACGGCGCGCACGACGATGCTCTGGAACGGGTTGCGGCACTCGGACTCGAGGCCCGCCTCGCGCGCCGCCTCCTGCGCGAGCGGTGAGAGGCGTTCGAAGTTCAGGTTGTAGCGTGCCAGGGGCCCGGCGAGATAGGCGCCGCGGCCGCGCATCCGCGCGTACAGCGCGTTCGAGTGCTCGAGGTGCTCCTCGATCACGTGCTCCTCGAACTCGGGGGGCGCGATGTCGAGACCGCGATTCGAGACCAGCCGCCCGCGGTCGATCGGGTACTCGCCCGGTTCGCTCATCGACACCAGCTCGACGTCGCGCTCGAAGTCGGGGAACGGCAGCTGCGCCGTCCAGGCAACTGCCTCCCGCGCCGACTCGCCCGCCCACAACAGGCGCTCGCGCAGCGGTGCCAGCTCACGCTTCGTCGGGACGCGGTAGAAGCCGCCCACCCGCACGTTGATCGGGTGGACCTCGCGGCCGCCGATCAGCGTGATCAGCTCGTTCCCCGCCTTCTTGATCGCGAGCCCCTGCTCGACGACCCCGCGGTGGTCCTGGGCCATCGCGATCGCGCTCTCGTATCCGAGGAAGTCGGGCGCGTGCAGCATGAACACGTGCAGCGCGTGGCTCTCGACCCACTCGCCGCAGTAGATCAGCCGCCGCAGGTCCCGCAGCGGCCCGTCCACCTCGACGCCGAACGCATCCTCGATCGCCCGTGACGAGCTCATCTGGTAGGCGACTGGGCAGATGCCGCAGATGCGCGACGTGATGTCGGGCACCTCGTCGAAGGAGCGGCCGCGCAGAAAGGCCTCGAAGAAACGGGGCGGCTCGAAGATCTCGAGGCGCGCCTCAACGACCTCGCCGTCGCGCAGCCGCACGTGCAGCGCGCCTTCCCCCTCCACGCGGGCGAGGACGTCGGTCCGGATCGTGCGCGTGCGCTCCCCGTCAGTCGCGCTCATGCGCCTCGCTCTCCCTGCGGAAGGGCTCCGACCAGGCGTTGAAGCCGCGGAAGGCGCGCACGAGCTGCTCCTCGGGGACGCCGAGGCGCTTCCACCACTCGCTCAGCGATCGCGTGTCGGGAGACTCCATCGGCCCGAAGCAGCCGTAGCAGCCACGGTCGTAGGAGGGACAGATGGCGCCGCAGCCGGCGTGCGTTACCGGGCCCAGGCACGGCGTCCCGTGCGCCACCATCACGCACACGTTGCCGCGCCGTTTGCACTCGATACACACGCTGTAGCCGGGAATGTGGGGTCGCCGCTCGTTCAGAAAGGCGCTGATCACCTCGAGCATCTGCCGCTTGTCGATCGGGCAGCCGTGCAACTCGAAGTCGACCTGCACGTGCGCGCTGATCGGCGTCGAGGTCTCGAGCGTGGAGATGTACTGCGGGCTCGCGTAGACGGCCGATACGAACTCGTCCACGTCCGCGAAGTTGCGCAGCGCCTGGATGCCGCCTGCAGTCGCGCAGGCGCCGATGGTCACGAGGCGCCGCGACGACTCGCGCACGCGCCGGATGCGCTCGGCGTCCTCCGGGGTGGTGATCGAGCCCTCGACCAGCGACAGGTCGTAGGGGCCCTCGACCGTCGCGCGCCGCGCCTCGAGGAAGTACGCGATCTCGATCTCGCCTGCCAGCGCCAGCAGCTCGTCCTCGCAGTCCAGCAGGCTGAGCTGGCACCCGTCACACGACGCGAACTTCCAGACCGCCAGTGTCGGCTTGCGGCCCTCCATCACACCTCCCGCAGCGTGAACGCCGAGCGCATGCGCTCGAACGTGAAGACGGGGCCGTCGCGGCAGACGAACGCCGGCCCCAGCTGGCAGTGGCCGCAGTGGCCGACCGCGCACCTCATGTTGCGCTCCATCGAGATGTGCACTCGGTCCGGCGCGACGTCTCGCTCGATCAGCGCCTCGGCCGAGAAGCGGATCATCGCCTCGGGCCCGCACACGAACGCGACGGCTGCAGCGGGATCGAAAGCCGCCCGCTGGATCAGGGTCGGCACCACCCCCACCCTTCCCGGCCAGCCCGCGGGAGCGATGTCCACGGTGGTCACGATGTCGAGTCCCCGCCCGCGCCACTCCTCGAACTCGGCGGCGTAGAGAAGCTGTTCCGGCTCGCGCCCACCGTAGAGCAGCAGTGCGCGATCGAACCTGTCACGTGCGCTCAAGACCTCGTAGACGACCGGCCGCAGCGGTGCGAGCCCGATGCCGCCCGCCACGATCACCGCGTCCCGGCCGGCGGCGCTCTCCACCGGCCAGTGGCTGCCGAACGGCCCCCTCACGCCCAGCATCCGCCCCGGAGCCGTGCGGCAGATCGCTCCACTTGCGGAGCCCACCGCACGCACGGTGTGCACGAGCCGCTCCACGACGCGTGGATCGCCGCTGATCGAGATCGGCACCTCCCCGGCCCCGAACGCATACAGCATCGTGAACTGGCCCGGCAGGAACCGCAGGCCGCCCTCACGATCGACCGGCTCGAGCTCGAGCGTCCACGTGTCGGCGGTCTCCTGCCGGCGCTCGATCACCCGAAACCGCTCCGGCACCATCGGGCCCGGGGCTGAACGGCCGGCCGGCTGCAGCTCAGGCAGGAGCACCGACTCCATAGACGTCCAGGAGTCGCAGTCGCGTCGCCTGCAGGCGCGCGATGATCACCTGTGCGAAGCGCTTCATCAGCTCGTGGCCGAGCTCGTGGTCGCCCTCGCACTTGCCGCGCAGGCAGACGCCGTCGAACGAGATCAGGGCCGTGTCCTCGCGCGCACGCCCGTCGAACTCCCACCGGTAGGGCGGGAACAGCCACGACCAGCCGAGGAGATCGCCGTCGTGGAGCGTGTCGATGGTGACTGCGTCGCGGGCGGGCACGTGCAGCTCCAGCGCCACCGATCCGTGGCGGATCGCGTAGAAGACGTCGGCCTGCTGGTCCTCCCGAAACAGGTGTTCCCCAGCCGCTGCCCGCACGTTCGTCGCACACCCCGCGATCAGCTCCAGCTGCGCCGGCGCGAGACCTGCGAACGCCGGCATCTCCGCGATCAGGGCGTCCATCGCCTTCATTGGTTGCCCTTCGGCCATGCTTCCGGCCCGCCGCTGTCGGTCGCCCGGATCGCGGCCACCTCCTCCGTGATGTCGATCGCCACCGGGCACCACGTGATGCAGCGCCCGCAGCCGACGCAGCCGAACGTGTCGAACTGGTCGCCCCAGGTCGCGAGCTTGTGGGTCATCCACTGCCGGTAGCGCGAGCGGGGCGTGGAGCGGACGCTGCCACCGTGCACGTGGGAGAAGTCCATGGTGAAGCACGAGTCCCACTCACGCACCTGCTCAGTCTCCGTGTTGGTGAGGTCGGTGACCTCCTCGACACTCGTGCAGAAGCACGTCGGGCAGACCATCGTGCAGTTGCCGCAGGTGAGGCAGCGGTCTGACACTTCGTCCCAGCGTGGGTGCTCGTAGTTCCGGTACAGCAGGGCCTTCAGGTCGGTCGTGTCCATGGTGCGGCCCTGGCCGGCGACGGCCTGCTCCACCGCGCGCTCGCCGGCCGCGAGCTCTGCGGCAGCCGCATCCCGCACGGGCAACTCCGAGACCACCTCCGCGCCGGCGTCGCTGCCGGGCTCGACCAGGAAGTAGTGGCGCCCGTCCTCCACGACCTCGGTCAGCGCGACGTCGTAATGCGACGTCGCGCGCGGGCCCGTGCCCATCGAGACGCAGAAGCAGGTGCCGCCCGCCTGCCAGCAGTTGAGCGCGACGATGAAGACGTTCGCGCGCCGGGCCGTGTAGTCCGGGTCCGGGTTCGGGATGTCCCGCAGCGCGCTGTCGAGCGATGCGATCGCATGCAGATCGCACGAACGCACGCCGATGTACGCGTCGCGGGACGGGGCGCTCGGCTCCGGCTCGACCTCGAAGCCGTCGCCGTCGGCCCGGGCGCGCCACAACCGCACGCGCGGCGGCCACAGGAACTGCTTCCACGACCGCGGCCCGACTGCGTATCCGAACAGGCCCTTGTCTTCGCGCCGGTGCAACCGGTAGGTCCCGCCTTCCTGCTCATCCGTCCAGCCCTCCGGCAGGTCAGCGGCGGACTCCAGCTGGTCGTAGACGATCGCACCGTCGCGCACGGTCGGTCCCACCAGGCGGTAACCGCGCGCCACGAGCGCCTGGAGCAGGTCATCGAACCGCTCGCGCTCGAGAAGGCGGGTCTCGTCGGCGGAGGGCATCGCGAGAATCTACCGCTCAGGTGGTCTCGAGGACCATCTCGATCGCGCCGGACGGGCATTCCTGGACGCAGATGCCGCAGCCCTTGCAGTAGTCGAGATCGATCGCGTACAGCTCCCCGGGCTTGCCGAGCTTCAGCACCGCATTGTCGGGGCACACGCCATAGCAGTTGTCGCAGGAGAAGCAGGTGCCGCACGACATGCAGCGGCGCGCCTCGAACAGCGCGTTGGACTCGTCGAGACCACCGACGACCTCCTCGAAGGTGGATCGCCGGCGGGCGATCTCGAGCTGCGGCTGCACCGTGCGGGGCGCGTCCGCGTAGTACCACGTGTTAAGGGTGTCGAAGGTCGCGAGATCGTGCTTGGGCCGCGGCCGGTACTCGGCACCACGTAGCCACCCGTCGACACAGCGAGCGGCCTTCTTCCCATGGCCGATGCCGACGGTCACGGTGCGCTCTGCGGGCACCATGTCGCCGCCGGCGAAGATCCCGGGGTGGCCGGTCATCATGTTCGGGCCCACCTGGACGACCCCGTCCTCGACCTCGATGCCCGGAATGCCGTCGAGCAGCGAGAGATCCGCCTCCTGCCCCAGGGCCAGCACCAGCGAGTCGGCCTCCAGCTCCTCCAGCTCGCCGGTCGGCTGGGGGAAGCCCGCCTCATCCAGCTCCATCTTCTCCAGCACCAGCTTGCCGTCGTCGGCGTGCTTGATCGTGGAGAGCCACTTCATCATCACGCCCTCCTGCTCGGCTTCCTCGACCTCGACGTCGTGGGCGGGCATGCGCTCGCGGGTACGCCGGTACACGACGATCGCGTCCTTGGCCCCGAGCCGCTTGGCGGTGCGGGCCGCATCCATCGCCGTGTTGCCGCCCCCGTACACGACGACGCGCCGCCCGAGCAGCGGCCGGTCCTCGCCCTCCATGCTGCGCAGCAGCGAGACGGCATCCACGATTCGGGCCGCCTCGCCTGCCGGGATGTAGGCCCGCTTGCCGATGTGCGCGCCGACCGCCAGGAAGACCGCGTCGAAGTTGCCCTCGCGCATCGCGTCGAGCACGTTCGTGACCTTGCGGTTCAGCTCGAGCGTCACGCCCATGTCCAGGATGCGCTGCACCTCGGCCGCCAGCACATCGCGGGGCAGGCGGTACTTGGGGATCCCGAAGCGCATCATGCCGCCGGTCATCGGGCCGGCTTCGTAGATCGTCACGCCGTGGCCAAGCCGCGTCAGGTGGTAGGCCGCGGACAGTCCCGATGGCCCCGCGCCCACGACGAGCACGCGCTTGCCGGTTGGCTCAGCGGTGACCTCGACCTTCCACCCTTGCTTGATTGCCTCGTCGCCGAGGAACCGCTCGACCGAGTTGATCCCCACCGCCTCGTCGAGCTGTCCGCGGTTGCAGGAGGTCTCGCACGGGTGGTAGCAGACCCGGCCCATGATGGCCGGGAACGGGTTGTCCTCCATGATCTGCCGCCACGCGCGCTCGTACCCGTCTTCGCCCTCCTCTGCCTGGTACAGCCACTGCTGGATGTTCTCGCCCGCGGGACAGGCGTGGTTGCAGGGCGGCAGCCGGTCCACGTACACCGCGCGCTCGGTGCGCCACGAGCCGGTCTTGTTGGCGAGGCTGGAGCCGACGTCCAGCGTGATCGCAAAGGGCTTGTCCATCACACGGCCCCCGGTAGCTCGGCGCCCTCTCCCGCCTCGGCGAGGAGGCCGAACCGGCTGATGTTGCGGTCCGCCCGTTCCTGGATCCGCGCGATCACGTCCGTGCGCGGCGGATCCCCGAACAGGTGCGCGTAGCGGCGCTGCGGCTTCAGATAATCCTCGACCGGCACCTGTCGGCGAATCTTGGAGACCCCTACCACGTCGCCCCGCTCGGCCTCGAAGACGGGAAACAGACCCGTCTCCTTCACCAGCCGCGCGATCCTGATCGTGTCGTGCGAGGCGGAGCCCCAGCCCAGCGGGCAGGGGACGAAGATGTGCAGGTAGCGCGCGCCGCGGAACTCCATCGCGCGCTCGACCTTGTACTCGAGGTCGCGCAGCTCCGCGACCGTCGCAGTGGCCACGTACGGGATCTCGTGCGCCATCGCGATCAGCGGCGCGCTCTTGCCCTGCCCGAACACGTTCCCCGGCTCCTTGCCGACAGGCTTGGTGGTCGCTGTGCGCGCCGCGGGTGGCGTCGTGCCCGAGCGCTGCACGCCCGTGTTCATATAGGCCTCGTTGTCGTAGCAGATGTACAGCACGTCGTCGTTGCGCTCGAACATCCCGGACAGGCACGCGAAGCCGATGTCGACCGTCCCACCGTCTCCGCCCTGGCCCACGACTCGCACGTCCGTGTTCCCCTTGACCTTGAGCGCCGCCGCCACGCCGGTCGCGACGGCTGGCGCGTTGCCGAACAGCGAGTGGATCCAAGGCAGCTGCCAGGACGACTCGGGATACGGGGTCGAGAACACCTCGAGGCAGCCCGTGGCGTTGGCGGCGATCACCTGGTTACCCGTCGCGCGCATCGCGGCGTCGAGCGCGTAGCGCGCACCCAGCGCCTCACCACATCCCTGACACGCGCGGTGGCCCGAGGTGAGGCTGTTCGAGCGGTCCATGTGCGCCTGCACGCTGCGCTCGTCCGGGTCGAGCAGCCGGTTGCCCGCCACGAAGCTGCCCGCCTGGTAGAACTTGATCTGCTGATAGGGCACGGTCCCCGCCTCCCTTTCCTAGTGCGAGCCGGCAGCCACTGTGCCGATGTCGCGGATGATGTTCTCGGCGTGCGGTCCGGGCCGGCGCCCGTGTCGTTGGCGGTCCAGCTCCCGCTGCACCACGTCCCAATTCATGTCCAGGAACGTCAGCGGGTCGAGCTCGTCCGCGATCGCCTCCACGAACAGCCGCCGCAGCGACGCCTTCTTGATCGGCCGCCCCCCGAGCCCCGCGATCACCGTGTAGCCGTGGAGCTGGATGCCCGACAGCGCCATGCGCACGTTGGCGGACACGATCCCGCCGATGCCGACGGCGAGCGCCTTCTCCAGGACCAGCACCCGCTTCGCGTGACCGAGCGCAGCGCGCACCTCTTCGAGCGGGAACGGCCGGAAGGACTTGATCGCGACGGCGCCGATGCTGATGCCCTCGTCGCGCAGCTCGTCGACGGTCTCCTCGATGGTTCCCATCACCGAGCCGAGCGCGACCACGATCGTCTCCGCGTCGTCCGCGCGATACGCCCGGATCAGGCCCCCGGAGTCGCGCCCGAACATCCCGGCGAACTCGGAGGCGATCTCGGGGATCAGGTCGAGCGCCTGCATCTGCTTGGCGTGCGCGAGGTACTTCACCTCGGAGAACGCTTCCGGCCCCACCATCGCGCCGATCGTGACCGGGTCCGCGGGATCGAGCACCTGGCGCGGCTCGTAGGGCGGAACGAAAGCATCCACCTGGTCCTGGCTCGGAAGGTCCACGCGCTCGTAGGCGTGCGTGAGGATGAAGCCGTCCATGCACACCATCACCGGCAGCGACAGCGCCTCCGCGAGCTTGAACGCCTGCACGTGCAGGTCGACCGCCTCCTGGTTGGTCTCCGCATAGAGCTGCATCCAGCCGGAGTCGCGCTGGGACATCGTGTCCGAATGGTCGTTCCAGATGTTGATCGGGGCGCCGATCGCGCGATTGGCGACCGTCATCACGATCGGCAGTCCCAGCCCGGCCGCGTTGTACAGAGCCTCCGCCATGTAGAGCAGCCCCTGGCTCGCGGTCGCGGTGTACGCCCGCGCGCCGGTCGCCGAGGCTCCGATCGCGACGGACATCGCGGCGAACTCCGACTCGACGCTGACGAACTCGCACGGGCTGAGTTCCTCGGTCCGCACGAAGTCGGAAAGCGCCTCGACGATGTGGGTCTGCGGCGAGATGGGGTATGCGCAGATGACCTCCGGCCGGCACATGGCTACCGCGCGTGCCACCGCTTGTGAGCCCTCCGTCTGCTTAAGCACGAGCCGGCTCCCCCATCTCGGCGCGCACGTACTCGAACGCGGCCTCGGCCGCTGCGACATTGCCGTCGGCGAGCGCGCCCGGGAACCTGTCACGGATCGCTTTCGCGACCGACCCGATCCCGATCATGCCGGTAAGCGCGGAGAATCCCCCGAGCAGAGCGGCGTTCGGGATCGGCCGTCCAGCGTGCTCACGCGCCAGATCCGAGGCCGGCACGGTCAGCAGGCGCTCATGGCGAAACTGCTTCACGAAGTCACCCATCCCAAGCTCGTCGAAGGTGCGCGTTGTGTTGATGAGCATGTAGCCGTCGGGGCTCAGGCCCTCGAACAGGTTCACCTGGTGGAGCAGCGTCGGGTCCTGCACGATCAGCGCGTCCGGCTCGGCGATCGGCTCGCGGGAGCGAATCGCCCGATCGTCGATGCGGCAGAAGGAGACGACCGGCGCACCCATGCGCTCGGACCCGAATGTGGGAAACGCCTGGGCGTGGCGACCCTCGACGAACGCCGCCACGGAGAGCAGCTCGGCGGCGGTCACGACCCCCTGCCCTCCGCGCCCGTGAATGCGAACCTGGAACATGGCGCTCAAGGTACCCGGGCCGGCCCGACCTAGCCGCGGCCCGCCGCGATCACCGACGCGAGGCCAAGCGCAGAGATCACTCCCACCGGGCGGCCCGTGTCCGGCTGCACCGCCAACAGGTGCGTGCAGTTGCGGTCGGCCATCAGCTTGGCGGCACCGGCCAGCGACTCGTTCGCAGGCACCGTGGTCACGTCTGCACTCGCCACGTCGCGCGCTGTCAGCTCGGACATGCCCGAGGCGGCCGCTGTCGCCAGATCCAGGTCAGTGATGATCCCCCACGGGTTCTCCCCGGAGCTGACGTCGCCGACCAGCACGGCGTGAATCTGGTAGCCGACCATGATCCGGGCGACGTCCCGCAGCGACGTCTCCGGCTCGCAGGTGACCACCCCCACGCGCATGGCGTCGTGAATCCGCGCGTGTGCGAATTCCGGTCCGGCGTAGTAGTGGGGGTATGGCTGGAGTGTGGTGGACATCTCTCTCCTCCTGGTGGGCGGATCGTGGCCGTCTGCGACCAGAGGCTACGACGGCCGAGGGCCCACGTCCGCGGGGAGCACACCGATCCTCCATCCGTACTTAACCGTGACTTCCCAAACCGCCTGTTCGCGGCCATCCGCCGCAGGTCGCGCGACTTTCAGAGCGGCCTGTAGGGATCGAGCGCCATCGGCTCGCGATGCCACTCCTTCGGAAGGGAGACTTCGACATCGATCGGGCGGCGCGGAGGATCTGGCTCGGCATGAGGCGTCGTACCCTCCAGCCATGGTGCCAGGTAGCGGCCGCTGATCTTGTGTGGCGGCCACCACAGGTAGTCGAGCGCCGCGCTCCCTTCGCCACTCCCGCCCTCGAGATGGTGTTCGAGGTGGAGGGACTCGTCTCCGGTGAGGAGCTTTCCGCGCAGTACCGGGTGGAAAGGTTGCGGTTGGACCGGCGCGCCGGCGCGTGCGGCGATGTGCTCCGCCGCGGCGTCCGCCTGCTGCGTCGCGATCCCGCCTTGCTTGATCGGGAACGTCGTGCCGTCTCCGGCCGCATATACGTCGTCGGCGCCCACCACTCGTGCGTTGTCATCGATCGGGATGAATCCGTGCTGGTCGGCGGGAAGCCCCGCGATTCCAGGACCCTCTATCAGCGGAAGCGCGATCAGATCGCCGGCCTCGAGGAGGCGATCTCCGGGGGTCAGGATGAGGGTGCCGTCCTCGGCCTCGTGTGCGTAGCTGCCGGTCTCGATGGCGATCCGCCGCCCCCGGAGCAGCGCCTCGACCTCGGCGCTTGGCGCCGATCCGAACATGATCAGCGGACCCGATTCCGGCGTCACGACGAGGAACTCGAGATCGACGAGGCCGAGGGCTTCGGCGCGCGTGCGGGCCATGAGGGCCACCTCGTAGATGGGAAGCGGCCATGTCACCCCCGGTGGGACCACGAAGGCGATACGCCTCGATGGTGCGGCGGCCGCGTTCGTCAGCACGTCGTCGATCAGCAGCTCGCCAGAGGCCAGGAATGTGGAGCCCTGACGGAAGGCGGGCCGGAGCCGTCCCCCGGCACAAACGACCAGCGTCGCGTATTCCAGACTCTCGCCGGTGGACAGCTCCACGGTGTGCTCGTCCAAGGCGACTCCCTCCACCGCCGCCTGGACGAAGCGGCTTCCGAACTCCTGGGCGATGGGTGCGAGCGCGCGGCGCTCGGGTGGCTGCTGCGAAAAGGGCTCCTCGACCGCGAACGGCTTGTATGTGAAATCAGGCTGCGGTGCAACCAGGGTGATCTCGACGCGATCGCCGGCCAGATCCCGAAGGGCGATCAGCGCCTCCAGCCCGGCGACTCCACCGCCGACGATGACGACGTGGTGCTTGCGTTCGATTCCTGCCATCGTCTCCACCTGATCGTATCGGGAGTCACCTCCGTAGACACTACGGTCCCCTACAAGGGTGACGAAAGCGGATGTGCCGGCCCCCGTAGCGCCGTATCTTGGCTCTGCAAACGAAAAGGAGCCGAGATGCCCGCCACCGTGACCACAGCGCTCGATTCAGCGCTCGAAGGAGGGTCGAGATGACCGCCACGAGAAAACCGCGCGTCGTAATCGCAGGCGGTGGCGTCGCGGCCATAGAGACACTGCTGGCGCTGCGAGACCTGGCCGGCGACAGGGTGGAGATAGAGATCGTTTCGCCCGAACGGGACTTCGTCTATCGCCCACTCTCGGTAGCCGGGCCGTTCGATCTCGGCGATCCGCCCCGATTCGAGCTCGCCGCGATCGCCAGCGACCTCGGCGCGACGCACCGCCAGGATGCGATCGTCGCCATAAGGCCCGCCCAGCGCGTCGCGCTCACACTGAGTGGCGCAAGCGTTCCCTATGACGTCTTCGTGGTGACGAGCGGCGCCGAGCCCGAAGAGGCGATCCCCGGCGCGTTCACTTACCGCGGAGCCGAAGACAATGGGCGCCTGAGGACGATGATCGACGAGTTCCAAGGCGATGGTGGTGGAAGGTCGATCGCGTTTGCGGTGCCCACGGGAGCTACGTGGACGTTGCCGATCTACGAGCTGGCGCTGATCACCGCGGCGCGGATTCAAGCCCATGAGAACGCTGCAGCCGTGAAGGTGGTCACGCCGGAGTCCACGCCAATGGCCATCTTCGGCCGCCAGGCAAGCGACGCCGTTGCGGCGCTGCTCGCCTCACGTGGCGTCGAGGTCTGGACTGCGACACATCCCGTCGAGTTCGCCCATAGCTCGCTGACGGTAGTACCCGAGGGTCAGGTGCCGGCGAACCGAGTCGTCGCACTGCCCGGCCTGCGCGGACGCGCGCCGATGGGTGTTCCCCAAGACGCCGACGGATTCATCCCGGTCGACCCGCTCGGCCTCGTACAGGGGTTAGCCGACATCTACGCCGCGGGCGACGTCACGGCATCATCCATCAAGCAGGGTGGGATCGCGACGCAGCAGGCGGACGCGGTCGCGTCTGCGATCGCCGCGCGGTTCGGGGCCCCCGTGGAGCCAAGGGAATTCAGGCCGGTCCTGCGTGGGATGTTGCTCACGGGGGACGGCGCACGGTTCATGCGCGCCGAAGTGACAGGCGGACAGGGTGAGACCTCCCAGGTCAGCACCGAAGTGCTCTGGTGGCCCGAGGGAAAGATCGCCGGGCGCCACCTGTCGCCTTATCTCGCCCGGCAAGCGCACGCTGTCGAACCCGAACCGCCCCTCACGGCAGACGCGATCCCCGTCGACGTCGAACTCGTGTCGGCTGCGACCAGCTAGAAGAGATCCGCGAGCAATCGGAGAACGACGCCGCCGAGGGCGACTACGACAGCTCCGCCGACGGCGCCTATCACTAAGCCGGCGAAAGCCAGCACCATGTCCTCCAGCAGGATCGCCAGCGCAAGGACGACAACGCCGAGGGCGGGCAGGGTGTCCAACCCTGAGAACGGCGGTGCCAGGAACGCTGTCAACGACAGTGCGAACACGAGCAACCCGAACACCACGCCGCTGAGGCGGTAGCCGAACAGCAGGCGCAGGCGAGGATGCGAAAAGCGTTCCACCCACCGAATTCGCCTTACGAGAGCGCTTGCGAACCGTTTTCCCGACCGGCCCCCCACGTCCAGTCGCTTCCAACGCTCGGGGAGCCAGATGGTGCGTCTCCCAACAATCAGCTCGAGTGCGAGCAGCATCGTCACGACCTCGAGGACGTGTGTTACTCCTCCGGTAGGCAGCGGAAGCGCGGGAACCGCCATCAGCACCATGAAGACGACCGCGAATGCCTTCTCGCCAAATGCTTCGGTCAGGCTGCCGAGCGTCTTCGGTTCGTCCTGCCGGAACCATCCCTCGAGCTGATCGCTGATCTTCTTCTCGGTCGAGGCGTTGGCAGTGCGCGTCAGCATTTTGCTCTCCATCATGAAGGAGGCACGATCGCACGGTTTATCTCCGACACATCTGCCGACGAGTACCCGAAGGAGGGCAACCCGAGATGAACACACCGCCGATAGTTTCCCGCCAGGAATGGGACGCCGCGCGCGACGAGATGCTGGTGAAGGAGAAGGAGCTCACCCACGCCCGTGACGCGCTTGCCGCCGAGCGCCGACGCATGCCGTGGGTGGCCGTGGACAATGCGTATGAGTTCGAGGGGCCCGACGGCAAGGCGAGCCTGCTCGACCTGTTCGACGGGCGCCGGCAGCTGATCGTCTACCGCTTCTTCTTCGAGCCGGGCGTCAAGGGCTGGCCCGAGCATGGCTGTCCCGGCTGCTCCTTCCTCGCCGACCAGGTCGCCCACCTCGCTCACCTGAACGCCCGCGACACCACTCTCGCGTTCGTGTCGCGCGCCCCGCAGGCGGACATCGAGCGGTGGAAAGTACGGATGGGATGGAACATCCCGTGGTTCACCGTCACGGACGACTTCGACGCGGACTTCGGCGTCGACGAGTGGCACGGCACCAACGCCTTTTTCCGCGACGGCGACAACGTCTTCCGGACCTACTTCATCGACAACCGCGGTGATGAGGCGATGGGCAGCACGTGGAGCTACCTCGACATCACAGCCCTCGGGCGCCAGGAGGAGTGGGAGGACTCGCCGGAGGGCTACCCCCAGACCCCGCCGTACCAGTGGTGGAACCTGCATGACGAGTACGGGCAGGAGTAGAGCCGGGCACCGGTGCCGCGGGGTCCCCCGCCCGGGTAGGATCGGCAGATGAACGGTGCCAGAGTGGGTCAGCACGCGCGCAGGACTCTCGTCGCAGCCGCGGCCGTCGCGGTGCTCCTCGCGCCCGCAGCCGACGCCGCCGACATCACGATCGGCAGCAATCTCGCAGGCGACGCGACCTCGAACCTCTGCTTCGGGTCGTGCACATTCATCCAGACCTCCGGCGGCACGCCCGTGGCCGCCTCCTCCGTTGACGGAACGGTCGTCCGCTGGCGGCTGAAGGCCGGCAGTACCGGGGGCACCGTGATGCTGCGCGTGCTTCGCCCGGCCGGCACGAGCTTCACCGCGGTCGCGAACAGCGAGACCCAGACGGTCACCTCCGACATGAACACGTTTGTCACGAGCCTTCCGATCAAGGCGGGCGATGTGCTCGCCCTCGACAACGACAGCAGCGGCCTGTACTTCACCATTGCTCCCTCCATCGCATTGCCGCTCGTGAAGTTCTTCCAGCCCGCGCTCGGGGCGAGCGCCACGGGCGCTCCGAACAATCAGCAGACGAATCTCGAGCTGCTGATGAATGCAGACGTCACACCGAAGGTTGCCGGCGTACCTCCCGGCGGGACGACGCCGGCGCCGAAGCCGACGCCCGCGCTCAGCAACCTGAGGCTGAAGCCATCGACGTTCCGGGCGGCCAAGTCGGGCGGGACGGTTGCGCGCAAGCGCCCGCCGATCGGCACCACGGTCAGCTATACGCTCTCGACCGCCGCCACGGTCGCCATCAAGGCGCAGCGCAAGGCGACCGGCCGCCGGCGAGGCGGAAAGTGCAAGAAGGCCGGCGCGCACGCTCGGGGGAGGCGATGCACGCTCTACCGCACGGTGCCCGGCAGCTTCAACGTCGGCGGGATCCGTGGGGAGAACAGCTTCAAGTTCACAGGCCGTCTCTCGGGCGAGAAGCTGGGTCGTGGCACATACCGCCTGGTTGCGACGCCGAGCGCAGCCTCACGAGTGGGCGCGGCGGTCAGCGCCGGGTTCAAGATCAGATAGATCCGCCGCGCTAGCGCCGCTTGTTGCGGAGCTGGGCGCTGGCAGGCTTGCCGAGGCGGCCGTGGGCGCTGCGACCGTAGACTCGCACGCGGACGCGGTCGCGGCGCCCGATGCCGGCCAGCCGCGCCTTTTTCCCCGACGTGGTCCGCAACAGGTGGCGCCCGTCTTTCACATCGAACCGGACGATGTAGCTCTTCGCGCCGGGCGCGCCACGCCAGCGAACCACGACCTTGCGACCGGCGCGGCGCACCTTGAGCCCCCGCACGTGCGGGCGGATCGGTCCCGGTGCCCGGTATGTCGCCACGGTCTCCTGAAGCACCGGGAATCCGTCTTGCTCAGCGTCGGCGACGATCTCGCGCTTGCCACCTGGACCGTCGGCGGGCACGAAGCTGAACCTGCCGCTCCCGGCCTTGACCACGCGGATCTGACGTCCGCCCTTGCCGATCCGCTCGACGAAGCGCACGGTCAGGCCCTTGCGACGGGTGGTCTTGTAGCTGAGCACGCGCTTGCGGCCATGACCGCGGACCTTCGCGCTGATCGTGGTGCGGAGCTCGCGCGCGACATCGACCTCGGCGACCGACCCCAGGGCGGCCTCCTGGATTCGCCAGTTCCCGCTCGCCGGTTTGCGCAGCCCGATCGTGACACTCGTGTCGGTGTTCGAGTAGACCGCAGGCGCGTTCGCCGCGCCCGGGTCGTTGACGGGTACCAGGGGAACCGGCGCACCCGAGGGTGAGATCAGCGTGAAGCTCGGCGGGCCCGCAAAGCCGATCACCTCGACGGACGCCGACGGGAGGTTCCCCGGAAGCGTGAAGTTCGGGGGCCCCACCGCAGCCGCGTGGACGGCCGCGGTCTGGCCCAGCTTGTCCTTCTGCTTCTTGAGCTCCTCCGCGAGCCACTGGGGGACGGGCGGCTCACCGGGGCAGGAGAACACGGTCGGGCCGATGGCTTCCTTCGTCTTGAACCTGTACCCGAACCCGCCCAGCAACTTGTAACAGCCGAAGACCTCCTCGTTCGTGATGTGGCCTGAGAGACCGACGTCGATATCGATCGGAGGCTTGCCGATCGTCACGGTCGAGTCGATCTTGCCTCCGAAGCTCCCGCTCCGGGCGTCGAAGTACCCGTCGAACGACCCCGTGCCGCTCACCGCCTCCAGGTCCCACTTCACCTCTCCGCTGCCCGAGAAGTAGCCGTCGATGTCGGCGTGCGCCGTCGCGTGCGATACCGGGATGCCCGATATGGCCCCGTCCCCTTCGTAATCCATCGCGAACTTGGGGGTGATCGTCGCGCGCAGCTTTCCCAGCACCGTGTAGAGGTAGGAATCCGGTGGCAGCGGCTGCACTCCGAACAGGGCGCCGCCCTCGAACCACGTGGTGTCCTCGGCGAGATGGAGGCGGGCGGAGACGTTGTTGAGATAGACGTCGGGCGCCAGGTTTACGCCGGGAAAGGGCACAGGAGAAATCTTTATGAAGCCCTCTTGGAACTTCCCGTTTTGGAACGTGAGGCTGGCGCTCATGCCGGCCCCGAGGAACTTCACGCCCGCCCCGCCCGTCCAGGTGTCGGTCGAGCCATCCCAGCTGACGATGATGTCGCCCAGCTCGAGCGGGCCGAGCACGAACTTCGACACGGCGAAGCGCACGGAGCTGACCGACAGTCCGTCGTCGTTGCTGGCCTTCAAGGTCGCCGATCCTGTCAGCCCGCCGAAGACCCCGGGCAGCTTGAGCTCCACCGGGATCTCGATCGAGTGCTCCTTCAGGATCAAGTCGAAGTCGCCGTCGACAGGGAAGCCCTTGATCTTGGGCGCAAACTGCGCGATGTCGACCGAGAAAAGCTTGGTGCCGACCCCACCCGTGGGCAACTTGATGTGCAGCTCGCCGTGGAAGAGCACGATCGGACCCGCGCCCGTGCGCAGCTGGACCGTGACCTCTCCCTTCCCCCCGACCGAATCGATCGTCTTCGGCCCGCTCGAGGTGCTCACCTCGATCTTGACCCCGGCGTCCGGGATGATCTCAAGCCCGTTGAGCTTGAACGCACCCGACGTGATCTTCAGGCCAGGCTTTCCCGCCACGGGGGAGAAGCAGCCGATCTTGCTCCGGAACTGGACGGCCTTGTAGGAGATCTCCTGGCAGGAGGTGGTCGTGTCCGGATCTATGCCGGCACCCGGCAGGTTGCCGAGCCCCCGGCGTCCATTGCGCGCCTGGTCGCCAAACGGCGACGCGAAGATCTTTCCGAAGCTCTGGGAAGACCCGCCGGCGGTGTAGACGGCAAACCCGCCGCCGTCGGCCGTGGCACCGAGGTCCACGTCGTCGATGCCTTCCTTCGCGCGGGCCACCGCATTGGCACCACTGAACGGACGCCCGCTCTCGGCCACGCTCTCGAGCAGCTCAGGCGCGTTCCCCGTGCGATCGACCCACCCGAGCCGCAGCGCTCCGCCGGAGTCTTGGAAGAAGTCACGCGCTCCGTAGGGACCGGTGTTGATCGTGGGCCCGGCGCCGGGCTTGGTGCCGTTGAGGGCCCGGACCTGGATCTTGTCGCGACTCATTGGAGCTGTCGCGAGGAACGCGCCGCTCGGCCCGGCGGCGAGCCTGGGATCGACGCCGCTCGTCTGGGTTTCGCTCCACGTGCCCGGGTCGCCGGGGTTCCCAGCGCCTGACCACTGGCGGATGAACGTGTTCCCCGAGAGATCGGCGTAGGCCGCGATCGGCAGGCCCGGTCCGACCGAGATCAGGCTGCCCGAGTAGGCCCGATCGGGCCCGTTCCCACCGAGGTTCGCCTGCGCGCTGGTGTAAGACCCCGGATCGATCGCCTGGAAGAACGTGCCCCCCGTGCGGGTATCCGAGATCAGGCCGACGCGCGATCCGTCCGGCCCGAACGAAAACGCTCCTCCCGAGGGTTCGGCGTCCCCGACGATCGCCGGCCCGGTGATCGTCTGACCGCCGTTGTCGGACGTGTACATGTAGGTCGTGCGGTCGCTTTCCGTGCCGTCGGGTTTCGGCACGACGTTCGGGTACCGGTGCGTGAGGAAGATGAGGCCGTTGCTCACCGCGAGGATCCGCGGGCCGGCGATGTCGTCGTTGACCCCCGGAGAGTTGAACGGACCGGGTTGGTCAGGAGCCAGCGCGGCGGGCGGGTTGTCGCACCCCTTGGCCCCGCGCTTCAGCCGGCAGTAGCGCAGCAGATCGGGGCCGGCGTCGCCGCCGTTCTCGTTCCAGACGATGTGGGCGGTGCCGGCGTCGTCGACGAGCACCTGCGGCGAGCGCCCGTTGTCGCCAAGCGCAACCGGCGGGAGCACGGGCTGCGCCCCGGTCTTGGGGACGCGGCAGAGACCGTTGTATCCGGGAGTGTGGTATTCCGCGCCCTTGGCCGCGACGCGGCACGGCTTCGGGCGGTGCTTCTTGGCGGCCTCAGCCCCCGCCGGGGCGAGTCCCCCCAGGCAGGCAAGCAGGCCGAGGGTCGCGATCAACGGAGCGCATCGCGAGCGGTGCTCCGCTTGCGAGCCCCCCCGTGGCCATCCCCCCCGTTCGATCCCCCGTTCGATCCCCCGTTCGATCCCCCGTTCGATCCCCCGTTCGATCCCCCGTTCGATTGGCCGAGTATAAGTTCCGGCCTGCGCGGCGATCAAGTGCCAGTAGTGGATTAGGGAATGAATACCCCGCCCATCTGGAACAGCGTGTTATCGGCTGTCGTCGAGGCGACGCCATCGGCGCCGCCGTCATATATTCGCTCGAAGTCTCGAGCAGCGCCGCTGCCTCGGTCAGGTCGGAAGTTGCGAAGCCCTCGGTGAACTCCGCAAACGTCGCGCGCAGCAGCTCGCGGGCAGTCTCGCCGCCTCGGCGCTCCGATCGTGCACGGCACAACCCGACCGCCGCTGACGCAGCCGTCCTGGCGGAATCGTTCACTCGCCACCATCCGGACGAGAGCGGCGGCATGCAACTGATCGTCCATGCCCCGCTCGGCGGGTCATCGGCGATGCACGGGGTGTTGCCATTGCCGTACTCGTCAGGCTCAATCGGCCCATAGCTCGCCGGGCTCTTTTAATGGGAATAGACCAGTGGCCGAAGCTGCGCTCGGGTCGCGTCTTTCGTAGCCCGCACTTGCCCGTAAGCGAGGGCGGGCCGCGAGGACTAGAGCCGCCAAGAACGCTCCCAGACCGCCGGCCGCCTGAAGCCAATCGGTTAGAGCCCCGCACTCCACACACGAAGGCTAAGGGCATGAATGGACGCAGATGCGAACGAGATAACGCTCAGGCGCATGACTTAGAGCGCTGTCGCAACCACGCGGTTGCGACAGCGGCTCGCGTGCCAGGAAACAGCCTCGCTCGCCCTGTCCCTTACCTTCAAGAACGGCCCCCGAGGCCGTGAGGGCTGAAGCGCTACCCCGACGTATGTCGACGGGGGCGCAGCTGTCAGGCGCGCTCGACCCGCGGAGCGTCCCACGTCACCGCCTGGTGAGCAGGAGGCGGGTCAGTGGAGTTGAGCTCGTTCCGTGCACGACAATCGACACCACGACGCAAACGACCGACGTCCATACGACCGTCTTCGTCTCAGCGGCCGAGATTGCGCCCGATTCGGCGACGGCGGCAGCATAGAACAGGGCAGCAACGCCCCGCACGCCGAAGAAGGCCAGAAAGACTCGCTCGCCCAGCGAGGCTAGGCCCTTGCCGCTGGTGGCCATCACGAGCGCCGGGCGAATGACCACGATGAGCAGCGGAGCGAGCAACCATCCCGCTACGCCGGGTGTGCCGAGCCCGTTGAGGGTCAGCATGGATCCCAGGAGCAGCAAGACGAGCAGCTCGAGGAACGTGCTGGCGGTGTCGGCGCCACGATGAACACCATGGTGGACCTCGTGCTCGAACGCATAGCGGCGGAACGTAAAGCCGGCGACGAACAGCGCAAGCAACCCGTAGGAGCCCAGGAGCTCTGAGGCTCCGTAGACGACTAGTACGAGGGCGAGCGCGGCAAAGCCGTCCAGGGTGCGGTCCATCAGCCCCCGCGCACGGGCCCGGGTCACGAGCCGCGCGGCCCCGGCACCCATGGCGGCGCCCACGAAGCCGGCGACGCCGACAGCGTAGAGCACGTCAGCCCACAACCATTCGCCGACCCACGAGGTCCCGCCCCGGTCGGCCATGAAGAGACCGAGCAGCACGAACGGCGAGGCGAGCCCATCGTTGATCGCCGCCTCGGTATGCAACGACAGTCGCGGCTCCCCCTGCGGCTCGTCGCCGGGCGGTCCCAGCCCGACATCTCCGGCCAGCACGGGGTCGGTGGGAGCGAGCACCGCACCGAGCAGTACGGCCGCGCCGAATGACAGTCCCATCGCCACTCGTCCGAATACCGCGATCAGTGCGATGCTCAGCGGCATGACCACGAGCAGCAAAATCGAGATAGAGATCACCGACCGGCGGCGAACCTCTCGCTCGACAGTCAGGCCAGCAGCGAAGACGGCAAAAATCAGTGCCAACTCCGTCAGCCTCTGGACGAGCGCATGGTCGCGCACCGGGTCGAAGGGACGGACGTCGAGCAGCGATAGCGCGGCTGCGCCTACGGCCCCGAGCGCGATGTAGAACACGGCTGCGGAAAAGGCCCGCTCGTCCTGATGAGACAGCGCGCCAACCGCGACGAACAACGCCACGCCGAGGCCCAGTAGACCTAGGACGTAGAGACCGCCGAGGTGAAAGCCCTCTGCGAGCGCCAGCACCGCCTGAACCCTAGTTCCATTCACGCCCGCGCGGGCTATCCCGTACCGAGAAGCCGCGTCAAGCCGCACCGCCGAACTCCCCTCGTGGGCCTGTAGCCAAGAGGACGCCTGGCCCTGACCCGCTTTCGTGGACACTTTGATCTGACCCTGGTTTCGTGGAGTCGTCGATCTGGAATCAGGCGGCGATGCGTTGTTGTTGGTGTTGGTTCTCGTATTCGATCGGCGTAAGCATGTTCAGTGCGCTGTGCC
>JBBRDT010000019.1:0-43703 GCA_038203635.1 Solirubrobacterales bacterium
ACGCACGGCTCTACGGCAGCTCAGCGGAGCGGGCCGGGCAGCTCGAAGGGTGGCTGACCCACTACAACTTCAGGCGTCCACACGGCTCCCTCGGCCACCGAGCTCCGGTCACGAGGTTGAACAACCTGGTTGGGAACTACACCTAGCTTCCTCTCCGGCCCGGCCTGATGTCAGGCCTGTGACGCACGAACTACGCACAAGGTTTCCTTAACGATTCACGCGCGTCTCGTTGAGGTGAAAGTGATACAACCCACGCAATCCGGCGCCCGACCCCGCAGTGGGGCCTGACGCGCACTTTCGTGGACTTTGAGGGGGGACCCGAAGTGTGCCTGGCAATCCCAGGGCAGATCATCGAGATGGTGGACGAGGCGAATCGTCTCGCCAAGGTCGATGTCGCGGGGGTGCGCCGGAACGTCAACATCGGCCTGCTGGATTCCGACGGCGAGGGAGTGGTGCCCGGCGACTGGGTCCTGATCCACGTCGGCTTCGCGATCTCGCAGGTCGACGAGGACGAGGCGCTCGCGACGCGCCGCCTGCTCGAGCGCATGGGCGAGGCGTACGAGCAGGAGCTCGAGGAGCTGAAGGCAAGCGTGATCGAATGAGCAGCGTGACCTGATGGCCGAGCACCCTCCCGCCCCCTGCGTCGACGACCACTGCATCACCTGCGGCGACGAGGGAGTGGCGATGAGGGTGGTCGCGGTGGACGAGTCGCGTGGCCTCGCGCTGTGCGAGGAGGCGGAGGGCTCGCGCAGCACGGTCGAGATCGGATTGGTGGACGCAGCGCCGGGTGACCGGCTGCTCGTGCACGCCGGCACCGCGCTCGTGCGGCTCGAGGCGGCGGCGTGAAATACGTCGACGAGTACCGGGACGCCGGTCTGGGGCGCGCTCTCGCAGGAGAGATCCTCGCCACGGTCGAGAGCGGCCGCCACTACAAGGTGATGGAGGTGTGCGGCGGGCACACGCACTCGATCTACAAGTACGGCGTCGACGATCTGCTGCCGGAGAACGTCGAGCTGGTGCACGGGCCGGGCTGCCCCGTGTGCGTCATCCCGATGGGCCGCGTCGACGACGGCATCGCGATCGCGCACCAGCCGGGCGTGATCTTCGCCTGCTTCGGCGACATGATGCGGGTGCCGGGCTCCGAGGGGACGCTGCTGGATGCGAAGGCCGAGGGCGCGGACGTGCGCATGGTCTACTCGCCGCTCGACGCGCTGCGGCTGGCCAAGCAGAACCCCGACCGCGAGGTCGTGTTCTTCGCGATCGGCTTCGAGACCACCGCGCCGTCGACCGCGCTCACGCTGAAGCGCGCGAAGGCCGAGGGTGTGCCGAACTTCTCGTGCGTGTGCAACCACGTGACGATCGTGCCCCCGCTGCGCGCCCTGCTCGAGTCGCCGGACCTGCGGCTCGACGGGTTCATCGGCCCGGGGCATGTCTCCACGGTCGTCGGCGCGCGCCCCTTCAATTTCATCCCCGCGGACTACGGCCGGCCGGTGGTCGTCGCAGGCTTCGAGCCGCTCGACATCCTGCAGGCGATCCACATGATCCTGGTCCAGCTCCGCGAAGGGCGCTGTGAGGTCGAGAACCAGTACAAGCGTGTCGTCCCCTGGGAGGGCAACATGAAGGCGCTCCAGGTGATGTCGGAGGTCTTCGAGCTGCGCCCCCACTTCGAGTGGCGCGGGCTCGGCTTCATCTCGCAGAGCGCGCTGCGGCTTTCGGACGCCTATGCCGACTTCGACGCCGAGCAGCGGTTCAGCACGCCCGGCGTGCGGGTCGCAGACCCCAAGGCATGCCAGTGCGGCGAGGTGCTGAAGGGCGTGATCAAGCCGTGGGAGTGCAAGGTGTTCGGCACCGCGTGCACGCCCGAGCACGCGATCGGTACGTGCATGGTGTCGCCCGAGGGCGCGTGCGCCGCCTACTACAACTACGGCCGCTTCGCCCGTGAGCGGGCAGTCGTATGAGCGCTACAGAGCACACCGCGGTGACCGGACGCGAGCAGCGGATCCTCGACATCATCGAAACCGCGCGCGGCAAGCGCCCGAAGTTCAAGGACACCCAGATCACGATGGCGCACGGCGCCGGCGGCAAGGCGACGCAGACCCTGATCGAGGGGTTGTTCGTCCCGGCGCTCGGCGCCGAGAGCCTGGAGCAACTCGGCGACGCGGGCAACGTCACGATCGACGGCACCGGCCTCGCGCTCACCACCGACAGCTTCGTTGTGAAGCCCATTCGGTTCCCAGGTGGCTCGATCGGCGAGCTCGCCGTCAACGGAACCGTCAACGACCTCGCCGTCTCGGGCGCGCGCCCGCACGCATTGAGCCTGTCCCTGATCCTGGAAGAGGGATTGGCCGCCGACGTTCTGCGCGCCGAAGTGGAGGCCATCGCGGACGCCGCCCGAGCGGCAGGGGTCGAGATCGTGACCGGCGACACGAAGGTCGTCGAGCGCGGCCACGCCGACCAGATGTACATCTGCACGACCGGCCTCGGCAGGCTCGATCCGCGTGCGCGCCTTTCGCCCCGCGCGCTGCGGCCGGGAGACCGCGTTTTCGTCTCCGGGCCCGTGGGCGAGCACGGCACGGCCATCATGCTCGCCCGCGGCGAGCTCGGCCTCGACGCCGAGATCGAGTCGGACACCTGCTCGCTGTGGCCGGCCGTGGATGCACTGCTGGATACAGCCGGTCCTTCGGTGCGGTGCATGCGCGACGCGACCCGCGGTGGTGTCGCGTCGGTGCTGAACGAGCTTGCGCGCGCATCCGGCGTCGCGATGGTCGTGGACGAGGCGGCGGTGCCGGTCCACCCCGCGGTCGCGGGCGCTTCGGAGTTGCTGGGCATCGACCCGCTGTACGTGGCCAACGAGGGGAAGTTCATCGCGTTCGTGGCGCCCGAGGCAGCGGACGGCGCGATCGCCGCGCTGCGATCGGTGCCGGGGTGCGAGCGCGCCGCCGAGATCGGCGAGGTCAAGACCGAGCCGCCCGGCATGGTGCTGGTCGAGACCGCGTTCGGCGGGCGGCGTGTGATGGACCAGCTGGTGGGCGACCCGCTGCCGAGGATCTGCTGAGGGAGGCGGCGGATGCACGAGCTCGCGATAGCGCAGTCGGTGGTGACGATCGCGGACCGGCATGCGGACGGTCGCCGCGTTGCGAGCGTCCAGCTGAAGGTCGGGCACCTGCGCCAGGTGGTCCCATCCGCGCTGACGTTCGCGTTCGAGCTCGTCGCCGAAGGCACGGCGCTCGATGGAGCGCAGCTGCAAATCGAGGTCGTGCCCGCCGCAGGTGCCTGCCGGACGTGCGGCGCGGACACGATCCTCCCGGACTTTCCCCTTTGCTGCGCGCAGTGCGGGAGTTGTGACATCGAGGTGACCAGGGGCGAAGAGCTGCTGGTCGACTCGCTCGAGCTCGAAGAGCCGATCTTGCAAGCGAATTCCGTGAATGGAGGCGGCTATGGCTGAGGGAGTCCAAGGCGTCGAAGGCTGGGTGTTCCTCGGCTTGCTGGCGTTGCTCGTGCTGGTCGGGCTGATGGTTTTCATCGCTTCGCTGCCGGACATCCGGCGGTACAGCAAAGTCAGGCAGATGTAGGAGGGGTTGGTGCACAAGACCAAGATCAGAGTCGTCGAGGACGCGCTCGACGCGAACAACACGATTGCCCGGGCGAACCGCGACGACTTCGATCGCGACGCGGTCACGGTCGTGAACATGATGAGCGCCCCGGGCGCAGGCAAGACCTCACTGCTCGAACGCACGGTGGGCAGCCTCGACGGGCTGCGCGTCGGGGTGCTGGAGGGCGATGTGCAGGGCAGCATGGACGCAGACCGGCTCGCGAGCCTGCACGTCCCCGTCACGCAGATCAATACCGACCCGGGCTTCGGTGGCGAGTGTCACCTCGACGCGAACATGGTTCGCTCCGCGATTCCGTCGCTGCCCCTGGACAAGATCGACCTGCTTGTGATCGAAAACGTCGGCAACCTGGTGTGCCCCGCAGAGTTCCGCGTGGGCGAGGACGTGCGCGTGATGGTGTCGTCCGTGACCGAGGGCGAGGACAAGCCGCTGAAGTACCCGCTGATGTTCCGGACGTGCGAGCTCATCCTCGTCAACAAGGTCGACCTTCTGCCCCATCTGGATTTCGACCTCGAGCGCTTCCTCCACAACCTCGCCAAGGTGAACCCGGGCGTCGAGAAGATGCTGGTCAGCGCCCGCACCGGCGAGGGCGTAGAGGAGTGGCGTGAATGGCTGACGCGCACGGCCCAGCGGGCCGCGGCGCCCGCGTGACGCACGCGACCGCGCCCGAGCCACTCACCCGGCGCATCGACGAGCTGCTCGTCCGGCGCACACACGCGAACGCGCAGTTCTTCGAGGAAAACGCCGAGCGGATCGCCCGCCTGTGCCATTCCATGGCGGAGCGATTCGCGCGCGGTGGACGGTTGGTGGCCTTCGGTGAATCCCCGGCGGACCGCTCCGACGTGCGACACGTCGCCGTCGAGTTCGTGCATCCCGTGATCGTCGGCAAACGGGCGCTGCCGGCGGTCGGCCTCGCGAGCGAAGGCGGGTCGCTGACCGACCAGGTGCGCCTCCTGGTCGAGCAGGACGACATCGCGATCGCCTTTGGCGCCCAGGGCGCCGAGACGGCGCGCGCCCTGCGCCTGGCCGGGGAGCGCGGATGCCTCACGATCGCGTTCGCCCCCGTGGGAGCCCAGTGGGAGTTCCCGCCACCGGTGGACGACCCGTTCGTGCAGCAGGAGCTGGTCGAGACGCTCTACCACGTGCTGTGGGAGCTCGTGCACGTGTTCTTCGAGCATCGCGGGCTGCTCGAAGGACGCGACCGGGGCGCGGTCCACGACGCGGGGGCCTCGAGCTTCCTCTATCCCTTCCTGGGCGAGCGCGAGACCGATCTGGACGCGGTTGTCGGTGATGTGCGCGCCTCTGTGCTGATGAAGGCGAATGAGGTTGCCGAGCTGCGACGGCAGACCCTCGACGAGAGCGGCGACCAGCTGATCGCCGCGGCGGCGGCGCTGCGCCGCATGTTCGAGTCGGGAGGTCGTCTGTTCGCGCTCGGCAACGGAGGATCGGCGACCGACGCGATGGACGTCGTGGCGGACTTCCGGCAGGCCCGCGCCGGCTGGCCCGCGCGCCCTGCGGTCGACCTCACCGAAAACGCGGCGATCCTCACCGCGATCGCCAACGACATCGGCGTCGACGCGATCTTCCAGCGTCAGGTGATCGCCCACGGCCGCGAGGACGACGCGCTGATCGCACTGTCCACCAGCGGCAACTCGATCAACGTCATCGAGGCCCTGGTCGAGGCCCGCCGCCGGGGGATGTGCACGATCGCACTGGTCGGCTATGACGGCGGGCGCATCGCCGACGAAGGGATCGCCGACCACGTGATCGTGACCCGCTCCCAGCACATCCCCCGGATCCAGGAGGCGCAGGCGAGCGCCTACCACGTCCTGCGAGAGCTCGTGGAGGCGGTCTGATGAAGGTCGCGCCCGCGACCGGGAGGCGACGGATCCGGGTTCGTGTCGAGGGCGTCGTGCAGGGTGTCGGTTTCCGGCCGTACGTGTTCAGGCTCGCCACCGAGCTGGAGCTCGGTGGTTTCGTGCTCAACGACGAGCACGGAGTCCTGGCCGAGGTAGAGGGCAACGCTTCACAGCTGGACCGGTTCGTCGCACGCCTCCCCCGCGAGACGCCACGGATGGCGGTGGTCGAGCACATCGGGGTCGCCTCCGTGGCGGCGCAGGCGCAGACCAGCTTCACGATCGCCCCGAGCAGGCGCACCGGCGATCCGGATGCCCTCGTGTCACCGGACACGGCGACCTGCGACGAGTGCCTCGCCGAGCTCTTCGATCCTGCCGACAGGCGGTTCCGGTATCCGTTCCTCAACTGCACGAACTGCGGGCCGCGCTTCACCATCGTGCGCGGTGTGCCGTACGACCGGCCCCTCACGACGATGGCCGGCTTCGAAATGTGCCCGTCCTGCCGCAGGGAGTACGACGATCCCCGCGATCGCCGGTTCCACGCCCAGCCCAACGCCTGTCCGGTATGCGGTCCTGCGGTGCGGCTTCTCGATCGGCGCGGCGTGCGGGTGGAGGCCCACGGCGCCCGCGACGACGTGGAGGCTGCGGCGCGCGCGCTGCTCGACGGCTCGATCGTGGCCGTAAAGGGCATCGGCGGCTTCCATCTCGCCTGCCGGGCGGACAGCGAGCGCGCCGTCGCGACGCTGCGCAGCCGCAAGCACCGCGAGGACAAGCCCTTCGCCCTGATGGTTCCGAGCCTCGACGCCGCCCGTGCGCTTGCCGACCTGGATGCGACCGAGCTGCCCGTGCTCGCCGGCCCTGAGCGCCCGATCGTGATCGCCCCGCGGAACGAGGGGGCTGCGGTCGCGCCCTCGGTTGCACCACACTCGCGGGAGATCGGCGTGATGCTGCCGTACTCGCCGCTGCATCACCTGCTGCTCGCTGATGCTCCGACTCCCCTCGTGATGACGAGCGGCAACGTGTCCGACGAGCCGATCGCCTACCGCGACGAAGACGCTCTCGACCGCCTCGCTGCGATCGCCGACCTGTTCCTCGTGCACGACCGTCCCATCGAGACCAGGACCGACGACTCGGTGCTGCGCGCGGCCACCGTGGGCGATCGCCGCCGCACGCTGATGCTGCGGCGCTCGCGCGGGTACGTGCCCGACAGCGTCGCGCTACCGCTCGACGTGACACGGCCGGTGCTCGCGTGCGGTGCAGAGCTGAAGAACACGTTCTGCGTCGCCAAAGGCAGGCGCGCGTGGGTCGGACACCACGTCGGGGACCTCTCCAACTACGAGACGCTCGTGTCGTTCCAGCAGGGCATCGGCCATTTCGAGCGGCTGTTCGCGGTCGCTCCAGAGGTGGTCGCCCACGACCTTCACCCCCGCTACCTGTCGACCGCATACGCGCTCGAGCGCGAGGACGTCGATCACGTTGGCATACAGCACCACCACGCCCATCTGGCGGCATGCCTGGCCGAGCACGGTGAGACGGGACCGGC
The DNA here is from genome assembly GCA_038203635.1 of Solirubrobacterales bacterium. GTDB lineage: Bacteria > Actinomycetota > Thermoleophilia > Solirubrobacterales > JBBDJG01 > DASRIA01. The sequence continues at coordinate 7,011 of JBBRDT010000019.1, forward strand.
GATCGGCGCGATCTACGACGGCACCGGGTACGGGACCGACGGCACCGTGTGGGGCGGCGAGTTGCTCTACGGCGATCTGCGCCATTTCGAACGCATCGGGCACCTCCATCCGGTGCGGATGCCCGGCGCCGAGCAGGCCATCCGAGAGCCATGGCGCATGGCATGTTCGTGGCTGGTGGAAGCGCTCGGCGGCTGCCCCGACGCTCCCCCTGCGCTTGCGGTGTCGGTCGAGCAGCGGCGTTGGGAGGCCGTCGCCGAGCTCGCGCGCGGCGGCCTCGCCTCGCCGCTCACCTCGAGCGCCGGGCGGCTCTTCGACGCCGTCGCGGCGCTCTGCGGGATTCGCACTCGGGTCAACTACGAAGGTCAGGCGGCGGCCGAGCTCGAGGCTGTCGCAGACCGGGGTGAGCGGGGCAGCTACCCCCTACCGTTCCGGACACCGGTGCTGGATGCCAGAGAGACGGTGCTCGCAGTCTCACGCGAAATGCAGGCCGGCGTCCCCGTCGGGATCGTGTCCGCACGGTTCCACAACTCGCTCGCGCGTGCCACCGCGAGGGCCTGTGCCGATGCTGCCGAGCGTCACGCGGTCACCCACGTCGTGCTGTCGGGCGGCGTCTTCCAGAACGCGCTTCTGCTCGAGCGCACGACACGGGGCCTGGCGGAGCGGGGCATGACGGTGCTCGTTCCCCGGCGCCTGCCGCCGAATGACGGCGGCATCTCCTATGGCCAGGCGGCCGTGGCAGCCAGCCTTACCTGAGCGCGATTGCGTCCCACCACAGGGGGTAGGCGAACCGTAGACGCACAACCGAGGAGGCGTGATGGCGAAGAGCATCCATGAGCAGGTAGTCCTCTCAGACGGCTTCGACCTCGCGGTCGATGCGTCGTTGAGGGATCTCGGCGTCGCGGTGGCCCGCTAGCGCCTGGAAGACGCGGCGAAGAACTCTGCCTCGGCTTCGCCCAGGGGCGTCGCGGGCGGGTCGTCGAACAGCCATTCGCGCGCGATCCGGTGCCAGTTCGCGGTTGCGCACAGCTGGCCCAGCACGGCCAGGGTGAGACCCTCCATACGGCGGGCGAACAGCGTGTCGGGGGGCACCGTCTGGCGGCGCATGACCTCCCAGAAGCGCGACTGCGGGCCACCCACGTCGATCATCACCTGTCGGACGTAGTCCCGGTCGATCGTGAACTCCCGGTCGACCGCGTACCAGCCGGCCGCGGCATCGAAGTGCTCCTGCACGCGCTCGGCCGTGACAACCGGATCGCCGGCGTCGAAGAAGCCCATGCGCACCAGCGCCTCACGCAGGCGCTCCGCGTCGCGGTCGATCCCGGCGCGCATCACCTCGAGCTCCGCATCGACCTGCTCCACGGTCACGCGCTTCGACATCCCGAAGTCGATGAACGCGACGCGGCCATCGTCGAGCAACAGGTAGTTGCCCGGGTGCGGGTCGGCCGAGAAGCGCCGCGTGCGATACAGCGACCCGAGGAAGAAGCGGTACACGATCTCGGCGAACCGGTCGCGCTCGGCGTCGGGTAGCTCCTTCACCTGATCGAACCCCATCCCGTCCATGTACTCCGTGACCAGCACGCGCTCGCCGGACAGCTCCGTCATGACTTCGGGGATCACGACGAACGGGTGCGCGCGCCACGTGCGCGCGAACGCGCGGTGCGTCTGCGCCTCGATCTCGTAGTCCAGCTCCTCGGTGAGCCGCTCGCGGATCTCGTCCGCCATCGCCTTCGGGTCCATGCCCGGCGCGAGCGTCTTCGCCAGCCGCAGGAGCAGGCCCAGGTTCTGCACATCGGCGCGCACCGCGCTGCCGATGCCGGGGTACTGCACCTTCACCGCGACGCGGCGGCCGTCGTGCAGCCGCGCGCGGTAGACCTGGCCGATGGAGGCCGCGGCGAAGGCCTCGGTCTCGAACTCCGCGAACACCTGGTCGAGCTTCTGCCCCATGTCGGACTCGATGACCTTGCGCATCTGCTCGAACGAGACCCGCGGAGCCGAGTCGCGCAGCTTGGCGAGCTTGGCCTCCAGCCGTTCGTGGGCCTCCTTCGGCAGGGCACCGGTGTCCACGAACGAAGCGACCTGCCCGATCTTCATCGCCGCGCCCTTCATCTGGCCGAGCACGTCCAGGATCCGCTCGGCCGCCTGCAGCTGGCGTCGCTCCGCCGCCGCGCGGCGCTGCTCGTCCGAGCGCGCCAGATCCGCTGCCCGGGCGGCATAGGAGCGCGCCGCCTGTCCTCCGGCGAGCCCGCCCAGCCGCGCGGTCCGGCGCAGCCGCCCTTTCGGGATCGAGTCGCGGTCGCCTGCCATGTGTTGACGGTAGCGATCGACCCACCCGGCCTCGATCACGCCGACCATGGCGCCGGCACGACGAACCGCGTTACACTCGCCTCTCATGCAGGGGAAATGGGGTCTTCGCGCGGTAGCGCTGCTGGCCGTCGGCGCGCTCTCGCTACACGCGCTGAGCTACCGGCTGATGGACGGCGTCTCCGGGATGGGTGGTCACAGCCACTCCTACATGCCGCTGGCCGCAGGCCTGGTCACAGTCCTGCTGCTGCTCGCCTGTGCGAGCTTTTCGCGGACGCTGGTCTATGCGATGCGCGGGATCGAGGACGAAGGTCATCCTCCACCCTTCCCCGTGCTGTGGCCACTGATGACGGCAGCTCTGCTGGCCGTTTTCGCGCTTCAGGAGTGGGCCGAGGGCTGGGTCACGCCCGGCCACCCGAGCGGCGTCGGCCACCTCGCCGGCCACATCGGGCCCGGCGGCGTCGGCCTCGCGATCGCGATCGCGGCGGTGATCGCGCTGCTGCTGCGCGGAGCGCGCTCCGCGGTGGCAGCGATCGCCCGCAGGCACAGCGCGCCGCGAGCCCGCCGCGCGCCTCTGCGTACGCCGCCCCTGCGACCCTTCTTCGCACCGCGTATCAACGTGCTCGCCGGCAACCTCGCCGGCCGGGCGCCGCCGCTCACCTCCTAGCCGACAGATCGGCCGCACCGCGGGTGCGGCTGCAATTGCTCGTCGACAGGAGGTTGTGCAATGGGCCGTACAGGCCGAATCGGCACGTTCGCGTGCTGCCTGGGAACCATGCTGGTCTTCGGTGCCTCTACGGCACCGGGACATCAGACGGAGTCGAACAAGGGCGTCTCGGTGACGATGCACGTCACGCCCGACGACGAACCGGTGTCGGGCCAGTCGTCCAGGATCATCGTCTCGAAGGTCCGGCCCAGCAAGGGCACGTTCTCGTTCAAGAACTGCGCCTGCTACCTGCGCATCTCCGACTCGACGGGCAACGTCGTGCTCAACCGGAAGGCGAAACGCACCATGAAGTTCACGTTCCCGCGGGCGACCGCCTACGAGATCGTGTTCACGGGGCGGGTGAAGCGGGGGAGCAAGTTCAAGCGCTTCCGCGTCACCTTCGCCATCCGCGCGAGCTGAGCGCAGACCCTTAGCGAGAAGGAGCACCCGAAACCTATGAGCAAGTTCATGATCAGGCATCTCGGACTCGCGATGGCTGCCGCCGCCACGACCGCACTGCTCGCAGTGCCGACCGGCGCCGGCGGCCACGCGACCGTGAGTCCGTTCCAGCCACAGAGCGCACCCCTGACCGCAGCGCGTACGTCGTACGTCGTCCGCGTGCCCAACGAGAAGGGCACGCAGAACACGTACAAGGTCACACTGTTCGTGCCGGCGGCCCTCCAGGAAGTGATCAGCGTCAAGCAGCAGGGCGACTGGACGGTCCGGCTGAAGCGGCGCGACACCGGCAAGAAGAACGAGGAGGGAGAGCCTCTGTACGCGATCACGTCGATCTCGTGGACCGCGAAGAAGGGCTCGGAGATCAAGCCGGGCTTCTTCGGCGAGTTCTTCATCCGGTTCCAGAATCCGGTGCAGCCCGGCAAGTTCTGCTTCCCGATCAACCAGTACTACCGGGCGAAGGGCTTCGCCAAGCTGAGCAAGCGCCAGCAGCGCCGGGCAAAGGCGGACTTGGTCGCGTGGACGGGCCCGTCCAGCGCGGAGTTCCCGGCGTCCTGCATCACCACGGCGGCGGCGCCTCCCGCGTCTTGATGGGACGAGGGATCTCGCACCGGAGGGAGCGCGCGCGCAAGCGCGCGCTCCCGGTCGTGGTGGCCGCCGGGTTGATGGGGGTATACGCGCCGTCGGCCGAGGGCCACGCGGTCCTGCAGCCGTCGGCGTCGCGCCCGGCGGAGCAGCAGGTGTACACCCTCACCGTCCCGAGCGAGCGCAGCTCCGACGTCATCTCGGTCTCGCTGCAGGTTCCGGCCGAGGTCGAATCGCTGATCGTCCGTGAGGCGCCGGGATGGAAGGTCCGGCTCCAGAAGGAAGGTGACCGCGTCGCGGTCGTGCGCTGGTCGGGGAACCGCATCCCGCCCAGCCAGTACGACTCCTTCCAGTTCATCGCGCGCAACCCGGTCAAACAGGGCACGCTCGAGTGGAAGGTGATCCAGCAGTACACGAACGCGACCGACCGCTGGATCGGACCGCTGGACAGCGAGCATCCCGCGGCGCGCACCACGATCACAGAGTCCGCGACCCCGGTCGACGCGATCAACACCGAGTCCGGGACCTCGGCGGCCGCGGGTGGCAGCCCGGGAGCCGACACCACAGCCCCGGCCAAGACCGGTGCGGCAAAGGACGAGGACAGCGACGCGCTGCCCCTGATCCTGGCGATAGTGGCGCTCGTGGCCGGGCTGGCCGCGCTCGGCGTGGCGCTCGCGGGACGCCGGCGGAGGACCTGAGGTGGTGCGACGGCTGGTTCTGTGCGCCGCCCTGCTCGGAGCCGTCCTGGCGGTACTTCCCGCCGCCGTGCTCGCACATGGCGGCAACCCGAACTTCCGCTCGGAGTTCCGGGCGGTCAGGCCGGCGGAGCCCGGTCTCCGGGTGCAGGTCCTCAACTACGACGACCGCCTGCTCCTGATCAACGACACGCACAAGACCGTGCTCGTCAGGGGGTATGAACGCGAGCCATATGCTCGCCTGCGGGCCGACGGGACGGTGGAGGTGAACAAGCGCTCCCCTTCCTACTACCTGAACGAGGAGCGTTACGGCGGAACGCCGGTTCCTCCCAGTGCGAGCCCGAAGGCGCCGCCCCAGTGGTCCCTGGTGAGCAAGACGGGCCGGTTCGAGATGCACGACCACCGCATCCACTGGATGTCCAAGGGCGCGACACCGCCGCAGGTCAAAGACAAGGACAAGCGCACCAAGGTCTTCGACTGGCGCGTACCCATCGATGTCGGCTCGCAACACGCAGCCCTCACGGGATCGCTCTTCTGGGCGCCGAGCTCCGGCGGCGGCATACCCACCGCCGCGATCGTGGCGCTCGCCATCCTCGTCCTGATGACGGTGATCCTCTTCGTCGCGACGCGACGGCTGAAGGCCCGGCAAATCACAACTCGAGGAGGTACGGACAGGTGAAAAGACTGAGATGGCTCACCGGCTGCGTTGCGGTCACGGCGACATTGGCCCTCCCGGCCGTCGCAGGTGCTCACGTGACGGTCCAGCCCGATCAACAGGAGGCGAAGGCGTTCGTCGTCGAGAACGTACGTGTGCCCAACGAGCAGGACGACGCGAGCACGAACAAGGTCTCGGTCCAGTTCCCGGACGGTTTCGCCGAGGTCTCGTTCGAGCCCGTCCCCGGTTGGAAGGTGGCGGTAAAGAGGAGCAAGCTGGCCGAGCCGATCACCACGGACGAGGGCGACAAGCTGACCGAGCAGGTGTCGCAGGTGACGTGGACCGGCGGGAAGATCCGCCCCGGCGAGTTCCAGGACTTCCCGGTGTCGCTGGAGATGCCGGAGAAGCCACAGACGCTGACGTTCAAGGCCACCCAGACCTATGACAACGGTGATGTCGTGCGCTGGATCGACCCGCCGGACGGGGAGACGCCTGCGCCTCAGGTCAAGGTGACCGCGGCCGCAGGCGGAGACACCGCCGCGGCGACCCCGGCGGCATCGACCTCGAAGAGCGGCGAGGACGAGGACCCGGACGCGCTCACGATCATTGCGCTGGTCGTGGGCTGGCTCGGCCTCATCGCCGGGATCGCAGCGCTCGTGACACGGCGGCGGACCACGTAGGGCCCGGCGCTCCTGTCCGATCCGACATCCGTCAGCTGCGCGCGCTGAGCAGCTGGCGGATGTCCTTCGGCAGCATGAACCGAACGTCCTCCTCGGTCACCTCCAGCTCCGAGACGTCCTGCGCCCCGCGCTCGCGGAAGTAGGCGATCAGGCGCTGGACCAGCTCCTCGGGCGCGCTCGCGCCGGAGGTGATGCCGACGGTCTCGACGCCCTCCAACCACTCCTCCTTGACCTCGTGCTCGTTGTCGATCAGGTAGGAGCTGGCGCCGTGCTGGCGCGCGACCTCGACGAGCCGGTTCGAGTTGGAGGAGTTGCGTGAGCCGATCACCAGCACCAGGTCGCAGCGCGGAGCCAGCTGCTTGACCGCATCCTGGCGGTTTTGCGTCGCATAACAGATGTCGTCGGTGCGCGGGCCGACCATGCTGGGAAATCGCTCGCGCAGCTTGCGGATGATGCTCATGGTCTCGTCCACCGACAGGGTCGTCTGCGTGATGAAGGCGACCTTCTCGGGGTCCTCGACCTCGAGGCGCTCCGCGTCCTCCTCGGTCTGCACCAGCACGATGTGGTCGGGCGCCTCGCCGGTCGTGCCCTCCACCTCCTCGTGGCCCGCGTGCCCGACGAGCACGATCGTGTACCCGTCGACGGCGAACTTGCGCGCCTCCACGTGGACCTTGGTGACGAGCGGGCAGGTCGCGTCGATCGTGTTGAGATTGCGTTGCGCCGCATTCGTATGAACGGAGGGCGCCACGCCGTGGGCGGAGAAGACCACGGTCTCCCCTTCGGGCACCTCGGTCTCCTCGTCCACGAACACGGCCCCGCGCTGCTCTAGGCTCTCGACGACGTGCTTGTTGTGCACGATCTCCTTGCGCACGTAGACGGGCGGCCCGTACAGGTCGAGCGCCTTCTCGACCGTCTGCACGGCACGGTCGACGCCGGCGCAGTAACCGCGCGGCGCAGCAAGCAGGATCGTGCGAGGGCCGCGGACCATGAGGGTCAGTTTAGAGAGGTCCTTACCGGCGGACTCGCACCACGAAGCTGACGCGGCGCGTGGGCTCGACGTTCCCTGCCAGGTCTCGCGCGCGCACGAAGAAGGAGTAGCGCTTGCCTCGCCGCCCCCGGAGGCGGTACCGGGTGGACGTGGTCGTGGCGATCAGCTTGTCGCGCTTGCCGCGCCTCTCGTAGACGGAGTAGGAGTCGATCCCCGCGGGAACCACGCCGGGCGGAGCTGCGTCCCGCCCGCGCCACTTCAGCGTGAACCGCCGCGTCACGCTACGCCTGCGACCGCCGCGGCGGCTCGTCTTGGGCGGCACCGTGTCGCCCAACAGCTGCACCGCCCGCTGCACGGCGGCGCCGGCGTTCAGGATCCCCCAACCCAGCTCGGTGGTCCACCCGGCGGCCCCGGCCGCGCGCGTCGCCGTCTGCTTCATCAGCCGCACCACCGCGGTGCGGCGTAGGCGCGGGTTCACGGCCCGCACCAGCGCCACCGCGCCCGCCACCTGCGGCGCCGCCATCGACGTGCCGGCCAGGTAGGCGAACCGCGGGTCCCCGTTGAACACGACCCGGCAGGTGGCGCATGGCGGGCCGGGCGGGTTCGACCCGCCCGTCTCGATCTGCGTCGGGTTTGCGGGGAAGGTCGAGAAGATGCCGCCCCCACGCGTGCCGGAGTCCCCCATCGCAGCCATCGAGATCTGCGAGCCGCGGCCCGCAAACGAAGCCCGCGCACCCGAGGCGTCGGCGGCCGTGACCACGAGGCCCTTGCCCTGGCTGATCTTGCGGCCGGTCCCCGTCGGCTGCAGGTCCTTGGCGGGGTGTCCCTGCTCGGGTATCGGCTGGTCCGCGGCGGCGGCGATCAGCACGACGTCCTCGCGCAGCGCAAATCGGAGCGCCCGGTTCTCGCCGGCGCTCAGGCGGCCCCCGCCGAAGCTCATGTTGATGACCCCGGCCCCCATCTGTGCCGCGTCCACCATCGACGCGATCACGCTGGAGCTGGTGAGGTCGCTCTTCTCGAGCACGACCTGGCAGTCGAGCCCGGCCCCGGCGATGCCGAAGCCGTTGTCAGGTGCACCGCACGCGAGTCCGCTCACGTGCGTCCCGTGGCCGACCTCATCGCCCGTCCCCTCGGTGTTTCCGTCGTGGTCGTGGGCCGACTTGATCTTCGTGGCGAGGTCGGGATGCGCGGAGTCGATGCCCGAGTCGATGATGCCGACCACCGCTCCGGTGCCCCGGCTCAGGTCCCATGCCGCGGGAAATCCTTGCTTGTGCAGGTACCACTGGTAGACATCGCCGATCAGCGGATCGGGCTGGGACATGGCCGGGTCGTTCGGCACGAGCCGCAGCCGGTGCTGGGTCTCCGGCTCGACCAGCGCCACGCGCGAATCGCCTGACAGCCTCTTGCGCAGCGCCGCCAAGGTGGTGCCGGACGGGATCCGCACGCTCATCACTCCCACCTCGGGGACGTCGGGGCGGGCCCGCCGCAGGCCGTGCCGGGCGATCACGGCAGACGCGGAGGCCCGCACGGCGGTCGGCTTCAACAGAACGAGCGCACGGCCGGGCACGGTAGTCCCGTCCTGCGCGAGCGCGGCCCCGGGTGCCAGCGCGATCAGCGCGGCGACTGCCAGCGAAAGGCGATACCTCATTCGACTCCAGAGTACGGACACGGACCACGCCCAGTATCGGTCCGGCCGTCGCCGAGACTGAACTCCTGGACAGTTTGGCCAGGCTGGACGACGGATCCGGGACGACACATCCGAGAAACCGGCGTCCCGATATTCTGAGCCGATGGAGGGGAAGGGCTTGTCTGGTGGGGACGGCCTGAACGGGCGTCAGCCGCGCGTGCTCGCGATCGACGCGGGCGGCACGATGACCGACACCTTCATCGTCGACCGCCAGGGGGACTTCGTCGTCGGCAAGGCGCAGACCACCCCGTCCGACGAGGCGGTCGGTTTCATGGCCTCCACGCGCGACGCGCTCGCCTACTGGGACCTCGAGGCCGAGAGCGCGCTGCCGTCAGTTGTGTCCGGCATCTATTCCGGGACGGCGATGCTGAACCGGCTGCTGGAGCGCAAGGGGCGCCGGGTGGGGCTGATCGTGACCGCGGGCATGGAGGACGGCCTGCGGCTGGAGCGCGGGATCCAGACGTACCTCGGCTACCCGTACTCCGACCGGCTGCACGTCGCCACGCATCACCACAACGAGCCGCTGGTCCCACGGGACCTCATCCGTGGCGTGCGCGGCCGCGTCGACCTGTTCGGCGACGAGGCCATTCCGCTGTACGAGGACGAGGCCCGCGCGGCCGCGCAGGAGCTGGCGGCTGCCGGCGTGGAGGGCATCGTCATCAACCTCCTCTACAGCTACCGCAACGGGTCGCACGAGCAGCGAATCGTGGACATCGTCAAGGAGGTGGCGCCCGACATGCCGGTGTTCGCCTCATCTGACCTGTATCCGATGCGCCGCGACTTCCCGCGGCTCAACTCGACCCTGATCGAGGCGTACGCCGCCGAGCCCTCCCGGGAACAGCTCGCGAAGGTCCGGGACGCCACCAAGGAGGCCGGCGCACGGTTCGACCTGCGCATCATGGCCGCCCACGGGGGCACGATCTCGATTGACGCGAAGGAGCTTGCGCGCACGCTGATCTCCGGCCCGATCGGGGGCGTGATCGGCGCGCGCTACCTGGCCGACGAGATCGCGTCGGGCAACGGATCCGGCGGCCTTTCTTCCGGCCTTTCTTCAAGCCTGTCGGCGAAGAACATCGTCTGCACCGACATCGGCGGCACGAGCTTCGACATCGCGCTGATCACCGACGGCGAGTTCAGCATCCGCCAGACCCCCGACATCGGCCGCTTCCTGCTGAACCTGCCGCTGGTGCAGGTCGACTCGATCGGCGCGGGCACGGGCTCGTTCGTGCGCATCGAGCCCAACTCGGGCAGGCCGGAGCTGGGGCCGGATTCGGCGGGAGCCGCCATCGGCGTGTCGTGGGCCGAGGGCGGGCTGGAGACGCCGTCGGTCACCGACCTGAACCTGGTGCTCGGTCGCGTCAATCCCGACTACTTCCTCGGCGGGTACGTGAAGCTCGACTACGAACGCGCGCGCGCCGCGATCGCCGAGCAGATCGCGGAGCCGCTCGGGCTGGACGTGGAGCACGCCGCCGCGGGGATCATCGAGCTCTTCGACGAGACCTTGAAGTACCAGGCCGTGGCCCAGGTGCTGGGCAAGGGGTACTCGCCGGTCGACTACACGTTGCTCTGCTACGGCGGCGGCGGGCCGCTGCACGTGGCCGGATACACAGAGGGCGTCCCGTACCGCGACGTCATGGTGCCCGCCTGGGCCGCCGGGTTCTCCGCGTTTGGCTGCGCGTGTGGGGACTTCGCCTACCGGTACGACCTCACGATCGACATGCCGATCGAGCCGCGGGCGGACGAGGACCAGCGGCTGGGCGTCGGGATCTACATCGACGGTGGCTGGCAGATGTTGCGCGAGCGCGTCGTCGAGGAGTTCGCCAAGTCGGGCGTTGCCGAAGGCGACATCACCTTCCGCCACTACGCGCGCATGCAGTACTACGGGCAGCTGAACGACATCGAGATCTACTCCCCCCACCAATCGATCAGCGAGCCGTCGCACATGGACGACCTGATCGCCGCGTTCGAGGACGCCTACGGAAAGCTCTACGCGCGCTCGGCGTCGTCACCCGAGCTGGGTTACCTCGTGACCAACGTGATCGTGACGGGATCGGCCGAGGTCGAGAAGCCCGCGCTGCCCGACGAGCCGGAGGCGGCAGGCGAGCCGCCCAGCAAGGGCAGCCGGCCCGTGTGGTGGAGCGACGGCTGGGTCGACACGCCGCTCTACGAGCAGGACGAGATCAGGGCGGGGCACACGGTCGCGGGACCCGCCGTGATCGAGTCGCCCGCGGACACCTTCGCCATCCCGCCGGGGCGCCGCGCCCTGCTCGACGGGCACCGCATCTTCCATCTGGAAACGACCGAAGGAGCTTGAGCATGGCCGTCGTCGATCGCACACGAGAGCTGGAACCGCGCGAGGACGTGCCGATCGGGTGGGACGGCCAGTCGGCGCTCGAGATGCTCACCGAGTCCGAGCGGCTGTTCGCCGAGACCGGGCGTTACTGCGGGATGGACGAGCTGCCCCTGAAGGCGGGCGAGCCGATCCGCTTCGAGAAGCTCTTCTCGCGCCTGCGCGGCGGCCTCGTGACCGCGCGCGAAACGGCGCTCAACATCTCCGCATCGCCGATCGTCAAGGAGATCGGCGAGCTCTGCTTCGCCCTCTACACGCCCGAGGGCGACTCGGTGGCGCTGTCCACCGGGATCATCGTGCACGTCCACACGATGTCGGACGCGATCAAGTACATGATCCGCGAGGGGTACGAGGAGAACCCGGGCATCGCGCACGGCGACATCTTCACCAACAACGACGCGATGATCGGCGACGTCCACAACGCGGACGTGCAGACCATCGTGCCGATCTTCTGGGAGGGCGAACTGATCGGCTGGGCCGGCGGCGTCACGCACGAGATCGACATCGGCGCGAAGACCCCCGGATCGGTGCCCGTGGGACCGATCTCGCGCTTCGAGGACGGCATCGACCTGCCCGCGAAGAAGATCGGCTCGCACGACGAGCTGTGGCGCGACCACGTCCTCGCGGGGCTGAAGGGCACGCGCACGCCGATGTACTGGACGCTCGACGAGAAGACGCGGCTGGCGGGATGTCACATGATCCGCGAGGCCGTCGAGCGCGTGATCCTCGAGGAGGGGATCGCCACCTACAAGCAGTTCATCCGCGAGGTGATCGAGGACGGCCGGCGCGCCTTCAGGAGCCGCCTGCGCGAGATGACCGTGCCCGGGCGCTACCGCGCGCCCGCGTTCACCGAGCTGATGTTCGGCAAGGAGACGCAGCTGCCGAGCTACGCGCGCAAGGACACGCTGATGCACGCACCCGTCGAGCTGCGGATCACCCGCGACGGCATGATGGAGCTCGACTACGACGGCGCGTCGTCCTGGGGATACCACTCCGCGAACTGCACACCGTCCTCGATGCAGGGCGCGCTGTGGGTGCAGCTCACGCAGACGCTGATCTGCAACGACAAGGTCAACGACGGCGCCTACCTCGGCCTGCGCGCGAACTTCCCCCCGGGCACGTGGTCGAACCACTCGAACCCGCAAGCGTCCACCGGCAACGCGTGGTTCTTCCTGATCCCCTCCTACACGGGGTTCATCAAGTCGCTGTCACGCTCGCTGCAGGCGCGCGGGTTCGTCGAAGAGGTGCTGGCGCCGTACGCACTCACGGCCAACGCGTTCCAGGGTGGCGGGATCGACCAGTACGGACGCCAGTCGGCGACGACGAACTTCGGCCTCTCCTGCGTGGGCGGCGGCGGAAAGATGGTGCTCGACGGGCTCGACTACGCAGCCGCGATGTGGAACCCCGAGGGTGACATGGGCGACATGGAGATGTGGGAGCTGATCGAGCCGTTCCTGTACCTGAGCCAGCGTGTGAAGCCGAACACGAGCGGGCCGGGCCGCCATCGCGGCGGCTCGGGCTACGAGTGCCTGCGCCTCGCGTGGAAGACCCCGTTCTACGAGATGCAGAACATCGGTCACGGGCGCGTGTTCATCCAGGCCGGCCTGTGGGGCGGCTATCCCGGCGCGACCGGCTACCGCCACAACGTACGCGGCGCCGATCTGCTGGCCAAGGCGCAGCGCGGTGAGCCGTTCCCGCTGGCCGAGCCCGACCCGGCCGATTCCGCGCTTCTGCGCGAGATCGCCGGTGAGCATCTGTTCGACATCGAGACGACGACTCTGCCCGAGGTCTACCGGGAGGGCGACCTTTACCTGTGCATGTTCCGTGGAGCCGCGGGCGTGGGCGATCCGATCGAACGGCCCTACGAATCGGTGATGGAGGACATCGACGGGAACTTCCTGCTGCCGCGGTACGCCGAGTCGGTCTATGGAGTCGTGGTCGGGGACCCCGACGCCACTGACCGCCGGCGCGCGGCGGCGCGCGAGGAGCGCGGCCAGAAGGCCGTGCCGGTGCGCGAGTGGATGAAGGGCGAGCGGCAGCGGATCCTCGACCGCAACATGATCGAACCGGCCCAGCGCATGTACGCGGAGTCGATGCTGCTGTCCGAGCGATGGGCCCAGGAGTTCAAGGAGTTCTGGGACCTGCCGGACGACTTCGCGTTCGACGTGCCCACGCCGGAGGTCGACCTCGCGCGCGCGATCCAGGCGGCGTCGTGAAGCTCGACAAGGACACCCTGCGCGACCTGATCGACGAGAAGCTGCCGCGCGGCCAGGTCCGCGCGATCCAGTCGGGCTTCAAGGACGCGGACCGCTTCGACAAGTACGTCGAGATCCTGCAGGAGCGCGTGTCGTGGGAGGACCAGATCGTCCTCCCCTTCGGCGAGCACCTCTACATAACCAAGCCGTCCGGCGGTAAGCCGCCGGACGGGTCTGGTGAGGATTCCCGCGGCTACCGAGTGAAGTGCGACTGCGGACACGAGTTCTGCGACCACCGCGAGAACTGGAAGCTCGAGGCGCTGATCAACGTGCGTGAGACCGTCGAGTCACTGCGCGAGATCTATCCGGACAAGATGCACGGCGACCCGGAATGGAACGCGCTGCGCGAGTACTTCTGCCCGGGCTGCAAGACGCTGCTCGAGGTCGAGGCCGTGCCGCCGGGCTACCCGGTGATCCACGACTTCGTCCCCGACCTAGAAGGCTTCTACGAGGACTGGCTCGGGCGCCCGGTGCCCTAGCGGCCCGAACTTTGGCGAGTTACTTCCGAGGGGTGGAAGTAAGGTGACAAAGTTCGCGCGAGGTCCTGCCAGGGGGCGATGTCCCAGAACCCGCGCGCCGCACCCGACGTCGAGGGCAGGATCCACACGCGGCTAACGCCCACCGTCACATCCTGCTCCCCATACCCACCCGGTTTTCGTCCGAGCACCTCGCGCGCCGCGCGCTTGCCCACGAACGCCAGCACGCCCGGCGCGAACCGCTCCATCTTCGCGACCACCGCGGCGGCGTCGAAGTCCGCGCGCACCAGCTTGTCGTCCCGGCCGATCGCATGCTTCGCCACGTCCGTCAGCCCGACGCCCCACCCCAGCAGCTCCCGGAACTCCACGGGTTCCAGCACGCGCGGCGTCAGCCCGATCTCGTGCAGCACCCACCAGAAGCGGTTTCCCGGACCCGCGTAGGGCGCTCTCACGCGCGCCGACTCCTCCCCGGCCGCGGTGCCGCAGAAGACCACCCGCAGCCCGGAGGCCAGCAGGTCCTCGAGGATGTGGCCGGGCGCTACCTGCGCGCTTTGGAGAGGACGATCGTCTGCCCGTTGTGGCACTCGTGCCCGCCGCCGGGACACTCGGGAAGGAGCTCCGGCAGGTCCTTCTTGACCTTCCTCCTCACGCGCTTCACCTTCTCGCACCCGGACAGCCTGTCACGCCGGTCCGCCTTGACGAAGTCTCGGCCGAAGCCGCAGTCCACCAGCTCGCGCACCCCATTCGCGGCATTGATCGAGTCGCTGCCCATCCCGGCGTCGTAGCGGTTGCGGCCCGGGCCGCCGGTGATCACGTCGCCGCCTGTCCCACCAACCAGCAGGTCGCTGCCGGAGCCGCCCACCAGGTTGTCGTTGCCGGCTCCGCCGAACAGCGCGTCCTCGCCCTTGCCGCCGACCAGGCGGTCGTTGCCGTCGCCGCCCGCAGGCGCAGCCGGCGGATCGCCCGTGTGGCGCAGCGAGGCCGGCGCAGTTCGCCACCACGAAGCCTTGTCGGTCTCAGGAGGGTTCAGCGACCCGCACGCGCCGCCGTAGCCGACATCCGAGCCGGCGCCCAGGGAGATCGTGTCGTTGCCTGAACCGCCGCAGACCTTGTCGTGTGTCGCCGTGCCGAAGATCCTGTCCGGCCGCAGGCTGCCCATGATGAGGCTGAAGTGGTTCGCGCCGCTGTGGCCGTGATCGGCTGCACCGGCATCGTGTCCCGCGGCGCCGTGAGCCCCGGCGTCGGCGCCGTGGGCCCCGGCGTCGGCGCCGTGGGCCCCACCAGCGTCATGGCCCGCACCGCCGTGGCCGGGTGCTGAGTGGTCGTCCGACCCCAGGTCCGGCGGGATGTCGGCGGGCGTCGCCACCAGGGGCAGCTGGCGCCGGAAGACGTTCATCAGCGGCGGCGGCGGCGGGCCGCCGCGAGTCGTGCGGCGCAGTACCGGCGTGACCGCACCAAGGTTGCCGGCATTCGACGCGAAGGCGACGAAGTCGCCGGCGGCGGACATTGCCGGCGCCGCAGACGCGCCCGTCGCCGCAGCCCCGCCGGCGCCGGCGGCCCGGCTGACGAGCGTCGTGGTCCCGTAGTACGCATGGCGAACGAAGACGTTTGTGACGGCGTCGTTGTCCACGTCGCTGAGGTTGTCCGCAGCCGAGACGAAGGCGACCTGCAAACCGTCCTCGGAGACGGCCGGCGACGAAGAGCTGTCCGAACCGGGCGCCCCAGCACCCGCCGCGCGGCTCATCATCGTCGTGCTGTTGCCCTGCAGGTAGCGCAGGAAGACGTTTTTTTGAGCGGTCACGGGACCGAGGTTCGTGGCTTCCGATGTGAACGCGACGAAGCCGCCAGTCCCGCCGGAGATCACGGGCTGCGTGGAATTGCCGTTCGCCGGTTCGCTCACGGATCCGAGGGCCGTCGTGCGGCTCACGTGCGTCAAGAGCCTGAAGCGCGGCTCGACCATGTAGATGTTCGTGAAGAGGTCGCGGTCATCGGCGAACAGGTTGTCGGCGTCCGACGCGAAGGCGATACGCAGCCCGGTGGTGGAGATCGAGGGGTCGAACGAGTTCCCGGTGCCGCCCGGACCGGTGCTGCCGTTCACGCGGCTCACGAGCGCGGTCGTGCCCTGCGCGTTGCGGGTGAAGATGTCCTTGACCGCATCGTCGTCGTCCGCGCTCAGGTTGGTCGCCATGGACTCGAATGCGACCACCTCCCCGGCGCCGCTGACCGCCGGATTCCCGGAGTTCCCGTCGGCGGCTGCGCCGTCGGAAGCCTGGCTGACGAGCTGAGTGGTCCCGTTGGAGGTGTCGTTCAGGAACACGTTCGTCACGGAGTTGTCGTCGGCGTCGCTGAGATTGTCCGCCTTCGACTCGAAGGCGACGAACCTCCCGTCGGCGGAGATCGCCGGGCTTGCGGAGGAGTCGTTGGCCCCCAGCCAGCCGTTCCGGCTGACCAGCGTGGTCGTGCCCGTTTCGATGTCCCGTACGAAGATGTTGACGACGCCGTTGTTGTCGATGTCGCTGAGGTTGGCGGCCCGGGATTCGAAGGCGACGTACCGGCCGCTGGCCGACATCGCGACGCCGGGACCGGATGCGCCGTTCGAGCTTCCCTCGGTGTCGGTGAGGCTGACGACCACGTTGTCGTCCACGGCCGCACCCGCGACCAGCGCGGGCACGAGCATGGCCATCAGCACGATCACCGCTACGCCGGCGCGACGCACGGCGCTCTAGCCTCTTTCGAGTTCGTCGTCGAGCGAGATCGCGCGGATGGAATGCTCGTCCGGGAGCTTTTCGAGGACCTCGTGGATCACACGGTGCACATCGTGCTCCTCGTGGCCGAAGTCGTCCAGCAGGCTCTTCAGCGCGGTATGCGTGATCTTCAATTGCGCAGGAGTGAGGTCGAGGCGGTAGTGAAACGCCTCGTTCAGCTCACCTGCGCGCTCTTCGCCTGTGTCGGCCACTGGTCCCTCCGTTGGTCCCCGCCGTCTAGTCCTTGAGCATGACACTGCGGGTCACCCTGTTGCTGGTTCCCGACCCGTTGCGGGCGGTCACGGTGATCTTGGCCCGCACGGTCTTACCGCGACGCAACGCCTTCTTGACGGAACGCTTCGCGCTGCTGGAAAGCCTGAGGAAAGCCTGGTTGGTCAGGTGAAGCGAGACCTTCGACTTCTTGAAGGTCTTGAACCGATGTCCCATCGCGGACCCGGTGACCTGCATGCTGCAATTCTTCTGATGGATTGCGGCGAGCACATAGACGTTGTCCACGTCCTGGCTCGCAGGGATCTTGACTGTCATCCCCGGCTTCGAAGCCACAGCGGGCATGGCAAGCGCCGTAAAACACGCAAGCGCCACGGCCGCCCAGAGAACGACTTGGGTGCTGCTTGGTCGCATCTTCCTCCTCAATACTGAGCGAACATCTACGGCACCATCACGCCCTGGACCATGAACGGGCTGTTGGGCGTGGTGGAGGCGACTCCGTCGGTGCCACCGTCGTTGAGGCGCACCTGGCCCAGCGACCAGACCGAGCGCTTGCCCTCCAGGATCGTGCCGGCACCGAGCACCGCGTCGGCGGTCGTGTTCACCGAGCACGTGGACCCGATAGTCGTGTCGCCGGTCGGGGCGCAGGGCACCGTCACCCGGAAGGACGTGTCCTGCATCGTCGCCACCTCGGAGGGCCCGTTGTTGCGGTCGACCACGCGGATCGACGTCTCGAGCTGCAACTGGCCCGTGTAATCGGGGAAGCCGGTCGTCCTGCGGCGCACATCCACCATGGAAACCGTGAAGCGTGCGTCGGCCTCGTCAGCCGCCGTGGCCGGGTTGCCCGTGATCGTCGATACCTTCACGGAGCCCGCCCCCTTCAGCGGGGCACCGTTGACGGAGTCGGGCGTGCCGATCGTCAGCTGGCTGGAGCTCTGCACCGGCGGGTTGCAGGCGCCGTCCGGGTTCGGCGGGTTGCCCGGGAAGTCCGGCGGGCCGTGCACGCGGTTGGGACTCGCGCATGCGTTGAACGCGGGCACCAGCGACAGCCTCATGGGACTCGCGGACTTGGCGCGTGGGTAGCCCGGCGAGACCGGGACGTACCAGGCCAGCATGATTCCCATCGCATCGATCTGTGGCTCTCCCGTGTCGTTCTGATACTCGCTGTGGAGCCGGATGGTCTGCCCGGCGCTGAACGGGAAGCCGGTGGAGGCAAACTCACCACCCGCGGGCCATGCCTCGGCTTGATGGGTTGGTAGCAGACTGCTGCTGATCCCGCATTGGGTCATCGTGTCCAGATGCCCCCGGAATCTCGTGCCGGCCCACGGCGAACCGAAAATGCCCTCCGAGCGACAGGCCGTCGCGCCCGTGAGCGTGGCCGGAGGAGGGTTGTTCGGCGGGATCGGTCCGTAGTAGTCGTTCGGGTTGCCTCCCACGATCTCGGCCGAGATCGCGATACCTCCACCCTTTTCGGGACAGTGGTTCGTACACGGAGCCGAGTTGGTGATGTCGAGATCATGCAGATGGCCGCCCATGCCGATCATGCGCCCGCTCACGCTGGAGACCCAGTTGGCGGTCGTGTCGCTGTAGCCGTTGGGGACGGTGTACTCGGAGTCGCCGCAGCCGTCGATGTCGAACCACAGCGGCTTTGCCTCCGCTCCCCCGGTCGTGCGGTATTGATAGACGACCTCGATCATCATGCTCTTGGTGACGGCGCCCTTGTTGACGACGTGGGACACC
This sequence comes from Solirubrobacterales bacterium, assembly GCA_038203635.1. Lineage (GTDB taxonomy): Bacteria > Actinomycetota > Thermoleophilia > Solirubrobacterales > JBBDJG01 > DASRIA01. Next base: position 25,558 of record JBBRDT010000019.1, read on the forward strand.
ATCCTCCATGTGCCGTTGCTGTTCTGGTATCCGAACGGTGTGGGGAGATGCACCTGACTGCGCTCGTTGCCGGCAGCGAACAGGCGCTCGCCGAGTGCGCCGCTGCCGCTGGTGCATACCGGATCGGTGCGTCCCGGGTTGATGAGAACGAAGTGGTGCAGGCTGACGTCGCTCTCCAGGTTCGCCACGGTGCCGTCCGGGTTGTTCGCGTCGCCCATGTAGACGATGCTCGGCACGATGTCGGTAATCCAACAGCCGGTACAGGGAGCGGGAATGTCGACCCGAATCGCATTGTGAATCTGTTGACCGGCCGTAAGAACGTAGTTCTGGCTGGCGGTATAGCCGTAGCGGATCCGCTTGATGACGTGACCCGGCCGCTGTGGCATCGCGGTACGAGGGTCGCTGAAAGACCCGAGCGTCGTGACCTGGTCCGCTGCCATCGCGGGCGCGCTCCAGCTCAACACGCCGGTGACAAAACCCAGCACGCCGAGCAGAATCCCCAGCTTTCCCCTCATGAACGCCCCTCCAACCCCGGTCGGATGTGTTCGACGATACTAGCTGAGAAGCGGGCGTCCCGTTCCTGGTGCCCTGGGAGCGTTCCGGCACCCAAAACGACCGCTCAGGCTACCCTCTGTCGAGGCGGCCCTGCTGCAACGGGCCTGCAGACCGGGGGCAGTGGAGGGAGATCGAAGTGGAAGATCGTTCAGTTGCATGAGGTGACGCGACCGCGCTCGCGGCGCGGGTTTCCGGCGCTTGCCGCCGTGCTCGTCACGTTGCTCGCACCTCCTTCGGTCGCGTCCGCCGCGAACGCCGACATCGTGTCCGAGCTGCACGGGACCCGGCCGGCGGTGGCCGGGCTCGAGATCAAGGTCGCGGGCGGAGACAGGTTCCTCTCCCTGCGCAACGACACCGGCAGGCAGGTGATCGTGAAGGGCTACGAGGACGAGCCCTACCTGCGCTTCCTCCCCACCCGGGTGGTCGAGGAGAACACCCGGTCGCCTTCCAAGTACGCAAACGAGGACCGGTACGCACTCACGCCACTTCCTCCGCAGGCCAACTCGGACGCGGCACCGAAGTGGCGCGCGATCTCCCGGAACGGCTCGTACACGTGGTTCGACCACCGCATCCACTCGATGGAGCGCGGAACCCCGCCGCAGGTCAGGGACGAGAGCGTCCGCACGAAGATCTTCGACTGGCGCGTGCCGATGACGGTCGGGAGCGCGCAGGTCGCCGCCGTCGGGACCCTCGAGTGGGTGCCCGAGGACTCCTCGGGCACGTCGACCGGCCTGATCGTGGCGCTCGGCGCCGCGGCGATCCTGGCGCTTGCCGCCCTGGCGCTCCTGATCACGCGGCGCCGCCGGCCGCGGCCCGCCGCGGCCGGGGCGCCGTCCGGCGAGTCCGCCGAGCCCCCGCGGCACGAGGCGGTGGACGAGGCATGGTGAGCCTCTGGCGCGCGCTGGTCGCGGCGGCCCTGCTGCTCGTGATTGCACCCTCGAGCGCAATGGCCCACGCGGTCCTGGAGAGCACCGAGCCGCTGTCCGGCTCGACGTCGAAGGCACCTGTGACCCAGGTCGTGTTCCGCTTCAGCGAGCCCGTCGAGGGGAACTTCGGCGCGATCCGCGTGTTCGACCGCCGCGGCGCGCGCATCGACGAGGGAGACGTGTTCCATCCCGAAGGCCGGGGCCCGGACCTCGGCGTGCACCTGAAGCGCGGCGTTCCCAAGGGCAGCTACACGGCGACGTATCGGGTGATCTCCGCCGACAGCCACCCCGTCGCCGGGGGTCTCGTCTTCAACTACGGGAGAGCGTCGCCGACGGGAGCCTCGGTGTCGCAGCTGCTGTCCCAACAGGGGACGAGCGGCCAGGTCACCGACATCGCCTTTGGAGCGGCGAAGGCGACGCAGTACGGGTCGATCGCTGCGGCGGTCGGAGCCGTGTTCTTCCTCCTCATGATCTATCTGCGCGCGCTGGCCGCGGCCACGGGCGCGAGCGGTGCATGGCGCGACGCGTCGGAGGCGTTTGCACGCCGGCTGCGCCAGCTGCTGCTGGTGGTGGTCGCGATCGGTCTCGTGAGCGGCGCAGCCGGCATCGTGCTGCAGGGCGCGAAGGCGGCCGGCGTCTCGTTCTGGTCGGCGGCGGACAGCCAGGTCGTGAGTGACGTGCTGGACACGCGGTTCGGCACGGTCTGGGGTATCCGCATGCTCGTGTGGCTCGGGTTCGGAGCCATCCTGCTCGGCTCCCTTTCGGCAGCTCGCCGGCCGGTGCTGCGTCCGGCGTCGGTTGGCGCGACGGGCCTGGCCCAACCGCGGCTCGGGCCGCTGTGGCTCGCGCTGCTTGCGCTGCCGCTCGGCTTCCTCGTGATCTCACCGGCGCTCGCCGGGCATGCGAGCCTCGAGAAGCCGACCTGGGCCCTGATCCCCTCGGACGCGCTGCACGTGCTCGCGATGAGCATCTGGGCAGGAGGGCTCGCCACCATTCTGTTCGTCCTTCCAGCGGCAACCCGGTGCCTGGACAGGCCCGACCGGACGCGCCTGCTGGCGGCAACGCTGTCACGCTTCTCTCCCTGGGCGTTCGCCTGCGTGCTGGCCCTGCTCGCCACCGGGCTCCTGCAGTCGTGGTTCTTGATCGGCTTCTTCGACGAGCCGAACAGGTTGCTGGACACGCCCTTCGGAAGGGCGGCGCTGATCAAGTTCCTGCTGCTGGCCGGCCCCTTGATGGCGCTCGGCGCGTACAACCAGCGGCGCCTGGTCCCGCGCCTGAAGGAGCTCGCGGCGACGGGACAGACTCCCGGCGGCGCCGGCTTCGCGCTGCGCCGCTCGCTGCGGGCGGAGATCGTGCTGATCGTCGGTGCCCTGGCCGCGACCGCCGCGCTGACCACGTACGCACCGGCCGACTACGCGCCCGTCGGCCCGGTCTCCAAGACGGCGTCGCTCGGCCCGGCCGACATCCAGCTGACCGTCGACCCGGCGCGGGTCGGGCCGAACGAGATGCACGTCTACCTGATCGACAAGCAGAAGGGAGCTCAGTACGACAAGGTCAAGGAGATGAGCGTTGAGTTGGTGTTGCCTGCTGAGAAACTCGGCCCCCTGAAGGCGGACGTGCGCAAGGCGGGCCCCGGGCACTACGTCATGAACGGCGCGCTGTTCGGCGTCGCCGGGGAGTGGGTGGTGAAAATGACCGCGCGGGTGTCGGAGTTCGACGCTTACTACGCTTCGGTCAAGGTGCCCATCCAGTGAGAGTCAGGCTTTGCATGGCGCTGCTCGCGGTCGCAGGCCTGTTCGCGGCGGCCGGCCCTGGTGCCGCGCAGGCCCAGGACCCGGGCCGGTGGGCCGAGACGGGACACGACCTCCTCCCGCTCGAGTACTTCCAGGGCGTGACGTCAGGTAAGCACCACAGCCTGTTTTTCGACGGGCTCTTCGTGGGCCTGTACCGCACCGATCGAGACCTGAGCGAGCAGGCGCGCAAGCCCAACGCGATCCCCCAGGACGTATTCGCGCGCGAGCGGTACAACCACATCGGCGACATCACTTGGGACCGGCGCGAACACGGCCGGGTGCTCCTGCCGCTCGAGTGTTACATCCCATTTCTGGGCAATCCCTGTAAGACGGGCTCGATCGGTGTCGCCGACCCGGTCACCCTCGAGTGGCGCTACTACGTGAAGCTCGACCCGGCCTTCATCGACAAGGTCATGTGGGCGGAGGTCTCGCCGAACGGCAAGCTGCTCTGGACGTCCAACGGCGCTCTCAACGGCGGCAACGACCTGCTCGCCTATGACATGAAGGAGATCAAGGCAGCGAACGCGGCACCCGGCGGTCCTCTGCTCAAGCCGGTGCGCGTGCTCCCCGGCGCCGTCCCACCGAGTGGGATCACCGGCGCCACCTTTTACAAAGGTCGCTTGTTCCTCGCGGGACAAGGCGGTGGGCCGTTCCGGGTTTGGTCCGTGGATCTGACGGACGGTTCGCGCCGGCTCGAGATCGAGAAGCCGATCTTCGGCGAGTCCGAGGGCCTCGACATCGTGAAGGCGCGTGGCGGCACGCTGCATTGGCTGATCACGCCGGTATTCGGCTACGGCTCGACCTACGGCAACACGAGCGCCCTGGTGCACTTCAACCCCTTGAAGCAGCCGAAGGTGAGGTGCGGCGACGTGATCACGAGGAGCGTCAGGCTCGACGCAAACGTCGTCTGCCCGGACGGCACGGCGGCAGCGGTGACAATCGCGGCCGATCACGTCAGGCTCGACCTCGCCGGCCACTCGATCGTGAACGGACGCACCGACAACGGGGACACGGTCGCGGTCACGACCGCGGGGCCGGTCGCGGACGTGGAAGTCCGCAACGGGACCATCCGCGCGGGTGACGACACGCTCAGCGCGGAGGCGTCGCACAGCGAGTTCGAGCACCTGACCGTGGACGGTCACGCGATGGTCGTGACGGGCGACCACAACGAGTTCGAGCGCAACGACTTCCAGAACTGCGATTCATCGGGGTTGAGCGTGCAGGGTGACGGCGCGGAGGTGGAGCGCAACCGGTTCACGGGCTGTCCGCTGTTCGTCACCGGATCGGGCTCGGTGATCGACCGCAACGACGTCACCCAGAGCGCGGATGTGGGGATCGGCGTCTTCGACCCCCGCGCGGTGGTGACCCGCAACTATGCGGCCGGCAACTCGGGCACGGGCATCGAGCTGTCCGAGCCCGGCGCCTATGTCGCCCGCAACACCGCGAACGACAACGGGGACTGGGGCATCGAGGGCGTGCCCGGCACCATCGACGGCGGCGGGAACCGCGCGAGCGGCAACGCCCAGCCGGCGCAGTGCCTGAACGTGACCTGCGGCAGCTAGACGATCAAGCCGGCCGCCTGAGCCATACTGGGCGCGATGTCTGAGGACAACGTGCAGAAGCTGCGGGAGATATACGCGGCGATCAATGCAGGCCTCGATGAGCCGCTGCTGCACCTTCTGCATCCGCAGTTCGTCTACAAATCCCGCGAGGAGCTTCCCGCCGGCGGCTCGTATCTGACCACCGACATCCTTCGTCGCCTCGCGGAGCGGAAAGAGATGTTCCGCGACGTCAGGTTCGAGGCCGAAGAGTTCATCAGCTCCGACCAGGGCGTCGTCGTGGCCGTGCGGGGAACAGGTGTGGGCCGCGTCAGCGGCACGCCGGTGGACGAGCGCATCTTCCACGTCTGGAGGATGGAGGACGCGAAGGCCCGGGAGCTGTGGTCGTACTCCGATCGAGCCAAAGCCCTCGCGGCGGTGGCGCAGTAGGAGATCTCTGCGGAACTAGTACCCGAGCGCGAACTTCGCGTCCTCGGACATCTTCTCCGGGGACCACGGCGGCGAGAAGATCATCTTCGGGAACACCTTCTCGACACCCTCGACCTCGCTCACGTACTCCTTCATCTGCTCGGTCACCTGCGGCCCGATCGGGCACCCCGGTGACGTGAGCGTGAAGGTGATGTGGACGTCGTTGCCCTCGAGCTCGACGTCGTAGACGAGGCCCAGCGAAACGAAGTCGAGCCCGAGCTCCGGGTCGATCACGTTCTCGAGCGCCTCCCAGACGTCGTCGCGGCGGTCTGGGGTGTTCGTCTGTGTGTCTTCATCGGCCATGCAGGCGATTGTAGACAAGACTCGGTGGGAGCCAGATACCCTGCCGTCGATGCCACTTCTGATCCTGCTCTTCATCCTCGTGCCGATCGCGGAGATCTTCGTGATCATCCAGGTCGGCCAGGCGATCGGCGCCCTGCCCACCGTGGCGCTCCTGATCCTCGACTCGATCGTCGGCGCCTGGCTCCTGCGCTCACAGGGCCGCCGGGCCTGGGCGGCCTTCCGCGAGGCGCTCGCCGCCGGTTCCGTCCCACACCGCGAAATCCTCAACGGTGCGCTGGTGATCGTGGGTGGGGCGTTCCTTCTGACCCCTGGCTTCATCTCCGACGGGGTCGGGCTGCTGCTCCTGATCCCTCCGTCACGCGCGGCGATCGCGGCCGGCGTCACGCGCATGCTCACGCGCCGCGGTCCGTTGCGGTGGACGACCGTCGTCGTGCCGCCGGCGCGGCCTGCCCCTCCCCGCCCGTACGCCGAGCCGGTCGAGCCGGAGCCTCCGCCCGAGCTGGAGCCGCCGCGCCGGTGATCGAGCCGGAGCAGGACCCCACCCGGGTCCCGGATGCCGTCGCGATCGACCTATGGGCCCCGGACCGGCAGTTGTTCGCGGCCCTGCGAGTCGACAGCCGGCGAGGCGGCCGGCCGGCGGCACTCGTGGCTGCCGACGGCGAGGTGCTGCGCGCGGAGGGCCCGGCCGTCGAACTTGGTGAGGGAAGAGCTCGCGTGGAGACCGATCGGATGCGCCTCGAGTTCGAGCTGCGCCCCGTCACGCCGACGGCGACGGCAACAGCCGGCGGCCTGCGGCGCTCCGCGCAGCTGTGCGTGGCCGAGGGGACCTTCACGTGGGACGGTAAGTCCACGCCGTTGCACGCCCAGGGCGTGCAGGCCCGCTCGTGGGGCGATCACGCCGGCGGGTCCCGGGGCCGCTTCGTGACCGCGGCCACCGACGAGGGGTCGCTGCTGCACGTCGTCGCGGTGCGACCGCAGGCCGCGACGCCGCACGGCGACGAGCTCGTCGCGGGACAGATCGCGGACCAACAGGGCGACAACGGCGCGACACCCTTCGAGGAGGTGCGGCTCTCGACCATCTACGGGCCGGACGGGCTTCCCCGCACGGCCGGCGCCGAGCTCTACCGGCCCGGCGACGAGTTTCCCTCGCGCCTCGCCGGCGAGGCAGTTTCGGGATCCGTCGTCGACCTCGGCGACACCGCGGTCGCGATCAGCTTCTTCAGATGGACGCTGGTGGGCCGCCCGGGCTGGGGCACATACGAGATCGAGCCGTCGCCTCGAACTTGACCGGCCCCGATGGAATCCGCGCAGTGATCTGCGACTTCGGCGGTGTGTTGACGAACAAGCTGATGGACGCGTTCGCGGCGTTCCAGGACGAGACGGGAATCTCGATGGACCAGCTCGGGCGCGGCATGCAGCGCGTCGCGGAGCGCGACGGTGAATACCCGTTGTTCCGGCTCGAGCGTGGCGAGCTGACGGAGCAGCAGTTCCTCGACGACCTCGCGTGGGGCCTCGAGCCTGAGCTGGGCCACCGTCCGACCCTGCACCGGTTCCGGGAGATCTGGTTCGACGCCCTGCACCCGAACGAGCCGATGCTCATGCTGATGCGGGAGCTGGCCGGCCACGGATACCGGATGGCGATCCTCACCAACAACGTGCGCGAGTGGGAAGAGCTGTGGCGCTCCAAGCTCGCGGTCGACGAGATCTTCGAGCTCGTCGTGGACTCGGCGTGGGTCGGGATGCGCAAGCCGGAGCCCGAGATCTATCACCTCACGATCGAGCGGCTGGACGAGACTCTGGAGCCGTCCCAGTGCCTGTTCGTGGACGACAACGAGTTGAACGTCGACGCGGCCCGCGAGCTGGGACTCTCCGCTGTCCGCTTCGTGTCGAACGAACAGGCGATCCCCGAGATCAGAGAGACCCTCGGGCTCGACGGAAACGCGCCTTAGTTTTCCCCGCCGATGCGGTCGTCGATGTAGATCTGCAGCGCCTTGGAGCAGAGGTGCTCCAGCCGGCCCTGCGAGAGCCAGGGCAACACGATGTCGAGTGCCTCCTCCTCGCCGACGCCGGCCAGGAAAGCCTCGTCCCCACGAAAACGCGCGGCCAGCTTCAACACCTCACGCCTGTGGTCACCCAACCCGTCGAACACGCCGACCAGGAACTCCGGGCTCGCCACCGGCGTGCCGACCTCGAGCGTGGCGTGCCAGGCCGCGAGCATCGAAAGGTCCTCGTGATCCAGGTCGTTGACCGCCTTCGCGTAGTGCTGGGCGAGCTCGTGCTCCGGGATGTCGTCGACCCAGGACTCGATCACGGCCGCCAGCAGCGCGCGGCGCGCCTCCCGGCCGATGGACTCCGCGATCACCCGAATCGCCTCTGCGGGCTCCATGAAGCAAAGCGACATGGGGCAAACATAGGAAGGACACCCGACGGAACGGCTCGCTACCGTGACCAGAGTCCACGGATGCCTCTATATGAAGAATGGTGGTTCTGGGCCCTGAGCGGGTCCTTCGCGGCGATCGGCGTGGCCCGCGAGCCGGCCTACCGTCGCTGGGCGGCGCGTCTGCGCGCGGCAGCGGCAGCCCGTGGCCTCACCGGCCCGGGACCGGGCCGGGAGATCGACCCTACGCCGGGCGGGCCCGGCTCCGAGCTGTCGTGGCTGGCGTTTCTGGCAGGGGCGTGGATCGTGCTCGGTCCCTGGATCTGGGGATACGCGGACGTCGACGGCGCGGTCGCCTGCGATGTCGCGACCGGTGCTCTGGTGCTGGTGGTCGCCGCTGCCGGCATCCTCTTCCCGGCCCTGCTTTCGCTCAACCTCCTGGCCGGCACGTGGCTGATGACCGCTCCATGGCTCGTGGGCTACGGGACCGATGGAGGTCCGGTCGGGCTGAGCGACGTGACGGCCGGGCTGCTCGTCTGCGCACTCGCGCTGCACGGGCTGGTGATGGGCGCGCGCCGCGCGCGGCCGGCGCAGGCTCAGGCCATCGGGCGGCTACCGCGGCGCCACTAGCGCACGCACGGCCCCGTATCCGCCGATCCTCCCTGCGCCTTGCGCACAGCGGATCGCACGATCCCGGGCGGCACGCCGAAGCCTCCGTGCGGTCCGGACGTGGTGGCGGCGAACACGGTCGCGACCACAGCTCCCGCCTCCTCGACGGCCGGCCCGCCCGAGTTGCCGGAACGAATACGCCCGCGTAGGAATGTGATGCGACGCTGCACCGGCCCGTTGCCGTACGCGTCCTGGCTCACGACCGTGCGCGTACCGCCGACCCGGCCGGGCTCGGCACGATACGGGCCGTTCTTCGGGTAACCGAGAATCGCGACCTGCTCGCCGACCGTGACGTGGGTGCGCAGCTGGAGGGGCGGCGCGGTCAGGCCCGGGACCCGCAGGACGGCGACGTCGTTGTGGGGATCGAACACGGCTGCCTGCGCGTCGAGCTCGTCCCCTCCGTCCAACTCCACCGTCGTGTCGTCCTCACCCGCGACGACGTGGGCGTTGGTGACCACCATCTCCGGTGCCGCAACCCACCCCGATCCCTGGACCGCGAGACCGCATGCCGTGCCGAGCACGCGCACGACGCTGTCATGCGCGCGCCGCACGTCCTGGTCGCGCAGGATGCGCCGGTTCGGGGGCGGTACATCGGCCCCGGGCCCCGTGATCCGCGGGAACGGGTCGGCGCGGGCGAGGGAGTTCAGGATCGGCCCCGACGGAGGCAGCGCCTCGTTCAGCGTCCGGAGGATCGCCGAGCGCTGGATGTCCTCGCGGTACTCCCGTGCGCCCGGCGTCTGGAGCGCCACGGCGCCCACGATCCAGACTAGCGTCAGCCCGAGCGCCGCCACGAGCACGGCGCCCCCGATCCCGTCCACCACGTCCGCCCCCGGAAACGACATCCGGCGCCTGATCCCCACTCCCACCGCCTCGAAGACGATCGCCGCGAGGCCCCCGACCATCAGCGCGGTCACGAGGCTGAAGAGCGGCGCGTACGGAGAGCTCGATCCCTGTTCCAGTAGCAGCGGCGCGAGCCGGCTGCCCGTGAACGCACCCCCGGCGAAGCCTGCCAGCGACAGGCCGCTGATGACGAGACCCTGGCCGTAGCCCCACAGCGCCATCAGCGCGACAAACCCGATGATGATCCAATCGACCGCCGTCATGCGGCTCCCACTTTCCGCGCCTCCGGCGCGTGCTGCGCTATAGAGTTCACCCCATGGAGGGATCCGGCGCAATGACGCAGGCCGTCCGCCGTGACCCGGCCACGGTGCGCGTCACGCGCGCAGGCATCCTGATCGCGTCGATCGGTGCGCTGATGGTGATCTTCGACCCGTTCGGCACGGCAGTTGCGGGCCTCGTGCTCGCCACGGTCGGGACGCTGATCACCGCACGTGGTGGACTGGGCGTTCGCTGGTACTCGATGCTTGCGGCCGGCGCGATCCTGATCGTGCTCTCGCGGTTGCTTGCGGACGGCTCCGAGACTCTCGGCGGCTGGCTTGCCGTGATCGGCGTGATCTGCATCCTCGTCGGCGCGTCGCTCGGCTACCCGCTCGCGAGCGACCTGGAGGAATAGGCCGGCGTCAGAGTCAGACGTCGAGTGTGATCCGGGAGGGCTCCTTCTCGCCCTCGACCGGAATCTCGAGCACCAGTGGCAGGTTGTCGGTTGCCGACGCCTCCTTCAGGCGGAACAGGACCAGCGCTCCAGAGGTCGGGCTGAAGGACGCGGGCGAGTTCGGCGGCGGTGCCTTGTCGCCCGGCGGGATGGCAGTCCCGAAGTCGAGCCCGAAGCCGCTCTGAACGGTGTCGAGAGGAAGGTACTCGTTGTCCTGCGTGTCGATGACCTTCATGCCGCGCGGGGGAAGGTAGGGCTCGTCGCCGTCGTTCTCGATGCGCAGGAACACGCCCAGGAAGGCCTCGTCCGCCGGAAGCACCGCCTGTCCGCGGAGGTAGGAGTCGTCCGGGCGCTGCTCGGGGTTCAGCAGCCGGGTGAGCTGGACCTGGTAGTCCGCCTCGCCCACCGTGATGAACTCGCCCTCCGCGCCTTCGCGCTTCTCCTTCTCTCCGCAAGCGGTAAGCGCGAGGGTCGCGACAAGCGCCGCCGCGGCCAGCACTGCGGGGAGCCACCGAAGCTTGCGCACCCGGTCCATCGAGCGCGGAAGTCTATCCAGCCGCCGGTCGTACCGCCCCGGCGGACGCGGTGCCGTCTTCCATCGCATTCGCCATGCGGTGCAGGGCCCGGCGGGCCTTGCGCCTCAGCCACCCCCGCATGCCGAGTGACTCCTTCAAGCGATCGACGGGATTGACGGGCCGCGTCTCGAACTCGTACTCCACACGAGTCATTCCGTTGTCGACCGGAACCAGGCGGTATTCGGCGCGCGTGGGGATGCGCCCGATCCGGCCGCCGCGCCCTTCGAGCAGGATCCGGTGAGGGCGATCGAGCTCGGTAATCGAAGCATCGCCCCAGACCCGCCCGAGCGGGAAGTCCATGCGCCAGCTCGCCGCGGCGCCGAGCCCGGTCGAGTCGAGCCGCTCGAGCCGGAAGTCGTGCAGATAGTGGTCGGAGAACTCCGCGTGGTTGGCGACGTCCGAGAGGTAATCGAACACCTGCTCCCGCGGAGCGTCGACGATGCGTGAGACGGCGATCGAGCGCATGCGGTCGCGGATTCTACGTGGCTCGCCCGAACGCCCCGTAATTTGCGCCTTTTGACAGGCGAACACCGTGTCAAGTCCTTGGGGATTCCAGGCCACGTAGTTAAGATCCTCACAAGTTCGAGGGAGCCGTTGGCCCGCGCTCAGAAGAGGGCCTGCAGGGATGCTGCTGGCAGGCAACCTAGGAGGGCGGATGGACAGCTACACGACCGGCACGCTCGCAGGAGCGGGGTCCTTCCGGTGTCAGGAGTGCGGCTTCCACGTGGCCCTTCTGGTCCTGGACCACATTCCCGAATGCCCACATTGCGGGGAGACGGAGTTCGTGCGCGCGTCGATGTTCGACGTTGCCGAGCCGGACACGAGTGATCTGCACGACGACGACACCGGGTGGCTCGAGGCCGTACGAGAGGACATCGCCAGCCTCGGTCAATACATCGTCTTCCGTGACGAGGGGAGTGTGTCGGTCGTACGCGTGGCGCAAGAATGGACCCGCATCGGCCGCAGCATCGCCGCCGACATCCGGCTCGACGACCCCACGGTCTCGCGCCGTCATGCGCTCATGTGCCATCAGGGCGGGCGCGTGCGCGTGCTCGACGACCGTTCGCTGAACGGCCTCTTCCTCAACGGCGTGCGCGTCGAGTGGCACGACTTGGAGGACGGCGACGAACTGGTGGTCGGCCGCTACCGCCTGCACTTCCTGGACACGTCGCAGAGCGCAGTCGGCGCTGGAACGCCCGCCGGCAGCGCCGTGACGTAACGACGGCCGTCCCTTGACCAAACCCGTAAGTCTGCTTGCAGACTTACGGCCATTTTCTTCGACTGAATATGCCCTGCGGGCCTATTCAGTCGAAACGCTGGGGTCGGTCTGCTCGCGCTCCGGCACCGACATCAGGAAGTGTGACTTCGCGTTGGCTGCGATGGCGCGTACGCGCTGTGCCTCGTCGTGCTGCTCCGAGCGCTCGAGCTCTTGCGCATAGTGGCCGAGCAGCTCCTTGACGTCGGACTCGCCCTCCGAGTCGAGCTCCAGCAGAGCCACCTTCGCGCCCTTGCCGAGCCGTCGCTCGAGCGCCTCCCGGTCGAGTCCCCATGCGTCGTTGATGCGCATGTAGACGCGGCCGCCGGTCTGCCCGGCGCAGGCCCACGGGCCGATGTCGCCCAGCACGACGGCACGCCCGGAGGTCATGTACTCGAACGCGAAGCCCTTGATGTTGGCGCGGTCGGCGATCCCGCCGAGGTCGTCGCGGATCCGGTCCGCGGGCTCGCCGGCGATCACGACGTCCGCACCCGACAGGCGAATGCAGAAGCGCGAGTCGGCGGAGCCCTGCACGAAGAACCGCCCGCGCTGCGCGCCGTAGGCGAACGACTTCCCGACGGAGCCGTTCACGCGCTGGCCCGACCGGTTGCGGCCCTTCATCACTGCGATCGTGCCGCCGAACATCGTCTTGCCGACGCCGTCCTGCGCACCCCCTTCGATGCGGATGTCGATGCCCCAGACGTTGAACGCGCCAAGGCCCGAGCCGCCGATCGACCCTCCATTGAAATGCAGATCCGCAAGGGACTCCATCGTGGAGCGTGGAGCGGTGTCGGGACGAAAGATGCGAGCGCGCGACAGGGCGCCGGCCAGCTCGGTTCCGAGGACGCGGTCATTGGCGTCCACGGCCCGCTCGTACTCGTGCACGACGCGCCAGGTGCTGGTCACGGAGACCGTGCCGGCAGCCTCGGCCACCGCTGCGGCCGGAATGCCGTCGCCGATGCTGATCGGGCCTCCGCACACGTCCGCCGCGAGTGCGGCGATGTCGCTCGATGCCTGCTTGGGCTCCATGCGGATCGGCTGGGCCACGATCAGGCCCGCGGCCTCGCGCTGCTCCTCGGCGGACACCGGCATGTCGATGGGCTCGAGGTCGAGCATCTCCTCGAGCGGCCGGATCATCTCGGTGAGGTCGATCGCGCCCTTACCGCGCGACTGCACCAGCAGGTCACTGCGCCCGACGAGGTCCTGCGCCCGCTCATAGCCGAGGTCGGCGACGATCTGGCGGACCTCCTCGCCCATCCCGGCGAAGAAGCGCGCGCTGTTCTCGGCCGCGAGCTCGAACTCCTGCGGCGTGAACTTCTTGAGGCCCTTCTCCTCTGCCTCCGCCATGTCCTCGATCTGCGTCGCGATGCCGACGTGGCAGGTGTCGAGCTGACAGCCGCGGCAGATCGTGCACCCGATGGAGACCATCGCGAGCGTGCCGAACGCGACACGGTTCGCGCCGAGGCAGTGCAGCTTCACGATGTCCCATCCATGGCGGTAACCGCCATCCGCCCAGATCTCGACACGGTTGCGGATGCCTGTCTCCAGCAGGGCGAGATGCACGGCACGCGTCCCGATGTCGGACGGCAGGCCGACGTGGCGCAGCGCGTGCTGACGCGCGGCGCCGGTGCCGCCCTCGAAGCCGGACAGCGTGATGATGTCCGCGCCCGCCTTCGCGATGCCGACGCCGATCGTGCCGATGTTCGGCACCACAGGGACCTTCACCGACACGCGCACGTCGGGGTTCGCGGTCTTCAGCTCGTCGATCAGCTCCGCGAGGTCCTCGATCGAATAGAGGTCATGGTTGTTCGACGGTGAGATCAGGTCGGTGCCGGGCGAGGCATTACGCGCGGCGGCAACCTTCTCCGAGACCTTCTTGGCCGGCAGGTGGCCGCCCTCCCCGGGCTTCGCACCCTGGCCGATCTTGATCTCGACCAGGTAGGAAGAGTTGAGCATCTCCGAGGTGACGCCGAAGCGCCCGGACGCGACCTGCTGCCCGCGCCACAGCGGGTACTTCCCGTACATGTCGCGGATCTCGCCGCCCTCGCCGTTGACGCAGACGATGTTGACGCGCTTCGCGGCCTCCGGATACGCGCGGAAAGCCGTCTCGCCCTGGGAGCCGAACGACATCGAGGAGATCACGATCGGATACGAGTGCCGGCCGACGCCGGGATCCACCTGCTCCGGCGCGATCGGCTGCCGATCTGACTTCAGGTCGAGCACGTGGCGCATCGAGATCGGGTTCTCGCGCTCGAGCTCGCGCACCTTCGCGGAATATTCCTCGAAGGTCGCAGAGCCGTTCGCCGCTGCGATCGCCGCCTTGTAGACCTTTGGATAGAAGCGGAACGTCTTCGCAGGCTTGGCGTCCTCCTGCCCGGCCAGGATCCGCTGCCGCACCGCGGACTCGGCGTTCAGCTCCGTGAAGCCCGTGCCGGCGCTGCCGGAGCCGTAGTAGCCGGGCGTCCCGAAGATCTCGACCAGGTCGGGCCGCAGCCCGATTGCCGAGAACAGCCGCGAGTAGCCGCGCAGCTCGTGGATGCCGAGGGTGGAGATCACCTTCTCCATTCCCTTGCGCAGCGCCGAGCACATGTTCGAGATGTCGCCGTGGTAGTCGTCGACGCAGATCACCTCGATCATCACGTAGGGACAGACGCCGTCGGCGCCGAGCCCGAGCGCCATGCACACGTCGTGCACGTTGCGGATCGCGCCGGAGCGCAGGACGATCGACGTGCGCCGGCGCAGGTTCTCCTCGCCCTGCTCGACGCGGTATTCGCGCAGTGCGCGATCGATGGCGGCAAGCGCGAGGTGTGGATCTATCCACGGCCGCTCGCCCTCGAACGCCGTGCGATCCGAGAGCACCAGCAGCTCACAGCCGTCGAGCACCTTCTTCGCGGCCTCGAACTTGAGCCGCTCGAGCGCGCCCTCGATGGTTTCCGCCTCGAGGCACGAGATGTCGATCACGCCCGAGCGCCCGCGGAAGGACTCCCACAGGTCCTCGAGCAGGTAGGTCTTGTGGCCCCTCGCGACCGCTCGGTAGACCTCATCCGACAGCGGCGCCATGTCGTGGTGGCCGCCGAGGATGATCGGGAAGGCCGTCTCGACCGTGCGCGGGTCGTCCTGCGGTGCGTCGATCGAGGGTCGCGCGCCGAACACCGCGCGACACGAGAAGTGCTCGATCTCGCGCTCGCGGTCGATCGCCGGGTTGGTGACGACGGCGACCGTCTCCTTGAAGTAGTCGGCCAGGTTCTGCCGCTCCTCGGACAGCGAGGCGAGCGGCCCGTCGTAGCCGAGCGACCCGATCGGCTCGGCTCCGTTGGACGCCATCTGCTGAACGAGCTTCGTGTCCTCGCGCTGCCATCCCATCCCGGCCAAGACCTTGTCCTCTACCTTCACCGGCTCGGAAGGCCCGGCGGAGTCGTATCCGGGGATCTCCGGTCCCTCGAGCGGGCCACCGGTGGGAATTGCCTGTTCGAAGCCGGCCACCGCCTCGGCCCCGGTGCGCTCCAGCCAGCGCTTGTGGACGAGCTTCTGCATCTCCTGGTGATCGAAGAGGCGCGCGGTCTTGTCGCGCTTCACCCGCACCATCACCTTCTCGCCCGGGGACATCGGCTTGGGCTCGCCGGTCATGTCCGCCAGCGGCACCACTCCCGGCTCGGAGCTGAACACGTACGAGTCATCGGCGTGGATCTCCCACAGGGGGCGCAGCCCGAGCGCGTCGACGGAGAACACGTACTCGTCGCCGTTGCGCGCGATCAGCGCGATCGGACCCTGGGCGAAGGGGCCCATGGCCTGCCGCAGATACATGTAGAAGCCGCGCAGCGCCTCGGGGAACTGGCGGATCTCGTTCACGATCGGCGGCACCGCCAGCTCCATCGCCTCCGCCAGCGAGAGGCCGCGTCGGTGGATGAGGGTCTCGATCAGCCGGTTCATGTCCTGCGAGTCGGAGGAGTCGTCGCGAAGCGGCACGCCGAGCATGCGCGACTCGGCCCGCAGGCGCGCCACCGTGTTGATCTCGCCGTTGTGGCCCAGGACCGAGAACGGCTGCACACGCATGAAGGACGGCCAGGTGTTGGTCGAGTAGCGGTTGTGCCCGAGCAGCGAGACGGTCTCGCAGTGCGGATCGGAGAGGTCTTCGAAGTAGCCCTGCAGGACCAGGGGCGCGCCCATCACCTTGTAGACGCAGCTCTCCGCCGACAGCGACGCGACGTGGGCGTCCAGTGTTTTCTCGATCTCGATCGCGACGTCGAACAGGATGCGGTCGCGACCCTCTGCGTCGGGCACCAGGACGCCGATCTGCCAGAAGTGCGGCTCCTCCTCCCGGGCGGTCGGCCCCAGCGCCGCGCTCGAGACACGGTCCTCACGCTCGGCCAGCACCCGCAGCCCGGCGCGGTGCAGGATCTGGCGCGCGCGTTGCTTGACCTGCTCGTAGCCGGCGGCCCGCGAGACGAATATGTGCGCGACGGCGAAGGCCGGGTCGAGCGCGAGCCGCGGCGCATGCCCGCCCGCGCGCACCTCCTCCTGCCAGATCAGGCGGGGGATGTCGATCATGGCGCCACACCCGTCGCCCTCACCGTCGACGTTGCCGGCGCGGTGCAGCATCTTCTGCAGGGCCACGAACCCCTTCTCGATCACATCGTGAGTCGCACGCCCGTCCTTGCGAACCGCCGCGTAGAGCGCGCAGGCATCCTTGTCCTCGACGGTCTCGGGTCGCCGCAGGGGCCGGTAGGCCTGCGTGGACGAGTAGGGCGCGCGGCGCTGCTCAGCCGTTGAGGCGGCGTCCTGCTCGGACAACTTCGAAGAATGAGCGCTCATCTATCCTCCCGGGTTCCGCACCTTCTCCGAGAGGGCGCGCGACGGGTTCGTGGGACGCGGAATTATAGTCCGCAGGCCGGTTGCGAAGCCGCGCGGCGATCCGGTGCAACGAGGGAAGGCTTTCTTATCGCAATTTGCAGGAAATTCACCTCCCCGCCGGGGCACCGGCGGCGGATCCGGGCCGGATCGCAGGCAGGATGAGGAACCCGTGAGCCCGACCATCCTCCCCTCTCCCTGCCCGACCGTGACCGTGCTCTCGCAGAAGGGCGGGACCGGCAAGACGACGATGGTCAGAACGATGGCCGACGTGTTGCGCCGAGTGGGGTTGGACGTGCTGGCCGTGGACCTCGACCCGCAGGGCAACCTCTCCGACTACTTCGACGTCGATCCCGACGCCACGCCCACGATCGGCGAGGTGCTGGCCGGGCGGGCACGCGCCGTCGACGCGATCCACAAGAACATGATCCCGGCCAACCTCGGCCTGGCCGAGGCAGAGCTGGTGCTGAGCGGGAAGATGGGACGCGAGCTGACCCTCAAGCGCGCGCTGCGCGAGTCCCGTCGCCAGCACGACATGATCCTGATCGACTGTCCCCCGGCGCTCGGGCTGCTGAGCGTCAACGCGCTGGTCGCCGCAAGCCATGCGCTCGTCAGCGCCGAGGGCGAGTACTTCTCGCTGCAGGGCGTCGAGCAGGTGCTCGAGGTGATGCAGCTCGCACGCGACAACCTCAACGAGGGCCTCGAGTGGCTCGGCGTGGTCCTGAACATGGCGGACATGCGCATGGTGCACACCCGCGAGACGCTGGCGCATATGCGGGAGAGCTTCGGGGACAAGGTCTTCACCACCGTGATCCGTCGCTCCGTCCGCTACCCCGAATCGGCCGAGCGTGGCGTCTCGATCCTGGACTACCGCCCGGAGCTGGGGGCGGATTACGTGCGCCTCGCGGACGAGCTCCTTGCGCGACTCGGCGACGAGGAGTCGCGCGAGCGGCTGCGCGCCCTGCGCGAGGAGATGGTGACAGTCACGCGGTCGCCGGAGCGCACGTCCGACGCCGCGTAGGGCGATGGCCGCGCGCTACGACGTCCGCGACAAGGTCGTCCTGATCACCGGAGGGTCGCGTGGCATCGGAGCCGATGCGGCAAGGCGGCTCGCAAAGCTCGGGGCGCAAGTGTCGGTCGTCGGTCTCGAGCCCGAGCTGTTGCGTGAGGTCGCCGAGGGAATCGGCGAACGCGCCGCCTGGTTCGAGGCCGACGTCACAGAGGTCGGTGCGCTGAACCGCGCCGTGGATGCGACCGCCGAGCGCT
>JBBRDT010000020.1:0-42965 GCA_038203635.1 Solirubrobacterales bacterium
CTCCGCTCGCCCTATGGGCTTCGCTCCGCGAGACGCCGCCGCAGTCCCCTATCAGGGAAGATCAACCCAACCCAACAACCGACGCCAGGTGGAGCCACTTCAAGCCGTCGCGCCGGGGCCACTGCAAGCCGTCGTTCCGACCAAGCTCGTAGATGCGGCAACGGTGGATGAGCTCGCCGCTCAGAAGCGGGTAGCGAAGCAGGTCTATTCCCCCTCGCACGTGGATCGGCACCACCCGCATCGATAGTCCGAGCCCCGGGATCGGCGCCAGCGACGGTACCTAGCGCTTGCGCAGCACCACCAGGTCTTGCTGATTCACGACTGCACCTTCCTCGTACCCGATCACGTCGAACCATCTCTCACACAACGCGACCGTATAGGGGCGGGTCTGGTACGTGCCCTCGGAGACCGGGCCAAGGCCCGGTGACGACCCCACGCCCGCTTTTCTGTCCGAAATGCCATCCCGATCCAGATCCCTTTGAACATCGCGTTCGCCGATCGCTCGGCGAACGAGCTCGCCAAGGACCGAGATGGCGGCGTAACCGCCAGGCTCCATCACGCGGTTAAGCTCTTCGAGCCATGAACCTTGCTGGTCACGGTCCAGGCGGAGAAACATGTCTGAAGCCACCACCAGGTCGAACGCGTCTGCCGGCAGCTGCGAGGGGGGTTCGGAACTCAGTGCGATGAAAGTGGCACCCTTCAGATCGGCGGTGCGACACCACTCGCTCGCGTCAGGGTCCATCTCCACCGCGGTGACGCCTGCCGCACCGAGGGTCCGCTCGATCGCCTGCTCGAGGAGCCCGGTGCCGCAGCCGAAATCGAGGATCGCTCGGAAGGATCTCAACGACCGGTAACGCCGGATCGGCTCGAGCATCTGTTCGAGGGCTGTCTGTGCACGCACGGTCAATGCTCGACCGTCGGTCACGCCGTAGAGACGGTGCGTCAGCTCGGCGGGCGGCTCCGCAACACCATCGAGCATCCCCGCCGTAAAGTGCAGGTTCATCTTGCCGACCGGGGCATGCCAGTCTCCGAAGATCGTGATTTCGGCCACGGTCTGTTCCTTTTCCGTCGGCCAGGAACCACAGCGGATCGAGAAGCCCGATCGCGCCGCATGCGACAGGTGCGAAAACGCCTGCCCGACGTCGGATCGCAAATTGATGGCCGCCTCTCTCACTGGCGGGAGGAGCATGTCCTCGGTCGAAATGCCGAAGCGATCCAGATCACCCTGCGGGTCCAGGGCCCACCCCTGGATCTCCAGCTCTCGGCCATTTTGCTCGACGGTCTCGATTGTGCCGAGGATCGGCCCGACTCCCGATTCCTCGATGGCGACACAGCGCAAAGCAGGCACCCCGAACAACTTCGCGCCGAACAACCGGTGCCAACCGTCGAACAGCTTCACCGGAAGGGGCTCGGACCGGTCGCGTTCGAAGAGGTGCAGCACTCCGATGAGTGCCCGTTCGGCCACAACCGCATGGGTCGGAGGGATGCTTTCAGCCGCTTCTGAATCGGATTCGCGAAATCGGCACCGGTCCATGTCGCAAAACTGCCTCGTGACGTGCTCGACCGTCTTCTCCGGGTCGGCCATCCGATTGCTGAGTACCGGGTCGCCCAGGGCGTACCTCAGCAGGTAGTCGTAGTACACGTTGCTTGGACTGACCTGCTTCGACTTCGAGTACTGGCAGTAGCCCTTGACGTACAGGAACCAATAGACCCAGCCGGAGTACTCCATTCGAGCGTCATGGCTTGGGGCAAGCGCGTCCAGATCGATCTCCATGCCGTCGATCGCTGTCAGCAGCTCATCCGGAGAGTCGAATCCAAAGTGGTCGAAGAACCTCTCTAGGCCCGGTGTGCGCGCGACGTCGACGTAGCGTATGGACGTACGAGCTTCGGCCGCCGAACCATGCTCTTCCGTCGTCGCGTTGCCCCCGGGGGGAGTGATCTCGCGTGCTTTCAAGGTCTTCGAGAGGGTTTCTTCGTCTTTCGCGAAGACCGCGACCGCGCGCACCTCCCGGTTGTCTATCGAGCCCCACTCCGTCTGGCCGATGACGCGGTAGGCCGGGAAGTATTCCGTCACGGGATCGACGTAGTGGACATCGAGATTGCCTTCCAGCTTGTGGGTCTCGACCACCAGCACGTCAGTGATCTCGGCGACACGCGGCAGACAGGCACGGACCCCTTGTCCGAAAACGGCGAAGGCCAACACGATGTCGTATCCATCCGGATACGACTCAACACGCGAGATGTCCTTTTGAAAAAACGAAACCCGCGTCGTTCCGGTGGCGGCAGTGATGAGATTGGCGAGCTCGACGAAGTATGGATCGAACTCGAAGCCATCGACCAGAAAGGCGCCACGAGCACGAGTTGCCCGGCTCAACTCACCTAGATTGGATCCGAGGTCGAGCACCCGCTTGCCCTCGAAGTCGATCCGGTCGAGCAGCGTTCCGCGATCTTCGCGAAATCCGCGCGTCTTGACGTCGCCCAGGTCTATCGACTGATAGTGGTTGCCTGTCTCGACTCCCATGTTCAGCGCGACGTATGGGCGCCTCAGCGCCTCGAGGATCAGGTCTTTGATGCGAGCGTCCATCGGGGTGACCATGCTCATGCTCCGCGACTCGGCCGAGTGGTAGTGACGAGGACATAGCGCCGCTCTGGGCTTTGCATGGTCGTCACCTCGGCCGCACTGGATGATGCGTCGAGCAACGAGAGCAAGCGCGCGGCGTTCTCGTCCTCCGAAGGCAACTCTGCCAGCAGAAGGCCCGTGATGCCAAGCAGTGTTTCGACGATGCCCTCGGGCAGGTCCGCAACCGAAAGTGCGAGCACGACGTCATAAGGCTCGGCGTACGTGCTCGGATCTGTCAGATCTCGTTCGAAGAACGACACGCGCGTGGTCCCGTGGTATGCGTTGAGAAGGCGAGCGACACTGACAAGCTGTCCGTCGGGCTCGAATCCGTCCACGAGCTCTGCGCCTGCGATCCGAGCCTTGCGACTCGTCGCGCCGCGGCCGGATCCCACATGGAGCACTGTCTTTCCCTCGAGCTCCAACTCGCCGATGATCCATTCGTGGTCGACCACGTCTGCGGCGACATCTGCATTGGGAGACGCTGCGCCATTGGCGCCGCCCATGTCGGACAAGAGCTCGTGTAGATCCGGCCTCAGCGAGGGTGTGTCCATCGCACGCCCGGAATCGATTGAAGTCCCATCCTCGCTGTATCGTCGAGCGACGATCGCACCCACAGCCGCGTTCGAACCGTCGTCCAGCAAGGCCGTCACTTGGAGTGAGAAGTCCGGGGGCAGGCGGCCGACCTCCACGGTCGCACGGAACCCCACCGGGTTCGATCCGGCCGCGTCGGGATAGTCAGCCACGACGTCGGGGCGGTTGATGCTGAGCGGCATGCGACAGAGAACCCGATCACCCCATGCAACCTCGACCGCGACGACCCGGGCCTCCCGGCCCAGTACCCAGCCGGCTGCCAGCAGAGCCGACCCCTCGATCGGGCCCACCTTGGGTCGATCGAGGTGAGCCCCTTCGAGAACGGCTCGATCCGCGGTCCGCTCCAGGCGCACGACCTCGATCGTGGCGGCCTGCGAGCCCTGCTTCGCTTTTATCGCTTATCTCCCCATGGCACGGCGCGTACTACTGGCTCCCGGACTGCAACGCCCTGCCCGTCCCGCCTCATCGCCAGTCTACCAACGTCCATGCGAGTTCTCGCGTCCGGAATACCGCCCGAATCGCGGGAGTGGAACCGCGTGAAGCACAGAAATGCGATCCCCGGACAGGCCGATCAGCAGGTAGTTGCCGAGACCATTTCCACCTTCATCATGAGATCCCCCGCACCTGGTTACGATAATGGCGCTGGGGATGTCAAGTCCATGTCCGCATTCGGGGAGCGCAGAGCGTCGGAGACAGAGGCTGGTAATGGCGGCGATTCGCCGCTCGCGCATCGATTTCTAGTGACTTCCGGCTCCACCGTGCCCGCCAGCGCGCCCGCCCTGCTCGTGGGCGACCCGCCCGCGCAGACGCCCGCGCAGCATGTGGCGCGCCTTGCAGGCCGCTTCCCGGAGGGTCCTCCCGGCGGCGCTGCCGATCAGATCGCGGGCGGGCCTGCCATCGCTCAGCTCGAAGGCCTGCGCCGCAGGGGAGCCGCCTACCTGATCCTCCCGGTGGACGCGCGCGGCTGGTGGGCCGAGCGTCCCGACCTGAGGAGCCACGTGGAGGGGCGCTACCGGCTGCTGGTGGAAGACGATGCGTGCCGCGTCTTCGATCTGCGCCGCTCCCCAATCGCAGCGTTTCTCGAGTCGATCCTGCCCCCCGGGGAGCCGGTGATCGCGATCCTGGGCGAACACGCCGAGTTGGATCTCGTCGGCCGACGCGTGTACCACCTCGAGGCACTCGCGCAGATCGACGTGCTGCGCTCGGAGGGCGTGCGCTTCTTGGTGCTGGCCGACATGAGCCCGTGGGCCCCGGCCGACGCCGGCATCGTGCAGGCTCTGGAGCGCCGCTTCAGGAAGCTCGTGACGCGACCGGGCCTGTGCGAGGTGTTCGATGTCAGCGCGGACGCGAGCAACCGACCAGAAAGCAAGCGGGGCCTTTTCGCGAGGGTGTTTGGCGATGGCTAAGACGAAGGTCCTCTACGTCGTTCACAATCATCCGGTCCTCCATCCCGGTGGAGCCGAGCAGTACGCGCTCGAGCTGCACGAGGCGATGCGTGACTCGGACGAGATCGAGCCCATTCTCGTGGCGAGGACCGGGCCGGCGCCCGGCCGGGAGGACACGACGCACCCGGGGTCGCCGTTCAGCATGGTCGAGGAGAGTCCCGACGAGTATCTCGTCTACACCGAGTGGGACCACTTCGACTTCTTCCACATGACATCGCGGGACAAGTCGCTGTTCAGCACCTACTTCGCCAACTTCCTCCGCGCCCACAAGCCCGATGTCGTGCACTTCCAGCACACGCTCTTTATCGGCTACGACCTCGTGTCGCAGATTCGCCGGACCCTGCCGGGCGTTCCGATCGTCTACACGCTGCACGAGTACCTGCCGATCTGCAATCGCGACGGCCAGCTGGTGCGCAGAAACGGCGAGCTGTGCATGAAGGAGTCGCCGCGTCGCTGCCACGAGTGCTTCCCTTGGGTACCCAAGGGCGCGTTCTATCTGCGCAAGCGCTTCATCCAGTCGCATTTCGAGAACGTGGACCTGTTCCTGGCACCCAGTCATTTCCTCAGGCAGCGCTACATCGACTGGGGAATCGCCCCCGAGAAGATCGTGTTCGAGGACTATGGCCGACCCGCGGTCAATCGTTTTCACGAGCCCGTGCGCGAGGGACCTCGCATTCGACTCGGTTTCTTCGGCCAGCTCAATCCCTACAAAGGGATCAAGGTGTTGCTGAGGGCGATGGCCCTGCTGAAACGGTCGGGCGTGGACGCGCATCTGTTCATCCACGGAGCCAACATCGAGCTGCACGGTGGAGAGTTCGAGGCAGAGGTGCGGAAGCTGCTGGGCGAGGCCGGTGACAACGTCACCGTCTCCGGCCCGTACGCTCATCACGACCTGCCCGGGTTGATGGCGGGCGTGGACTGGGTGGTCGTGCCGTCGACATGGTGGGAGAACTCGCCACTTGTGATCCAGGAGGCCTTCCTACACGGCAGGCCCGTGATCTGCAGCGCCGTGGGGGGAATGGCCGAGAAGGTGCAGGACGGCGTCGACGGGCTGCACTTCGAGCTGGGCAACCCCGGCAGCCTGGCGGGCACGATCGGCAGAGCCGTTCATACGCCGGGCCTCTGGGAGACCCTGCGCGCCGGCATCCCGCCGGTGCATGCCATGGATGACCATGTCGCCAACCTCACCGCGCACTACAGCGGCCTGCTCGAGCGAGCCAAAGATCCCGAAGTCACGATGCCCCTCGAAGCGTCGGCGTTGTAGCGGGCCGAATGCGGTTGCCCTTCACTCGCCGGCGAGGATCCGACCTCGATTGCGCCACTTGGCTCAGCGAGCGGCTGCTGCTGCTGCTGCTGGTAGGCCGGCTGGGCGGCGGCGAGCAGCCTCGGGTCGTCACACACCACAACGGAGAGGCCACCGACCTGGAGGTACGCGGAACCGTCTACACACCGGCGGTGGGTGACAACGGGACCGAACGCCGCACGGCGTTGGTAGTGAGGTTTCCGGCCGGGCCGCCACCGTCTGGGACCACCCTCGAGGTTCGCACGACCAGACGAGCCGTGCGGATCAGGGAGGGGCAGCTGTCGCGCGCGACCACCGACCTCAGGACGCTGCTACGGCAGCAACTTGCACCGCTGGACGTGGCCGCGCGACAGCGGTTGCTCGCCTCGATCGTCGAGGGTGCCGAGGCAGAGCTTGCTCGCACCAGCTCGTACTCGCTTGCGAGGAACCTGAACCTCGTACGCGACGCGCTGCGCCAGCCGTTGGCGGCGCGTTTCAAGACCACGGATGATCGCCAGGCGGTTCAGGTCGAGCGGCTGCTCGCGATCGACGAGCGCTCGTTCTGGGTAAGGGGCTGGGCCAGCGACCGCATCGCCACCGACGTGCAGGTCGAGCTCGTGTCCCCTGAAGGTCATCGCATCCCCGTGCTCGAAGGGGCGCATCGCCATGCTCGCCCCGATGTCGACCAGTTCTTCGCCGGGTCGAGGGCGTTGGTATCGGGCGTCGAGACGGGCGCGAAGCACGGTTTCGTGAGGTA
This sequence comes from Solirubrobacterales bacterium, assembly GCA_038203635.1. GTDB lineage: Bacteria > Actinomycetota > Thermoleophilia > Solirubrobacterales > JBBDJG01 > DASRIA01. The sequence goes on from JBBRDT010000020.1 coordinate 6,696, forward strand.
CTTCGAGGTTCCCTCGCCCAGCCTCATCCCCTCCGGATGGATTGCAGAGCTCAGGGACCTGGGCGGGGAAGGCGTCGAGGAGGAAGCTCCACCGGTCGCCACGGACCTTGCTTCGGTTCGCAACGGGATCATGACCGACATCAAGGACTTCGCGAGCCGGCAGCTCGATGACGAGCTGTTGTGCGATCACGCGCATCCGGCCCTGACGAAGCTTCAAGAGCACCTCGGCGACTCCACGCGTGTAGACACCGTCACGCAGTACGGAAAGCCCGGCAGCTCGGCCGAGGTCTCGGTCGTCGTGCCGCTGTACGGCCGCATCGACTTCATCGAGCACCAGCTCTGCCAGTTCATGCACGACCCCCACTTTCGCGAGGTCGACCTCATATACGTGCTCGACTCGCCCGAGCTCGGCCAGCAGCTGGACGAGTCCGCTGCCGCGCTCCATGCCCTCTACGAGCTTCCCTTCCGCATCGTGACGCTCAGTCGCAACGGGGGATACTCGATCGCCAACAATCTCGGGGCCTCGTTCGCCCGCGGGCGCCTGCTGCTGCTCCTGAACTCAGACGTCGTGCCCGACGCGCCCGGCTGGCTGCAAACAATGGCCGCCTTCTACGACGCCACCCCGTCGATCGGCGCCCTGGGACCAAAGCTGGTCTACGAGGACGAGTCGCTCCAGCACGCCGGCCTGTACTTCGATCGCGAGCCGGGCGCGTCACTGTGGGCGAATCTCCACTACTTCAAGGGACTACAGAGCGATTTCCAGCCGGCCAACGTGACGCGCCCCGTGCCGGCGGTCACGGGCGCTTGCCTTTTGATCGAGCGCGCGCTGTGGGAAGAGGTAGACGGCCTGCGCCCAATCTTCGTGCAGGGCGGCTACGAGGACTCCGATCTATGCCTGCGGCTGATCGAGAGCGGCCGCGACAACTGGTACCTCCCACACGTTGCGCTTCACCACCTCGAGGATCAGTCATTTCCCTCCGATGCACGCCGCATGGCAACGTCCTACAACGCCTGGCTTCAAACGCACCTGTGGGACGAGCGGATCGGGCAACTGATGCGCGACGAGTTGTTCGCGGCGCGACCGTAGTGCTAACAACCCACGCATCGCGGTAGCCTGGAGATGATCGCTCGTCGCTAGGATCGATCGTTCTGATCGCGCCCCGGGGAGGGGACCATGACCGCACCTATCCGGGGCCTTTAAGAAATGAGCAGCGACAGCGGCCTGACAGAACTTCTTCGTCAGATCGAGGGAGAGGGAGGGCTGATCAGCCGTCTCCGCCGAGTGGTTCGCTTTGCAGTGCCGTTCAACGCAAAGATCGCAGTGGTGAGCCTAGGGGACGATCGCCTTCTTGATGTGGGCGGAGACCTGGTCGTTCAGTTCCCGCGAACGGCGCCAGCCGCGGGCGCAGAGTCGCCGACGCCACAGCAACTGATCGAGGAGCTCGATGATCTTCGCGAGCAGGGGTTCGACTTTCTCCTGATTCCCAGCACGAGCCTCTCCTCCCTGGACGCGCAATTTAGGGATCAGGTGTCTGGCCGCTACAGGATGGTGAGAGAAGAGGAGGACTCCGGCATCATCTTTTCGCTCCGGGAAGTACCCGACTTGCCTGAGCCCGAACAGACAGGGCCAGATGGCCTCCCGATGCCCCCGCCGGAAATGATTCGCCTGACTTTTGGGCTGTTCGGAGACGTCGCGATCTACGAGCCGTTCTACAGCGCGGGCGTGCAGGACGCTGATTCGATCTCGAAGGTGCTCGAGCGAAATCAGCTCGATATCAGCCAGTTTGAAGCCGTGCTGGATTTCGGCTGCGGCTGCGGTCGGGTGATCCGACAGTGGAAGTCAGCACCGGCCAGCCTTCACGGATCCGACTTCAACCCGTACCTGATCGAGTGGTGCGAGCGCAACCTTCCCTTCGGCGAGTTTCGGGTGAATGACATGACTCCTCCCCTCAGTTTCAAGGACAACTCGTTCGATTTCATCTACGTCCTATCGGTGTTCACGCATATCGTGGAGCCTTTGCAGATTCCATGGGTCGCTGAGATGGCTAGGGTCCTTCGGCCAGGTGGTTTCTTGCTAATGAGCGTTAATGGCGAGGGAAATGTGTCGCGCCTGCCTGACGCCGACCAGGAAGTGTTTAGACGCGGGGAATTGCTCGTCAAATGGACGGAGCGGGCAGGCACGAACGCCTGCACCGCCTTCCATCCGGAGGCCTACCTTCGAACGACCTTGGCAAGCAACGCTGGGCTCGAGTTCCTGGATCTTTCGCCCGCCGGGGTGATGGACAACCGCCAGGACGCGGTTCTCCTTCGTAAGCCCATTTAGAAGCCGCGCTCGTCGAGGGGAGAGTGGTGGTGCCGCTGTACGGCCGCGCGCCCTTGGCGGCTCAGGCCGTCGGACGGCGGCTGAAGAGCGGTATCGGCTCTCGGACGAGTCCATGGGCGATTTTCTCCTGCTCCATCTCCTTCACTGTCCGACCAGAGAAATCGCGCGGTACGTAGAGCATGAAGCGTTCGTTCAGGACGCATATGACTACGTCTGGCTCGTGTTCTCGGATGAAGTCGAAATCCAGCGTGGACGTGGACGCGTAGACGAACCGGCCGAAACTCGCCGCCAGGAAGGGCCACAGCATGCCCGCGAACGAGTCGCCGAGCACCACGCACGTCGTCGGCGGTGCGTCCGGGCATTCCGTGACGATGATTCTGCCTGTGTTGATTACGTAGTTGTCTGAGACGAGGTACGCGGCGGGCTTGGAGACCCGCGCGAAGATATGGAGCGACTCCTGTTCCGGTTCAACCTTGAATCCGAGCTCGCCAGGCAGCATTTGTTCTCTGAACACGCAAGCCTCTTCTCTTATCCGGTGCATCTGAACTACCGATGACATCTCGTCGGCGAGGCGCTCGTAGCCGACGAATGCGCCCATTGCGCTCCAGTGCGGATCGGTCTTGGGATAGAGGGATCGGGGTTTCGCGGCGATGAGCTCGTCGAGCGGGTAGATCAGCTTTGCGAACGAATCTTTTTCTCGAAGCTCCTCGATCAGCTGCAGGACCGGACGCGTGTCGTGCGAGTGCACGTGGTCTGGGAGGTCCTCGGGATATACGGAGTGTGCGTTCGGGGGAACGATGTGAAAGTACGGAACGCCAATTTTCTCGAGCATTGCGACTCTGCTTTCGAGAACCAGCCTCCACTCTCTAGCTCCTGTGGCGAAAACAGGCGTTCGCCGGAGTGCTGGCGGATGACCTCGTTTGTATCGTTATCGAGGAACAGCCGATCGTTCTTGCCGCGAAGGAACTTGTCGTCCTTCGTGTAGCGAGGGACCGCTGGCGGCTCCCCGAGCTTGCCCTCGCTCATTCGACCGACTCTTCCCCCACGACGAAAAGCCTAACAGCAGCGCTACTTGCTGAACTCCACGCGGACCCGAATCAGGTCTCGGTTATAGCCCTGCACGCAGTTGCTGTAGTGGAAGCGTGTGAAGTACATGTAGGCGCGCCTGTCGGTCGTCTCGAAGTTGCGGGATGTCGAGGTGGGGTCGAGCACGGAGGGGTAGAGGATCGGGTTCGAGTCGCCGCACTTGTAAGTCCACGGTAGCTCCACCTCGCGGACCAGCTTGCGCTTGCTCCAGTCGATCAGGTCGTCGGAGACGGAGTAGTAGATCCCCCACACCACTCCCCGTCTGCCTTTGAATTGGTCTCCGGCGATCCCGACGAGCAGATACTTGCCGAGGTACGTGTTGTACGTGAGGCTCTCGTGCATGCTGTCGATCTCGGGCTGCGAAACGGGCTCACAGAGGTGATCCGACACGTCGCCGACCGTCGGCGCATATGGGTTGACGAACGTAACGCCGAACCCCGACCCGTCCCACGCGCGCCATGACGCCGGATCGTCGAGGCGCTTGGTTCGGAGTAAGCACGACCCGCGCTTTTGCCGGCGGTACTTCTCGGTCCTCGACAGCATGTAGTAATAGCCGTCGTCCTCGTCTCGCACGATGTTGCTCGGGTCGAAGAGCCCGTATGGGCCGTCATCGGGGACGTAGCGATAAGGAACAGCCGCCACGAGATGCCTTGGGGGAGGTCGGGCATGGCGAAAGGAGTCCCCCCCATCGCGTGACACGGCAAGCGTGACCGCGTTGTACCAGCATTTGAGGAAGCTGTCGGAGTGGCAGCCTCCAGGATGCTCCCAGCCGTGATACTCCTCGTGTACCAGCGCGTAGACCGTCTGGCCATCCTCCGTATACGGCGCGGCCAGCCACTCGCGGTCGTTGAATCTGGCCGGGTCCGCATCGTTACCCGACGTCATCGTTTCGTCGCAGGGATGGGTCAATCGGTCCAGGCTCGGCCCGACAAACTGTCTGTTGCCGGGGTGAGCGGAGATCAGATGCACGCGACCGGCTTCGTCTCGGAACGCGCGCGCCGCCAGGTCGGGGACGTCACGCTCGTCGCAGCGCTCTCGCTCCCAGCTGAACACGGTTTCCTCTGCGCCGACAATCCGCACGGGCTGCAGCGAGGATGGCTTGTCTTTCGCTGTGCTGTCGCTGTGGACCACGTCGTAGGAGAGCACCACGACGAGCGCGAACACGCCGATCATCGCGAGCACGGAGGCAACTCCCAGCCACACCATGAGTCTTTCCCGCCGCGTTCCGCCCCGCGGTCGTCCCCCGAACGGTGTGCGCGATGTCACGTCGTAGTTTCCGTCAGAGGCTTGGCCGCTCGGCGGGGACGATACGACGCTCTGGCGTGCTTCCGCCTTGCATTAACTAACCAACGAGGCATTGCGCATAGACGATATTTGGTCAGGAGGCGGGTCACCGCCAGTTCTAAGATCGGCTGAGTTCGCATATTAAGATGCCTTCCTTGCGCGGCCGTCGTGAGTGGGTGGACCGTGCGCAATACAGTTGGCGTTCCTGTCTGACCTCATGGTCGCTGCACATTGATGAGTCAACCGCCCGAGACGCCGACCGATCAAGCGCCTGGTCACGTAGTGGGATGCGATGAGTTGCGTCCGGCCCTGTGCATCCCGAAATGCGCGAGCCGGGGCGTCCGGGTAGTCGAGCGTGGCGCAATGGTCACGCGGCCAGCTGAACACCGTTTCCTCGGAGCCGACTATCTGCACCGGCTCGAGTGGGGAGACGGCCGAGCCGTCCAACTGGTCGCCCCACGCGCGCCATGAGGACGGATCGCCGAGACGCTGCGTGCGCAGCACGCATGATCCGAACTGCTGGCGCCGGTAACGCCGAGCAGCGACCAGGACGTAGTAATACCCGTCGTCCTTGTTATGCACGATGTTGCTGGGGCTGAAGATCCCGTAGGCGCCGGCGTCGGGGGCATAGCGATACGGAACGGTGGCGACCAGGTGCCGTGGCGGCGGCTGCGCATCGCGGAACGACACCCCCCCATCGTGCGATACCGCGAGCGTGACCGCGTTGTACCAGCAGTTGAGATAGACGCCTGAGGGGCAGCGGCCGGCGTGCTGATTGCCCTGGTACTCGTTGTGGACCAATGCGTAGATCGTGCGCCCATCGAGCGTGTACGGTGCCGCCAGCCACTCGCGGTCGTTGAATCGTGCCGGGTCGGCGTCGTCGCCCGAATGCATGGTGACGGCGCAAGGATGTGTCAGTCGGTCCAGGCTCCTGCCGACGAACCGACGGTTGACGTGGTGCGCGCTGATCAACTGCACTCGCCCGGCGTCGTCCCTGAACGCCCTCGCCGGGAGGTCCGGAATGTCCTCTTCCCCGCAGCGGCCACGCGCCCAGCTGAACACCGTCTCTTCCGCGCCGACAATCTGCACGGGCTCGAGCGAGGACGGCTTGTCTGTCACCTCGTCGCCGTGGAGCAGCTCGTAGGAGATGACAACTGCGGCCACGAACACGGCCAACGTCGCAAGCAGGGAGGCGACTCCCAGCCACACAGTGACCCTCGCGCCCCGACTCCCATCTCGGGGTGGTCGCCCCAATGGTGTACGCGGTATCACGTCCGGGCCCACCGCAACGGGCTAACACGCGGCCCCGGAAGAGTGCTTGGGGTTTTAGACAGGTGCGACGAAGCGGTACCAGGATAGTCCGCGATGAACGGCCCCTTGCCGGATGGGTCTTGTCCTAACACCAACTTCTTGCGGCAAGGCGTCTTCGTGCCGTAGCCGAAACTCTCGCCCGGCGGCCTCCAAACCCCGAGATATTTCCTCGTTCCTTGACGCCCGGGGGGTGGTAGGGTCGGCCGGTCGGATTCGCCGATCCCCGGTCTTCCACCGCAGGACCGGCGCAGGGAGCCATGCCTCATCCAGTTCGCTCGTATCTCGCCTGGGCCGCGCAGCGTGCTGTGCCTGCCTTCCTTGCCGCCCTCGCAATGGCACTGGCCGGCGCCGGCGCCGCGCGCGCCGTCACGTTGCCGGCGGGCTTTCAGCAGTCGAATGCTTTCTCCGGGCTGAATACGCCCATCGCCGTCGAGTTCGCTCCCAACGGCCGTGTCTTCGTGGCGGAGAAGAGCGGGATCATCAAGACTTACACCAACCTCGCCGACACGAGCGCCACGCAGTTCGCAGATCTCCGCACCGAGGTTCACAACTACGTCGACCGCGGGCTGATGAGCATCGCCGTGGACCCGGACTTCCCGGCGGAGCCGTACGTGTACGTGTACTACGTGCACGACGCCGCGATCGGCGGCACGGCGCCTCGCTGGGGCCAGCCCAACCAGAACTCGGACACGTGCCCCACCCCTCCCGGCGGCCTCGCGGACGGATGCGTGGTGAGCGGGCGCATCTCGCGCCTGCAGGTGAGCGGCGAGACGATGACCGGCCCGGAGCAGGTCTTGATCGAGGATTGGTGCCAGCAGTACCCGAGCCACGCCGGCGGCGGGCTCGAGTTCGGTGCGGACGGCTACCTTTACTACTCCGGCGGGGAGGGTGCGAGCTACAACTTCACCGACTACGGTCAGGACGGCGACCCGGTCAACCCCTGCGGCGACCCACCAGGCGGCGTGGGCGGAGCGATGTCGCCGCCGACCGCGGAGGGCGGGAAGCTACGCTCGCAGGACATCCGCACTACCTCCGACCCGCTCGGGCTGAGCGGCGCGGTGATCCGGATCGACCCCGACACCGGTGCGGGGGTGGCCGGCAACCCACTCTTCTCGAGCACCAACGCGAACGAGCGGCGCATGCTGGCCTACGGGCTGCGCAATCCGTTCCGGCTCGCGATCCGGCCCGGCTTCGGCGACGTGTGGGTGGCCGACGTCGGCCAGGGTCAATGGGAGGAAATCGACCGTGTGACCTCACCGTTCGGGGGTCCTCGCAACTTCGGCTGGCCCTGTTACGAAGGGGGCCTCAACTCCAGCGGGACTCCGATCTCCAACACACACAGTCCCATCAGCACGCTCCACCTCAACCTGTGCGAGAGCCTTTACACCGCGGGCACCGCGACGCCGCCGTACTGGGCCTACCTGCACGGCCAGGAGATCGTGACCGGGGAGAACTGCCAGGAGCAGAACGGCTCGGCACTATCGGGCGTGGCCTTTGCCCCGATGGCCGGCAACTTCCCGGACACGTACGACGGTGCGCTGTTCTTCTCCGATTTTGTGCGCGAATGCATCTGGGTTCTGCGGGCCGACGCCAACGGCCTGCCCGACCCCGCGACAAGGGAGGCATTCGCGCAGGGTGCCAACTTCCCCGTTGATCTCGAGTTCGGGCCCAACGGCGAGCTCTTCTACCCGGACATCGGGAACGGCATCATCAGGAGAATCAACTTCACGGGCAACCCCGGCAACTCCCCTCCGACAGCGGTGGCGGAGGCGGCGCCGCAGTCCGGAGGCGTGCCGCTACAGGTGAGCTTCGACGGGAGCGAGTCGAGCGACCCAAACGCCGGTGAGGTGCTGAGCTACGCATGGGACCTCGACGACGACGGGCAGCTCGACGACTCGACCAGCGTCTCTCCGGGCTTCACGTACACGGATGCCGGCGTGTATACCGTCACCCTGCGCGTGACCGACACGAGCGGCGCATTCGACGAGGACACCGTCACGATCAGTGCCGCCGATGAGCCGCCGACGCCCACCATCGCCACGCCGGAGGCGGGCACCACCTGGGGCGTGGGCCAATCGATCGCCTTCACCGGCTCCGCCACCGACGCCCAGGACGGCGCGCTGCCGGCCACGGCCCTCGAATGGCAGCTCATCGTGCACCACTGCACGTCCCCCGGAAACTGCCACCAGCACACCATCGAGAGCTACGAGCACACCGCAGGGGGAACGTTCGTCGCGCCCGACCACGAGTACCCGTCCCACCTGGAGCTGAAGCTGACCGCGGAGGATTCGCACGACAACACGGCCACCGTCTCCCGCCAGCTCGACGCGCGGACGGTGGACGTCACCGCCACCAGCGACCCGCCGGGAATGACCGTGTCGTTCGGCCCCGTGAGCGGCGCCGCGCCGGTGAGCGCAACGGTGATCGAGGGCTCGACCAACACCCTCAGCGCACAGTCGCCGCAGATCGCCGACAACACGACGTACGGATTCTCGTCCTGGCCCGACGGCCAGCCCCAGACGCACAACGTCGCGCCGACGTCGAGCACGACCTACACGGCGAGGTTCGCCCCCCGCACGCCGGGGTCCGCGACGCTCAGCTTCGAAGCGGCCGCCGACGCGAAGGTCGAGCAGGCCAATCCGACGACGAACCTCGGCGCGGTCGACCAGTTGGGCACCGAGGTCGGCCCGAACGCCGACATCGAGAGCTATCTGCGGTTCATCGTCGGCGGCATCTGGGGCCGGGTCACGAGCGCCAAGCTGCGGCTGCACTCGACCGAGAACGCGACCGTCGACGGACCGGCCCTGCGCGGCACCACCAACGCATGGTCGGAGACCGGAATTACCTGGCAGAACCGGCCGGCCGCGACCACGGGACCGATCTCCGACGCCGGACCGATCGACCCGGCCGTGTGGACCGAGTGGGATGTCACGAGCCTGGTGCAGGCGAACGGCACCTACAGCTTCCAGCTCGCCAACGCCGACCCCGACGGAGTCACGTTCGGGTCGCGCGAGCTCTCCGACGTGCCGCTGCGGCCGGAGCTGGTCGTCGACGTGGTGAACGACTCCTTCCCGCGGCCGAAGCGCGCCTCCCCGCTGCGAGTCGCCCTGGTGCCCGCCTTCGATGCCTGCGCGAGCCCGAACGACATCCACGGGCCCCCGCTCGAGCAGGGGTCGTGTAACCCGCCCGCACAGTCGTCGTCGGAGCTCACGGTGGGATCGCCCGAGGCAAACGGCGAGGTCGCGAACGCGTCCGGCAGCGTCAGGTTCAAGGTGATCGCGGGAATACCGAGCACGCCGGAGGACGAGGCTGACGTCAGGGTCACCCTCTCGCTCGCCGACGTGCGCGACACGACGACGCTCACCGACTACCTGGGCGAGGTGCAGATGCGCGCCGCGCTCAGGATCACCGACCGCGCCAACGGGGACGCCGTCGACCAGCCCGGCACCGTCCAGGACCTCGACGTGCCGGTCACCGTTGCTTGTGCCCTGACCCTGGATCTCTCGATCGGCTCCACCTGCGATCAGGTCACCACGTTCGACGCCGTCCTACCGGGCATCATCGACGAGGGCGCGCGCAGCGTCTGGGAGATCGGTCAGATCGAGATGCTCGACGGCGGGCCCGACGGGGACGCCGATACCCCGGGCAACGGCGTGTTCGCCAGGCAGGGCGTGTTCGTTCCCTGAGGAGCTGCGCTATATTTCCCGGCCGTTTTGCTTCGGGGCAGGCTCGTGTCGGATCGACGACTCTGGGGGGTGAGCCAATGTCGGACCAGGGATACAAGCAGCAGGTTTCGAACGTGCTGAGCCTTCACATGGATCGTGAGGGCGAAAAGGTATTTGCCCGTCTGATCGGCGAGCTCGACCTTGCCGCCGAGGAACCCCTGGACCAGCTCTTCAGTGCGCTTACCGGCGAGGACGGTACCCGCTCCCTGGTCGTTGACATGCGCGGGGTGTCGTTCATGGACTCGAGCGGCCTGCGCATCCTCCTCAAGCAGGAGATGCGCTCGCGGCGCGACAGCTTCGGCTTCGCGCTGATCCCGCCACGGGGCCCAGCTCTGCGAGCCCTGCAGCTCGCCGGTGTTCACCGTCTCATCGAGCTCCGCACGCCGAGCGGTGAGCGGGTGAGCGAGGGAGCAAAGGCCGGCGAGCGAGCGTCAGCCGGTCTCGGTACGGAAGATGACGATCCGGGTGACTGGCTTTCGCAGCCCGAGCCGCGGGCCGACGAGAGTGGGCCCACAGAGATCTTCTGAACTTCGTGCCCGGATCTAAACCCGTTAGCGTCCGGGCAACTCGTTGGCGATGAGAGGAGCCCTTATGTCAGTGGTGGTCGTTGCGGAGGTCCAAGGCGGCAACCAGAAGTTCTTCGACGAGGTCAGCGAGCAGGCGACGCCGGGTGGTCAGCTCCCGGACGGGTGCCAGCTTCAGATCGCCGGCCCGATCGAGGGCGGATGGCGAGTGATCACGGTCTGGGACTCGGAGGAGCGGTTCCACCAGTTCCGCAGCGAGACGCTGGTCCCCGTCCTGCGTGAAGCCGGCGAGGGAGATCGCATCGCACCGACGATCAACGCGAACCCGGTTTACAGGCTGCTCACCGCCTAAGAACGTGGGTCCGGAACTTTCCCGGTGTCTCAGCGATCCCCAGGGACGTCTGCCGCCGCGAGCCAATCGTATGGCTGGAGCCACTGTCGAAAGGCCGGTGTCAGGCCATTTACGATCAGATCCGGTTTTCCCTCAGGTGTGCGCGGGTCGCTCTCCGAGACGGACTTAGCAACATCGGCCAATGTCCCGACGGGTGCGTCGACCCTATGGCTGTTGAGGATGAGATACGTGATCACAGCCACTACGGCAAACCGCTTGTTCGGTGCACTCGCAGACCATCTCCAGCTTGGCGAGGTCCGCCTGCCCCCAAGACGGGACCGGCTCCGGGTGATCTTTGAAGATCTCGACCAACGCTGAGTGCGCAACCTCCATGGCCGACATGTCCATCTTCCGATAGGAAGACATTCAGGCAGCGTAATAGCCGCCTGAGGCGGTCAGACCTTGGCGAGTTCCCTCAGGTCGTCCTCGTAGCGGCGGGCCTCCTTGACCACGCGACGCTCGAGCTCGTCCGAAGAGCAGGCATGCGGCTGCTCCGCCCCCTTCTGGGGGCGGTCGTTCTGACGCCCGTTGGCGACACTCAGAATCTTCTTGAGAAACTTGCCCATGCTGATCTGTCCGATGTCCTTCCGCCCTACCATGAGACGGGGTCCATCTTGTTTTCGGCTCTCCGTTCGTAAATCCTTACGAGTCGTGGCCTAACCTGGACCACCGCTCGCAACCCACCGTCAACCACGTCGGTGACTCTCCCGCAATAGTAGCCTCGGCGTCAACTGAAGTCATCCGTACGCACTGAGTCCAGACTCGCCGAAACATCACATCTCAAGGGGTGTCCTGTCCCCGTTTCGGTCCCATGTTGCCCTCAGCCCGGGCACAGAGCCAAATCCGCTAGATCTGGTACATCTGCGCGCCGGCGGCCTGAGCCTCCTGCGCTACGACGTCGGCGATCGTCGTGCCGCTCAACACATCGCGCAATGAGGTGACGGCCTTCGACCACACCTCGTTGGCTCCACCGGCAGCCGCCGCCTCGGCGTCGAACTCGCCATCGAGAAGCTGCACGATCTGGAGCACCGTGATCTCGGACGGGTCGCGCTGGAACGAATAACCGCCCTTCACACCGCGCTGGCTCTGGAGCAGTCCGGCGCGGCGGAGCGTCGCGAACAGCTGCTCCAGGAACTGGAGCGGGATGTCGCGCCGCCGGGCAAGCTCGGCGATCGGCACCGGCGCACCTCCGGGCCGGGCGCCCTGGCGCACCAGTTCGGCCAGTGCCTGCACGGCGTAACGGGACTTCGAGCTGATCGTGATCAAGAGACTGTGGAAGTGTATTGATGGCCCAGATGACCGCTCAGAACCCAAGGCGCCTCGCGTATCTGCTGATCCCGCCGCTCGCGTGGATGGCCGTGATCTTCGTGCTGTCCGGTCAGGCGAGCGACGAGATCGATCGCGCCTGGTGGGACGTTGTGCTGCGCAAGGTCGCACACGTCACCGAGTACGCGGTGCTCACAGCGCTGTGGTGGCGGGCGCTGCGGGCGCTCGGGGTGCGCAGGCCGCTGGCCGGCGCCGTCGCGATCGCCCTGCTCTATGCCGCAACCGACGAGTTCCACCAGACCTTCGTGGACGGACGGACAGGCACGCCGGTGGACGTGATGATCGACGCCATCGGGATGACGATCGCGGCGCTGGTGATCTACGCGCGGCGTCGCAGCCGTGGCCCGTCGCGGCCGATGGCCGCATAGGCCAGCGTCTCGAGCGCGGTGGACAGGCGAGCGAGCTCGTCGATCGCCGGAGGGATCGCTTCCAGCACGGTCAGCCGGCGGCGCATCGCCTCGAGCTCGTCCCCGAGCCGGGTCAGCTCCTTGAGCAGGAGCTCGAACTGCTTGTCGTTAATGCGCTGCTCGCTCATGGCGTCGCAGCGGATTGTCCTACAGCCAGCCCCGCTCTGAGGCGATCAGGACCGCCTGGGCCCTGTCGACTGCGCCGAGCTTGCCGTACACGTTGTGCAGGTGCGTGCGCACCGTGCTCGTGGAAAGGCCCAGCTCCAGCGCGATCTGCTTGTAGACCTTGCCCTCGGCGAGGCGCTTCAGCACCTCCAGCTCACGCGCGGAGAGCGGGCATGGCGTGACGGAGCGCTTGCGGTCGGGTGGCGGGCCCGGAAGCTCGAAAAGCACCTCGCGCAGGTCCTGCGGGCCGAGCCCGATCCGGCGGGCAACCGCCAGGAGCTGGTCGGGGGCGACCGCCTGGCCCTGTGCGTAGTGGGCCAGCATGTCGGCGAGGCGCACGATCGCGGCCTCTCCCATCGCGTCCTCGGAGTGATGGTGCTCGATCGCAGCGGCGAGCGGCTGGGGCAGTCCCCAGCGGCGGGCCATGACCCCCCCGACCAGCGCGTGGTCGATGCCCAGCTCACGCCGTTCGACATGGATGCGCTGCTCGGGCGTGCGCGCGGTTGTATGGATCTGATTGGGGTAGCCGGGGTAGGCCTGGACCAGCACCAGCTTGCCGATGTCGTGCAGCAGCGAGGTGACCAGCACCTCGTCGCGGTCGGGAAATTCGACGCGCGAGCACAGCCTGTCCGCGGCGCGCTGGGTGGCGACCGCGTGGAGCCGGAAGCGCTCGGGCGCTGCGTCCCACAGCGGCGTGCGCTCGAAGAAGTCGAAGGTCTTGGTGGCGCCGATCAGCGCTTCGACGCCCGCGGGCGTCAGCACCTCGATCGCCTCCGGGATGCCGCGCACGCGTCCGCGCCCGTCCGCCCGCTTGTTTGCGAGGCGCATGACGGAGATGACGAGCGCAACGTCAGACTCGATCGCCGCGACCATCTCGCTGACGGAGGGCTGCTCCTGGCTCACCAGGCGTAGGACTCGCTTGCGCGATTCGGCGAGGGCCGGGAAAGCCTCCAGAGCTTCGAAGGCCGCCGTCAAGCGACGTCCGTGTCCCTCATTGTGCTGCCTGCCGGTGGGCAGGGAGTTGGCCGCGTCGCCCTTGAGCGCCGCGTCCTTTAGTTGGCTTCCCGCCATTTCGCGCTTCCCTGCTGCTCGTGTCGCCATCGCCAACCCGAGTATCGGCAGGAAGGCCGCCGGAGTTGACGGTCAGTCGCAGAGTGCGATCAGCGGTCTAGAGCCGATCCAGCGCCTGGTCGATCCGCTGCAGGGCCTCCTCGCGCTCGAGGAGAGCCAGACTCTCGAAGATCCCGGCCGACACGGTCTTGCCCGTGATCGCGACGCGCAGGGGCTGATAGACGGCTCCCGGCTTCGCTCCGGTGTCCTCCACGACCCGTTGGAGGGCCTGCTCGATCTGCGCCTCGTCGAAGGGATCGACGCCTGCCAGGGCCGTGCGTGCGCGCTCCAGCAGGTCCCGTGCGCCTTCCTTGCCCATCACCTTGTCCCACGCCTTGGGATCGGTCTCGACCGGGCCGAATGCGAAGCCCACCAGGCGCGGCACTTCCGCCAGGGTCGAGACCTTGTCCTTGACCGCGGCGACGGCCTGCTCGAGGCGAGGGTCGTCCGCGCCGGAGATGTCGCGGGCCGCCATCCACTCCGCGACGCGGCGCGTCAGCTCGGCCGTGTCCATCTCGCGGATGTAGTGCCCGTTCATCCACGAGAGCTTCTGCTCGTCGAAGACGGCGGGTGAACGCGACACGCGTTCGAGCGAGAACTTCTCGATCAGGTCGTGGGTCGTGAAGAAGGTCGTCTCGGCGTCGTAGCCCCAGCCGAGGAGCGCCAGATAGTTGCGCACCGCCTCGGGCAGGTAGCCGATGTCGCGCAGCTCCTGCACGGATGCGGCGCCGTGGCGCTTGGACAGCGGCTTGCCGTCGGTCCCGTGCAGCAGCGGGAGGTGCGCATAAAGGGGCGGGTCCGCGCCCAGCGCCTTCAGGACCAGGAGCTGGCGAGGGGTGTTGGAGAGGTGGTCCTCGCCGCGCACGACATGCGTGACGCCCATGTCGGTGTCGTCCACGGCGACGGCGAAGTTGTAGAGCGGGGTGCGGTCCGCGCGCGCGATCACGAAGTCGTCGAGCAGCCTGTTCTCGAAGGCGGACTCGCCGCGGATCACGTCGTTGACCGTCGTGTGCCCCTCGTCCGGCACGCGCAGGCGCACCGCCGCGCCGGCCGTTCCCTCGGGCACCGGCGTGCCGCGGTAGCCGGCTCCCCCACTGCGCTCCTTCGCCAGCTTGACCTCACCCGCGCCCGCGGTGTCCCAGTAGGCGGCGCCGCTCGAGAGGAGCTTCTCCAGGCGCTCCGCGTATATGTCCGAGCGCTCGGTCTGCCGGAACGGCCCCTCGTCGTAATCGAGGCCGAGCCATTCCATGGCGTCCAGGATCTGGGCGACCGCCTCGTCGGTGGAGCGCTCGCGGTCGGTGTCCTCGAGGCGCAGCACGAGCGCGTCCTCGGGCGACTTGCGTGCCAGGAGCCAGTTGTAGAGTGCCGTCCTCGCGCCGCCGATGTGCAGGAACCCGGTGGGGCTGGGCGCGAATCTATATCTATGCGCAGACACGCCCGCAGATGCTAATCGGCGCCCATGTCTCGACCGCGGGCGGGCTGGTGCGTGCTCTCGAGCGTGCAGAGGACTACGGCGCCGAGTCGATGCAGATCTTCAACCAGAGCCCGCGGGCGTGGCGCCCCACGAACTACTCCGAGGACGACTTCGCCGCCTTCCGCGCACGGATGAAGGAGAGCCCGGTGAAGTCGGTGTTCATCCACGCGGTTTACCTGATCAACGTGGCGAGCGACGACCCCGAGGTGTGCCGCAAGTCGCTCACGTCCCTCACGCACGCCTTGTCGGTCGGGGACGCGATCGGCGCGAGCGGGGTGATCGTCCATCCCGGCAGCGGCAAGGGGCAGGCGCCGGGACCGACGTTCAAGAAGCTCGGCAAGGCGATGAAGGCCGCGCTGGAGGCGACCGAGAGCACCCCGCTGCTCTTCGAGAACACGGCGGGAGCGGGGTTCACGATCGGGCGCACCTTCGAGGAGCTGGCGCGCGTGATCGAGGTGTCGGGCGGCGGCGAGCGCCTGGGCGTGTGCCTGGACTCGTGTCATCTGCTGGCCTCCGGCTACGAGGTGCGAGACACGGCGGCGTTCGAGGCGGTCGTGGACGAGTACGACAGCCTGGTCGGCATCGACCGGCTCCAGGCGCTGCACCTGAACGACTCGAAGGTTCCGCTGGGCTCGAATGTCGACCGCCACGCCAACCTCGGCGAGGGGGAACTGGGTGAGGAGGGCATCCGCGTGTTCCTCGGCGAGCGGCGGTTCAAGCGGCTGCCGGTGCTGGTCGAGGTCCCGGGCCCGGATGGGCACGGCCCCGGAAAGCGCCAGGTCGACATCGCGAAGCGGTTGCGTGACGACGCCGGCTCAGGGCGGCGTAAGCAGCGGTCCTAGCTGGTCCGCGATGACAAGGCCGTAAGGCTCGGACAGGAGGTGGTCCTGGTCGTGCGGGTCGATGTACTCGGGTTTGACCAGGCCGGTCGCGGGATCCAGGGTCGGCGTGGTCACGTCGACATACGTGTACATGTCGCCGGCACGGTCCGCCAGCTCCTGGTTCCACCGCATCGTCAACTCCGTGCGGTCTTCCTGTGTGACCTCGAATTTCTGACGGCGGATACGCCGGTCGCCCGGCGTCGCCGGCGAGCTCAACACGATCATCTTCTCGAACCCCTGTTCGTGGACCTCTCGCAGGAATGCCATGTAGGGCTCGAGGCTCTCCCCGAGCTTCGCGATTGACTCCCCCAGCTGGTGCGTGCGGTACCAGATCATGAATCCGGTGTCCGCCTCCCCGAGCATGAAGATGAGGTGGTGCCACTTCTCTGCAAACTCGAGGCGGCGCCGGAAGATGTTTATCGCCCCGGAGTGCGAGGCTGGGTTCGCGAGACCTCGTGCGGTGGCCCCGCCCACGATGCACGGGTCGAGCCAGGCGTTTGGTATCAGCGTCGTCGCGGTCCCGGTCTGGACCGCCCTGTGTATGACGCGCAGGTGGCAGTCCCCGATGAAGATGACATGGGCGCGCCCGGTCGAGCGGGCATGTTCGATGGAGTTGAACTGCTCGCCGAACTCGGCGTGGCGACGCTCGAGGAGCTGCATCCGGCGAGCCTCCCGTAGTTCATTGGGCGGGTCCTTCTTCCTCCCGAGGGTTACCTCGTCGGCGCCCATCAGGCGTGCTCCGGTGGGGACAGCAGCGGTCCCAGCCGTTCCGCTGTCAGCCGGCCATACGGTTCGTCAGCGAGGTGATGGTCGATCGGATCGTTGAGGAATGCCGCCGCGACCAGGCCGGTCGCGGGATCCAGCGTCGGCGTGGTGACGTCGACGAACTCGTACAAGCCCGCGCGCCGCTCCAGCTCCTCGTTGTAGCGCAGTGTCAGGTCCGTGCGGTCGCGCTGGGAGACCGCCTCTGCCCCGTGGCCGCGCATGTCTCGCGCGTCGCCGGTCGCCGGTGCGCTCAGCACGAACAGCTCCTCGAAACCCTGTGAGTGGAGCTCACCCAGGAACGCCACGTAGTTGTCGATGCTCGTCAGCATCAGTTCCTCGATCGATGTACCGCGCTTTTCGGCCGTGAGCCAGATCGTGTACCCGCAGTCGACCTCACCGAGTTGAAAGACCAGTTGCTGCCAAACCTCTGCGAGCTTGATGCGGTGCTGGAATATGGACAGGGCATTCGTCCGGGAGTGCGGGTTCGCCATACCGCGGGCCGTGGCCCCGACCACGCTGCACGGGTCGACCCAGGCATGCGCCATCAGCGGCGCCGCGTTGTCGGGCTGGAGCCCACTGCAGATGACGCCCACGTGACTGTCGCCGAGGCACACGACATGGGCACGCCCCGTCGAGCGCGCATGGTCGAGCGAGTTGAACGCCTCGCCGTGCGGAGCGTGCCGCTCCTCCACCTTCTCGAGCCGGCGAGCTTTGACTGTGGCCGGGTCCTCCCGCGTGGCCCGGTCGTCCCCTTGCATCAGATGGCTCCGCTGTCGAGCTTTCAGACCCGGTCGCGCAGGTCGAACGCGCGGTAGCCGCCCGGGTCGACCTCTGAGACGTCGAAGAAGCGCGGGTTGACGCAGTCGAACGCCGCGCCTCTGCCTTCGTAGGAGCGCTCGACGGAGAACGGGCACATCGGCATCGGCTCGCGCTTTGCCTTCACGCCGCCGTAGCCCGCACGCGTACGCTCTGCGTGCTGGAAGATCTCGACGTCGATCTCTGCGTCGAACACCTTCTGCAAGCAGCCCATGTAGCTGCGCCCGGTGCTGTCGTCCTCGTACGTGTACAGGAACGGGCAGTTGGCCTCGATGCAGCCGCGCGGCTCGATCGTCTTGTCACAGAACGCGCAG
The DNA here is from genome assembly GCA_038203635.1 of Solirubrobacterales bacterium. Classification (GTDB taxonomy): domain Bacteria; phylum Actinomycetota; class Thermoleophilia; order Solirubrobacterales; family JBBDJG01; genus DASRIA01. The sequence continues at coordinate 24,598 of JBBRDT010000020.1, forward strand.
CACTGCCGGCATTCGGTTGCCTGCTTGGTCTTTGACCGGACTGCCATGGCGGCAAGTGTACCCACGTTCGCGCCGCTCGCCCAACGTTTGTCCAGGCGAGGCGGCGAGGCCGATCAGGCGACCAGCGCCTCCGGGCCGAGCAGCTCGTCGAGCTCCGCGCGCAAGCTCCCCGACATGGTGATCCGGAAGTCAGATCCGAAGCGCAGGCGCCGCGGGCCCGCGGCAGTTCCCATCTCGAGCAGAACATCGGTTTGCCCGGGGAAATGTTCGAGCAAAGCTTTCAATTCGGCGATCAGGTGCTCGTCACACGTGTGCGCATCGACCTTGATCACGACGGGTCCGATCCCGGCCGCCCCGCGCCGCGCACGGCGTCCCGCATCGAGGTCGACAGGCGGCGGGCTGCCCGCTGCCGCAAGTTCCTCGGCGGTGGGTTCGAAAGGCTCGATCTCCTGTACGACGAGCTTCGTCTCGCCGCGCTCCTTGTGATCCAGACGGCCGCGCACGATCACGCGTTTGTCGACCGCGACGTGTGACTCGTTCGCCGCGTAGGCGGAGTTGAAGATCAGCATCTCGACCTGGCCCTCGAGGTCGTCGAGCGTCGCGAACATCATGGGTTCGCCCGACTTCGTGCGGATGCGCTTGGCCTGCACGATGAGTCCCCCGACGGTCACCCACGCGCCGTCGGGCTTCGACGACACCTCGCCCAGCGAGCAATCGGTGCGCGCACGCAGCAGATGGCGCACCTCGGTCAGCGGATGGCTCGAGAGGAAGATGCCGAGTGTCTCCTTCTCCATCGCCAGCAGCTCGACCCCGTCGAACTCGCCGGCCGGCAGCGGCGGGTAGTGCGCGGCCGCGACAGAGTCCGATGCGCTGTCCCCCGCTGGATCGAGGTCGAAGATCGAGCCCTGGCCCGAGAGGGCGTCTTCCTGCGCCTTCGCGCCCGCGCCCTGGGCCTGGGGCAGCACCGCGAGCATCCCTTGCCGGGTGCCGCCCGTTGAGTCCAGCGCGCCACATTTGATCAGGCTCTCGATCGACTTCTTGTTGACCGTGCGGCAGTCCACCCGCGCACAGAAGTCCCAGATCGAGGTGAAGGCCCCGTCCGCCTCGCGCGCCTCGAGGACCTTCTCGACCGCCGAGTAGCCGACGTTCTTCACCGCGTCGAGCCCGAAGCGGATGTCGTTCTCCACGACGACGAAGTCGTGCCCGGACGCGTTCACGTCGGGCGGCAGCACCTTGATCTCCATCTCCTCGCAGCGCGAGACGAAGAACGGCACCTTGTCCTTGGTCGACATCACGCTCGAGATCAACGCGGCCATGTACTCCGCGGGATAGTTCGACTTGAGGTATGCGGTGCGATACGCGATCAGCCCGTAGCAGGCCGCGTGGGAGCGGTTGAACGAATAGTCGGCGGCCGACTCCATCAAGCTCCAGAGCTGGTTCGCGACGGAGGTGTTCGTCCCGCCTTCGCGGCAGCCCTCGACGAAGTCCTGCTTGAGCGTCGCCATCAACGCGCGCTCCTTCTTGCCGATCGCGCGGCGCAGGGTGTCCGCCTTCGGGCCCGGGAAGCCGGCGATGTCGCGCGCGATCTGCATCAGCTGCTCCTGGTAGACCGCGATGCCGTAGGTGTGCTCGGTGATCGACTTCAGCCGCTCGTCGATGTAGCGGACGGTCGCCGGGTCGCGCTTGCCGCGCGCATAGTCCTTGATGAAGCGCATCGGCCCGGGGCGGTAGAGCGCGACCAGCGCGACGATGTCGCCGAACTCGGTCGGCCCGACCTCGCGCAGCGCCTCCTGCATGCCCTCGGACTCGAGCTGGAACACGCCGACGGAGTCGCCGCGCGCGAGCATCTCGTATGTCTTGCGGTCGTCGAGCGGCAGGTTCGTGAGGTCGACCTGCTCGCCGCCGGAGCGCTCGATGATCGCGACGGCGTTCTCGAGCACGTCGAGCGTGCGCAATCCGAGGAAGTCCATCTTCAGCAGGCCGATCTCCTCGATGGGCTTCATCGAGTACTGCGTCACCGTCTTGTAGACACGCTCGGGCTTTCCACGGGGGGCGTCGCCCCCCTCGCCGGCTCCGCCGGCTCCCCCCGATATGTCGGCGGGGATCTCGACGGCGCCGCGGTCCTCGGCGAGCTGCAGCGGCACGATCTCCGTCAACGGCCGGTCCGCGATCACGACAGCCGCAGCGTGGATGGAGTTGTTGCGCACGATGCCCTCGAGCCCGCGTGCAACGTCGACGACCTGTTGCGCCTGCGGCTCCGTGTCGTAGGCCTTGCGCAGGTCCGTGCCGGGCGCCATGCACTCGTCGAAGCTCGGCGTGCGTCCCATGATCGGCTCGGGGATCAGCTTCGCGAGCCGGTCGCCCGTCGCGTAGTCGACGCCCAGCACCCGCGCGGCATCACGGGTCGCGGCGCGTGGCTTCATCTTGCCGAAGGTGATGATCTGCGCGACCGCGTCGCGACCGTACTTGTCCTGCACGTACCTGATCACGCGCTCGCGGCCGCGGATGGAGAAGTCGATGTCGATGTCCGGCATCGTCTTGCGCTCGGCGTTCAGGAACCGCTCGAACAGCAGGTCCATGTCGAGCGGGTCGACGTCGGTGATGCGCAGGACGTAGCTGACGATCGAGCCCGCGGCCGATCCACGACCCGGGCCGACGGCGATGCCGTTGTCCTTGGCGTACTTGACGAAGTCCCACACGATCAGGAAGTACGACTCGAAGCCCATGTCCTCGATCACGGCGAGCTCCGTCTCGAGTCGCTCGAGCGCGGCGGCCGGCGGCGGGTCGCCGTAGCGCTCGCGCAACCCGTGCTCGGTCAGCTGCCGCAGGTGGGCGGTGGGCGTCGAGCCGTCGGGCGTCGGGTACGTCGGGAGCATCATGCGGTCGAGCTGCAGCTCGATGTCGCAGCGCTCGGCGATCTCGAGTGACGTGGGCACTGCCTCGGGCCACTGCTGGAACGACTCGGCCATTTCGGCCGGGCTCTTCAGGTAGAACTCGTTGGTGTCGAAGCGCAGCTTCGGTTGCGCGAGGGTCGACTTCGTCTGCACGCACAGCAGCGCCGAGTGCGTCGAGTAGTCCTCGCGGCGCAGGTAGTGGACGTCGGCGGTGCCGACCAGCGGCCGGCCCAGCTCCCGGGCGATCCGCACGATCCCCTCGTTGGCGCGGTCCTGCTCGGGGATCTTGTTGTTCTGGATCTCGAAGTAGACGTCGTCGGCGCCGAACACGCCGATCAGCTCATCGGCGTGGGCTCGCGCCTCCTGCTCCCGCTCCTGGACGATCCGCTGGCAGAAGCGCGACTGCAGGCAGCCGCTGAGCGCGATCACCCCCTCGGAGTGGATGTCGAGCAACTCCATGTCGACATTCGCCTGGCCGCGGCGGAAACCGTCGAGAAAGCCGAGCGAGGAGAGCTTGATCAGGTTGCGAAAGCCTTCCTCGTTGCGGGCCAGCAGCGTGAGGTGGTTGCGCTCGTAGCGGACCTTTTCGCGGTCGTGGCGGTTCTCGCAGAGGTAGGCCTCGAGGCCCAGGATCGGCTTCACACCGTGCTTGCGGCAGGCCTTGTAGAACTCGACGGCCCCGTTCAGGACGCCGTGGTCGGTGAGCCCCAGGGCCGGCATCCCGAGCTCGGCGCAGCGGGCCGCCAGGGCATCGATCTTGCAGGCGCCGTCGAGCAACGAGTACTCGGAGTGGACGTGTAGGTGGACGGCACCAGGCGGGCTCACGGATCGTCAAGTGTAGGGGCGAGGGGTGACGCAAACGGCCGCCCGCCGTGCCCAAAATGCGTCTGATCAATGCGTTATCGCGCGCGTTGCGTGCGAATCCGCGGCCTTCAGGCGCCCTTCATCTCGAAGATCACGCAGCCGTCGTCTCGCACCACAACGCGGTAGTGATCGTCGAGGTGCTCCTGAAGACCGCCGTAGAACTCGAGCCACCAGAGCTGGGATGCCGGAATCGCGAGATGCGACGCGCCCTTCTCTCGCAGCGCCTCGAGAGCCGCGATCGCCTCTTCGCTGTCAGCGGGAAAGTCGCCGTGATGGCTACCGTCCTCGTTTTGAGGAAAATGCCAGCCGCGCCGGCCCTCGAGTTCGAGCATCTCATCGACTCCCTCGGCGATCACCACCACCGTCCCGCCCTCCGGCACGTTCTGCTCGATGAGCCTCTTGACGAAGCGCGAGGGTACGAAGCCGCCATCCCAGTCGACGCGGCTGCGGATGCGCTGGAACCACGTGTCTCCGATCACCATGTCCCAGAGTCCGCGCGTCTCGCAGTAGTGGACGAGGTCTGACGTCCGGTTGATGAAGCCCGTCCGCTTGTAGTTCAGCGACGTGTTGCACAGGACGCCGACACCGTGGCGCTCCGCAAAGGCCGACAGGAGGTCGTGGAGGGGCTTGTTGCTGTCCTTCGTCACGGTCTGCGCCCGCGCCGAGCCGTCAACGTGTGTGACCGCCCCCAGGTCCGGGGACGTGACCATGCGGAAATAGAGCATGTGGGGATCGTGAAAGTCGGCGTCGAAGACCTTGCCGGCGTCCTCGATGCGACAACACGGGGCGATCGGGCGATAGGCCTCCCGCTGCTTTACCTCGTTGAGGCGCTCGAGCATGAGGTGATCGGAGGCGTCTGCCAGCAGCGAGCGATTGCCGAGCGCCCGAGGACCCATCTCGTAGCGCCCCTGTGCCCAGGCCACGATCCGCCCGCTCGCGAGCGCGTCCGCAAGCGCCGCCTGCTCGAGGGGGCGCCTCTCCCACTGCGTGGGATCCGGATCCTGGTCACATTCGAACTCGAGGCCGCAATACACGTCCCATTCCACGCGAGGATCCCCGGTCATGGCGTGCAGCGCATCGAGGGCGGTCCCGAGGGCGGACCCGGAGTCGTTGGCGCACGGTGGGACGAAGACCGACGAGAAATGACCGAGTTCGCGCCACATCGTGTTCCAGTCGCAGTTGAGACCGCAGCCGCCCGATATGTACAGCGGGATGCCGGCCGGAATCTCCTCCTGCGCCACGCGGGCGAAGACATCGAACAAGCGCTGCTGGAGCAGGGCGGCCGCGATCTTCGTCACGTCTGCTTCAACCCCCACGTTGTAGACCGGTGAATCTTTGTACTGCCCCTTCGCACCGAAGGACTCCCAGGGTCCAAGCAGCCGATCGACGGTGGCGACCACATTCGGATTTGCATCGGCTGGGTCACCGTAACCAGCCAGTGCCATCAGCTTTCCGGCGTCGTCCGTGTGGGCGGTTCGGACGTGGTCTGGATACACGGGGTTGGCAAGCGCGAACAGCATCACGTAGCGCGAGCCGGGGCGTCTCATGACGGAGATCTCGCGAACGATCTCCCAGCGTTCGTCCAGGAGATAGAACGTTCCGTCCTGACCCTCCCAAACCAGTACTGCGCGAAGCGGTGCGTCGTCTCTGGGTGCCATGCCCGCGGCCATCATGATGTGAGATCGCACGTGGGAGGACGCGATGATCGTCGTGCGCTCGCCGCAGAATGTGCCCTCACGCCGACTGACCGATCTTGGATCGAAGTACCCGGTCCAGATGTCTGGATTTCCGCCGGAAAACCACGCCCGCTCCTTTGTCTGACCCCCGAGGGCAATTACGTCGGGCGTTTCCCCGATTCTCTCCATGACCTCGAGGATCCGCATCGGGTTCAGTTTCACGTGGCGCGGATACGAGTCCTTCTCGCCCTCGAGGTGAAACAGCACCCGCCGATCCTTCACGGCGGCGATGGCCCCATCGTGCCCCGAGTTAAGCCCGATTACCAGCATCGCGATGACATCCAGTCGTTTGGTAAGCGGTCAGAGACACACGCCGCAAGGGCAGCTTAACGTCGGCGCAGCGCCTCGGCCGGGTCACGCGACACGGGCGCGATCCCGTCAGCACTCCCAGTTGCCGCGGCCCCGGCCGTCGGCCCAGAGCTTTGCGGCGAGGCGGTCCTGCTCCGACTTCGGCGCGAGGTTCGGTGCCTCGGCCTGCCCGCCCAGGCCCTCGTAGGTCGAGGGCAGGAGCTGGTACGCGCCGCCTGCGCCGCTCGAGGGATTCAGGGCGCCGTAGTCGCCGCCCGACTCGCACATCACGATCGCCTGGGGGATCGCAAAACCGTCGAACCACTGCTCGACCGCTCCCGCGGCGTCACCGGGGGCGCCCATCGCGGCCATCAGCTCGCGGACCTGCGCCTGCCAGCCCGCCATCCGGGAGCGCAGCGAGGTCAGCGCCGCCTGCTGCGCAGCGCGGGCGCGGGCAAACCTCGCGGCCCGGGCGGATGCCGCCGCGCGGATCCGCGCGATCTCGTCGCGGGCCGCGGCCACTCGCTCGACCTCGGCGGCCGCCTGCGCACGTGCGGCCCGCACGCGGGCCAGCGCCGCGCGGACACCGTTGCGCAGCGCCTGCACGCGGTCCACGAGCGCGAGGTCGGCCTGGTTGATCTCCTGCAGGTAGGCCGTACGGGTGAGCAGGTCGTCGAAGCCGTCCGCCTCCAGCAGCACCGTCGCGAGGTCCGGGGTGTCGCTCTTGTAGATCGCGACGAGGCGGCTCGCCAGCATTCGCTGCATGCGCTTGAAACGGGCCTGGGCCTTTGCGAGGCGCTCCTGAGCGGCGGTCACCCGAGCCTCGAGCTGCCGCGCACGGGCAACGCTCTGCACCAGCTCGGCCTCCAGCACCTGCTGGCGGCGGCCGGCGGCGGCGGCCTCGCTCTGGGCGGCCTCGAGCTCGGCCGTGCGCAGCTGGACCGCGGATGCGAGGTTGCGCGCCTGTGCCTTGGCGCTGTCGACCCGCGCCTGCAGGGTGGCCACGTCCGCCGCGTGGGCGACCGGGGCCACGGCCAGGATGGCGAGCATGAGGCTCACGAGCCACACGAGGCGCGTGCGCGGCCATGCCGCGGGGGGATGTCCGGGGATCGGTTCCATGCTCCTTCTGTGCCTGCGGGGTTAGCTGTCGGGCTCGCACCGAAGGAGTGGCGCTACGCATCAGTCTGCGATTCGCCCCGGACGGCCGGCGGCCGTCGCTTGGGTCCCCCGCCCCGGTCGCCTGGCGGCGAATCGGGTTAGGCGGCGCGGGACGATACCAATTTGCCGCAATTTGCGCGGTTTCGGGTTAGGCTCGGTGTGTGGGTCGCAAGCTTTTTCGCGCGCTGCGCCTGGTTGCCTGGATTGCGATAGCCGGGGCGATGCTCACGTGCGCGCCCGCAGCGGGCGCTGCACAGAGCACGTGGGCCGGCGTCTGGAACTCCGATTTCGGCAGGCTGACCCTGGATGCGGGCGGGAGCGGCTCCTACGCGGGCTTCAATCCCGGCACGCTCAGCGGAAACGTCACGGGCAACGTGAACCAAGGCACCTGGAATCAGCCCGGCAATCCGGCCAAGAGCGGCACGTTCAAGTTCACGCTCGGCGCGAGCGGTCTCTCGTTCACGGGCGACTGGGCCTACGACTCCGGCGGCTGCGGAACGGCCTGCGGCTGGAACGGAACGTGTATCGAGGGGGCCTGCTTGCAGAACGGCACGCCAACCGGCTGTGCCGGGGCAGCCCGCTTCACGCAGGCCACGGGCACCTGCCTCACCCTGACGCCCAACTCGGTGCGGCCGCGACTCGGCGAGACGACCTCCTATGCGGCGCCGCCGCCGGGCGAAGTGACGGGGCTCCCGACTCCGGTGGTGGCGCGGAAGGCCGCGGGCGCCGTGGTCGAGATCGAGACGGCGAGCGAAACCGGCATCGGTGGCCCCGCACCACCGGTGGTCGGCGTAGTGCTGACACGTGCCGCGCAGGGAAAGATCAAGCGCGACTACCAGGCACTCCAGCTCTGCGCCATCCTCGCCCTCAGTGGCGAAATCCACGGGACCAGCTTCGTCACCTGTCTCAAGACGGTGCAGAAGATCCTCGATCGCTACGACAAGATCCTCGAGAAACAGCTCGGCAGTTCTGCTCACGCCGCGAAAGCGCGGACCTGCCGGTCGGTAAAACTCACGCGGCGGGGCAAGCGCCCGCGGGGCGCCGTACGGATCCGGTGTGAGGACATCGCCACGGGGCTGCGGCTGACGATCCGCCGACGGGCGGGCGCGCCGTCCCTACGCTCGCTCTTCGGCCGCAAGTCCCGGCTGTTCGTGGGGCACAGCCGTTTCGACTCGGGAGCGGCGGCCGGCGATCGCGTCAACGTCCTCTGGCGCTCGCAGAACCGCTGACGGCGGCGGCGGTAGGCTCAACGTGTGGCCACAGCGGTTCAGCATCACGCCTTCTCCAGCGATTACGAGCGCCTCGAGCGGGCGACCGAGGGCATCGAGGCTCCCTTTGCGCTCGTTGACCTCGACGCGATGTGGGGCAACTCGGATGACATGCTGCGCCGGGCCGGGGGGAAGCAGGTGCGGGTCGCGTCGAAGTCGGTTCGGTCGCGGCCGATCCTGGAGCAGATCCTCGCCCGGGACCCGGGCTACCGGGGGTTGCTGACCTACACGCTGCCGGAGTCACTCTGGCTGGCCGGGCAGGGCTTCGATGACCTCGTGATCGGCTATCCGACCGCGGACCGGACCGCGATCGCGGAGCTTGCGTCGCTCACCGACGAGCGGCCGTCGACCGCGCCGGTGCTGATGGTGGACTCGGCCGCGCACCTCGACCTGATCGAGGATGCGGCGGGAGCCGGCGAGCGCCCGATCCGCGTGGCGATGGAGCTGGACGTCGGCTGGTGGGCGCTCGGCGGGCGGCTGAAGATCGGACCCAAGCGCTCCCCGATCCGCACGCCGCAGCAGGCCGCTGCGTTTGCGCGGGAGATCCTGGGCCGTCCGCGGCTGAAGCTGGTGGGCCTCATGGCCTACGAGGGACACATCGCCGGTCTCGGCGACCGTCCTCCCGGCAAACGGCTGCAAGGCCGCGTGATCGAGTGGATGCAGTCGCGCTCGGCCGAGGAGATCAGGGAGCGGCGAGCGGCCGTCGTGGCCGCCGTGTCCGAGCTGGTGGAGCTGAAGTTCGTGAACGGCGGCGGAACGGGCAGCCTGCACGGCACCACGGGTGAGGATGCCGTCACCGAGCTCGCGGCCGGCTCGGGGTTCTTCGCCCCCACCCTGTTCGACGCCTACAGCTCGTTCAAGCTGCGGCCGGCCGCGATGTTCGCGATGCCGGTCGTGCGAAAGCCGTCAGCCGCGATCGCCACCGTGCTGGGCGGTGGCTATCTCGCCTCTGGTCTGGGCGAGCCGAGCCGCGTCCCCTCCCCCCACCTCCCCGCCGGTCTCCGGCTCGACCGCTTCGAAGGCGCGGGCGAGGTGCAGACCCCCGTGCTCGGCGATGCGGCCCGCGGCCTGCAGATCGGCGACCGCGTGTACTTCCGTCACGCCAAGGCCGGCGAGCTGTGCGAGCGGTTCGACTCGCTTCACCTCGTGTCGGGCGACCGCGTCGTCGACGAAGTGCCGACGTACCGCGGCGAAGGCCGCACGTTCCTCTAGGCAGGCTCCGGCGAAACAGCTAGCGAAACTCTCGTTAGGCTGTTTCCCGGGCGAACTTGGGCAATGGCGGCGGCTTTAGTTCTACTCATAGCCTTTGCGGCGGCCTCGGTGTTTTGGTGGGAGACCACGTCACCCGCAGGGCTGGCTCTCGGCGTGGGAGCCGCAGTCGCCGGATCGTTCCCAGGGAACGCGTTGCGGCTGCGGTGGCTTGAGTTACGCCGCGACGGGCACGGCTCGCACTCGCGCTAGAGCGCAGGAGAGCTTGGCGAGTACCGTCAGGTCGACGTGCAGCTGGACCCGATCCAGGCCACGGGGGCGAAGCGGTACCCCTGCCTCCTCGCCGAATGTCCAAACCCGTCACTCGCAACGCGAATGCGGTCACACCACCAACCGGGTGGGTAGGAAAACGCGCGCATAGCGCTCGGATTCACGCCCACCCGGATTGCGCCGTTGTCCCGACAGCCGTGTTGCGCACGGCGCCCGTTGCGTTAGTCACGGAAGGCGCGCGCGAACGTTCCGAGAAGGACCACGTGCTCGCGCGTCAGGCGGGCTGGCGCGCAGCCGCCAGGTCGCGGATCTGCTGCACGATCTCGGGTGGGGCCTTGCTGGTGGAGCCGGAGTCGAACGGCGGCTGGGGGTCGTACTCGATCAGCAGCTGGATGGTCTGCGCGAACTCGTCTCCGGAGATCTTGGCCAGCAGCGTCAGCGCCATGTCGATCCCCGACGACACGCCGGCGGAGGTGATGACCTTGCCCTGCTCCACCACGCGGCGCTCGGTCGGGTTCGCGCCCATGTCCCGGAGCGTCTCGAGCTCGAGCCAATGCGATGTCGCGTCCAGGCCGTCCAGGATCCCGGCGGCGCCCAGCAACAGCGACCCGGTGCAGACGGACGTGGTCCACTGGCTGGTCTCGTGCACGTCGCGGATCCAGCCGACCAGGCGCTCGTCGGACATCGCCTCGCGCGTGCCCCATCCGCCGGGTACGCACAGGATGTCGGGGTGCGGCATGTCGTCGAGCGATCCTTCGGCGAGGATCGTGAGCATCCCGTTGTCGGTTTTGTAGGGACCGGCCTCAGTGGCGAGGAACTTCAGGTCGGCACCGGGGATGCGCGAGAGCACCTCGTACGGGCCGATCGCGTCGAGGGCGGTGAAACGGTCGTACAGCGGGATGGCGATCTGCATGTCGGGCCCCTTTCTAGGCGGCTTGCGTTGATCTGAAGCGGGCGCGGTAATCGGCGGGCCCGACGCCCAGGCGGCGGTGGAACGCCCGCCGCATTGTCTCGACGGTCCCGAAGCCGGTGCTGCGGGCGACGGCCTCGACCGGCGTGTCACCGGACTCGAGCGTGATACGGGCGCCTTCCACCCGCGTCGTCTCGACGTAGGCGGCCGGCGTCATTCCAAGCTCCTTGCGAAACGCGCGTGCGAAGTTGCGCTCGCTCATGTGCGCGCGTTCGGCGAGCGCGGGCACGGAAAGGTCGGCGTCGAGGTTCCCCGCGATCCAGTCCTGCAGCTCACGCAGAGGCTCGCGCTGGGCCGTCTGAGCCGCCAGTTGCGCGCTGAACTGCGACTGGCCGCCGGGGCGTTTGACGAACAGGACGAGCCAGCGAGCGACCTCGAGGGCGGTCGCGCGCCCGAGGTCCTCCTCGACCAGGGAAAGCGCGAGGTCCATGCCGGCCGTCACGCCGGCGGAGGTGTACAGGTCGCCGTCGCGCACGTGGATCTGGTCCGGCTCCACGGTCACGGAGGGGTACTGCTCGGCGAGCTGGTCACAGCTTGCCCAGTGGGTCGTGACGCGCCGGTCCTCCAGCAGGCCGGCCGCGCCCAGCACGAAAGTGCCGGTGCAGACCGAGCACACGCGCCGCGAACGCTTCGCGGCCGCACGCACCCATGAGACCAGCCGCTTGTCCTCGCATGCCTTCAGGACGCCGGTACCGCCCGCGACGATCAGGGTGTCGATCGGGCCGCGCACCCCGGCCAGGCTGCGGTCGACGGCCAGGCGCACGGTCGTGGAGCGCACCGTGCCGGGGTTCGTGGCCACCAGCTCGACCGAGTACCCGGGAGGATCGAGGCGGCTCGCTGTGCGGAACACCTCCGCCGGGCCGATGGCGTCGAGCGGCTGCACGCCGGGAAAAATCACGATGACGACGCGACGCGGTTCGCTCATGGCCGCATCATGGCGCGTCGCGGGGTTGGCGGCAAGGACAAACACCGGACGAATCCTGCCACCCTGTTTTTCGAGGTGAGACAGATCATGGGCGTACTACGACCGATAAGCCGCGCACCTTGCCGGGGCCACGGTCGAGTATGCATTCCGGCCCATGCTCGTACTGGCACTCAACTCAGGGCACGACGGGGCGTTCGCCGCGGTGAAGGACGGCAAGCTGCTGTTCTCCCAGGAGGCGGAGAAAGACTCCCTTCCCCGGCACTCCGACATCAACGCCACCGGGGTGCTGGCCGCAGTCGAGCACCTCGGGGAGATGCCGGACGTGATTGCCCACGCCGGGGGATGGGCTCAGGGAAGCGGCGCGTTCGGCATCGGGTACGTGGGCGCGGGGCGCGTGGAGCAGCGCCCGATGAACTTCTTGGGACGGGAGGTGACGCTCGTCTCCTCCACCCACGAGCGCTCGCACATCGTGTCCTCGATCGCGCTTAGCCCCAAGGACGACGCCTTTCTCCGGGCCGCCCTGGTATGGGAGGGGCTGCTCGGGAAGCTGTATCTGATCGACGACCGCGGGGTGGTCACGCGCGAGGTCAACGTGCATGATTCCCCCGGCACCAGGTGGGCGCTCCTCTTCGCGCTCGCGGACCCCGACTTCCCCGACGCGGCGGCGAACCCGAACGACAGCGACGCCGGCAAGCTCATGGCCCTGGCCGCCTACGGCGACGCGGACGAGGCTGATCCGGCCATCACGGAGATCATCGAGCGCGTCCTGACGACGAAGGACATATGGCCCGCGGCAAAGCACGAGTTCAAAGGCACGCCGATCTACAACGCGGGTGTCGAATCCGAAGTCACGAAGGTCGCCGCCGCATTGCTCAGCAGGCGCATGTGCGAGATCTTCTCCAGGGCGGCAGTCGAGAACCTTCCGCCAGGTCTGCCGCTTCACATCTCCGGCGGCTGCGGCTTGAACTGCGACTGGAACAGGATGTGGCGGGAGCTGGGACATTTCTCGACCGTGTTCGTGCCACCTTGTGCGAACGACTCGGGACTGGCCATCGGTGCGGCCGCGGATGCTCTGCTGCTCACGACCGGGGACCCTTACATCGACTGGGACGTCGACGCGGGCCTCTCCTTCGCGTGGGACCGGGATCCGGACGGCTCGGTGTGGCGACGGCATCGCGTCGACGACGTCGCGATCGCCGGCGCGTTGGCGGAAGGGCGCATCTTTGCCTGGGTGCAGGGCCGTGCAGAGCTCGGGCCCCGGGCGCTCGGTCATCGCTCGCTCTTGGCGGAGCCTTTCGACGCACGAACGCGGGACCGTTTGAACGAGATCAAGCATCGCGAGGACTACCGCCCGATCGCTCCATGCTGTCGCGTCGAGGACCTCGGCAAAGTGTTCGACACGGAGTTCGAGGACCCGTACATGCTCTACTTTCGAACGGTCACCACCGACCGGCTGGCTGCGGTGACACACGTCGACGGCACCGCTCGCTGTCAGACCGTAAGCAGAGAGAGCAATGAGCGACTGCACGAGCTCCTGTGCGCCGTCGCCGACCGTTCAGGAGTCGGAGCGCTCTGCAACACGTCGTTGAACTGGAGGGGCCGCGGTTTCATCAACAGATTGTCGGATCTGACGACTTACTGCCAGGACCGCAGGGTCGACGACATGGTCGTGAACGACACGTGGTTTCAGCGCACCGAGCCTCTACGCCGTGACGGCTGAGCCGACCGGGCCCAGGACCCGGCGGGAATACTCGTTCTCGAAGAGCCCGTTCGGGTCGAGCCGCGCGCGGGCGGCCTGGAAGCGGTCCCACTCCGGGTACCGGGGTGCGAGCGTCGCGGCCTTCTGGAAGTGGCGCTTGCCCCAGTGCGGGCGGCCCTCGTAGTCGTCCATGATCGCCTCGACGGCGCGGAAGTACGGCTCCCACACCATCCCGCGGTACATGTGCACGGCGATGTAGGCGGTGTCGCGCTCGTAGGCGGTGCTCAGGTACGCGTCGTCACCGGCAACCACGCGGTACTCGATCGGGAACGGCACCGCGAAGCCACGCCGGTCGATCACGTCCAGCACGCGGCGCAGCGCCTCGGGGCCGTTCGCGCGCGGAATTGCGTACTCCATCTCCGTGAACCGCACCTTCCGCGTCGTGGAGAACACCTTGTAGCTCGCGTCCGTCTTCACCGAGCCCCCGAGCGCCTTCACGATCAGGTGGTTGATCTGCGGGATGCGCGACGGGAAGCGCTTGCCGATCTGGCACAGCAGCGCGAGCGCGTTGTTCTCGAGGAGGTTCTCGAGGAGGTATTCGGACACGCGGCCGCGCGGCTCGGGCGCTCCGTCGGTGTGCTTGGACTCGCGGCACAGGGCGACCTTCGTGTGTGGAAAGACGTAGAACTCGAAGTGGTCGTTGCGCGCGGCGAGCTCGTCGATGCTTGCGAGCGTCTCGTCGAGCGGCATCTGGTGATCGTGGCGACGGATCGTGAACGCGGGCACCACGCGGAAGGTGAGCACCGAGATCGCGCCGAGGCTCCCGAGCCCCACGCGCGCGGCGCGCCACAGGTCGGGGTCCGACTCGCGGGAGCACTCGACCACCGTGCCGTCCCCCGTTACGAGCTGGACCGACTCGACCTGGCTGGAGATGTTCCGGAAGCGCTCGCCCGTCCCGTGTGTCGCCGTCGAGATGGCACCGGACACCGTCTGCACGTCGATGTCGCCGAGGTTCTCCAGCGCGAGTCCCTCGGCCGCCAGCCGCCCGCTCAGATCGCGGATCACGATGCCGCCCTCCACCCGCGCGAGTCCAGCCGCACGATCGATGTCGAGCACGCCGTTCATCCGGTCCAGTCGGATCATCGTGCCGTCGGTGCAGGCGATGTCGGTGAAGGAGTGACCGGAGGCGGTCACCCGGACGTCGCGACCGGCCTCAGCGGCCCGTCCGATCGCCGCCCGCAGCTCGTCGAGCGAGCCCGGATGCTCCACGGCAGCCGGCACGCACTGCTGGTCTCCGGCCCAATTGCGCCACATGGGCGCAAGCCTAAACGGGGCGACTACTCGCCGTCGCGCGTGGCGACGTAGATCGCCGCGATGGCAACCGCAACCGTCAGCGCTGCGGCCGGCTTCCGGTAGGCGCCGAACTTCTTGCGCAGCTGGCGCATCGCCAGCTTCCAGACCACGAATCCGAGTGCTTTGTAGAGCATGCGACTCCTATTCCCCGGAATCCCGGTTTCTCACACGGTGGGCCATGCGGCTCTGTAAGGACCACAGCTCGATGAAGCCGGGGCTCGCCCGCTGGCTGAACAACCCGCCCGACTCGGAGAAACCCGCTAGCGCCGCGTCGTAGAGCGCGTGCGGAGACGAACGGGCGACCGCAACGGCGCGCCCCTTGTAGAGCCGCATCGTGATCGTGCCGGTGACCCAGCGGTTGACCGAGTCCATCAAGGCGTTGAGGTCGCCCAGCAGCGGCTCGTACCACAGGCCCGCGTACACGAGGAAGGCCCAGTGGCGATCGAGATCGGGCTTGAAGTTGTTCTGGTGGATCGTGCCGACGAGCTTCTCCAGCTCCTTGTGCGCGGTCAGGAGGATCTCCGCAGCCGGGACCTCGTAGATGTCGCGCACCTTGAGGCCGACGATGCGGTCCTCGATGTGGTCCACGATGCCGACGCCGTGGCGGCCGCCGATCTCGGCGCAGCGCTGGATCAGCTCCACCAGTCCCAGGCGCTCGCCGTCGAGCGCGACCGGGCAGCCCTCCTCGAACCCGATCGCGATCGTCTCGGACTCGTCGGGAGCGCGCTCCGGCGGCGTCACGGTCTCCCAGACGTCGTCGCGCGGCGGCTGCGACAGGTCCTCGATCGGACCCCCCTCGGACGAGCGGCCCCAGATGTTGTCGTCCACCGAGTACGGCGGCGCCTCGGTCCCTCCCTTGATCGGGATGCCGTGCTCGCGGGCGTATGCGATCTCCTCCTCGCGGCCCATCTCCCAGCTGCGCACGGGCGCGATGATCTTCAGCTCCGGATCGAGCGACGCGACCGTGGTCTCGATGCGCACCTGGTCGTTGCCCTTGCCCGTGCAACCGTGCGCGATCGTGTCGCACCCCGTCTCGCGCGCCTTCTCGACGGCGAGCTTGGCGATCAGCGGGCGGCCCAGCGCGGTGAAGAGCGGATACCCGCCACCGTAGAGCGCGTTCGCCTTGATCGCCGGGAGCACGTAGTCACGCGCGAACTCCTCCTTGGCATCCACGACCAGGCAGTCGAGCGCGCCGAGGCGCAGCGCCTTGTCGCGCACGACGTCGAAGTCCTCGCCGGGCTGGCCCAGGTCGACGGTCAGCGCCACGATCTCGGCGCCGTACTGATCCTGGATCCACTTCAGCATCACGGACGTGTCGAGGCCGCCGGAGTAGAGCAGCAGCACGCGCCCGACCTGGTCCGGGTCCGCCTCGTAGGAGGCGGTGGGCTGCGGCAGGCGGTCGTTCAAAGCGTTTCCCCCAGGAACGCGAGCACCTGGTCGATCTCCGTCTCCGTCACGATCAGGGGAGGGAGGAAGCGCAGCGTGGACGGCCCCGTCGCGTTCAGCACGAAACCCGCCTCGAGCCCGGCTCGCACCACGTCCGCAGCGGTTGGCTCGGGCAGGTCCGCACCCACCATCAGGCCGCGCCCGCGCACGTCCGTGAGCCGGCCCTGCGTGCGCAGACCCTCGAGTCCGACCCGCAGCCGGTCGCCGAGCACCCGCACGCGTGCCTGCAGCTTGTCGTCGTCGAGCACGTCGAGGGTCGCCAGCGCCGCCTCGGCGACGAGCGGGCCTCCGCCGAAGGTCGCGCCATGATCGCCGGGCTGCAGCACGTCGGCTGCCTCGCCGCCCGCGATCACCGCGCCCACCGGGAGCCCGCTCGCGAGCGCCTTCGCGGACGTGAGGACGTCGGGGCGCACCGGCGTGAGCTCGAATGCCCACAGCGTGCCGGTGCGGCTCATGCCGCACTGGATCTCGTCGAACATCAGCAGCGCTCCCGCGCGGTCGCACGCCTCGCGGGCCGCCAGCAGCATGCGCTCCGAGGTCGGCCAGATGCCGGTCTCGCCCTGGATCGGCTCGAGCAGCACGGCAGCGGTATCGCCGGAGACCGCTGCGGCCAGCGCTTCGGGGTCGTCGCGCGGCACCACGACGAAGCCCGGCACGAGCGGCGCGAAGGGCTCCTGCTTGTCCGGCTGGGGCGTGGCGGAGAGGGCGCCCATCGTGCGCCCGTGAAAGGCGCCTTCGAGCACGACGATGTTGCCGCCGCGACGGTGCTTGCGCGCCAGCTTGATGGCGGCCTCGTTCGCCTCGGTGCCCGAGTTGCACAGGAACACCCGTGCCCCGGGGCCGAAGCTCTGCGCAAGCCGCTCGGCCAGGCGCGCCGCCGGCTCGTTGTAGAAGAGGTTCGAGACCTGTGCCAGGCGCGCCGCCTGCTCCCGGATCGCTCCGACCACGTGAGGATGACAGTGGCCGGTGCCGAGCACCGAGATTCCCGCGAGGAAGTCGAGGTACTGGCGACCCTCGGCGTCATAGAGATGGCACCCCTCCCCCATCACGAACGTGACGGGCAACCGCTTGTACGTCTGCATCATGTACTCGGCCTCGAGCTCCATCGCCGAACGGCGACCGGCGACCGGCGAACTGTCTGTCATCTCTGTCCCCTGACCTTGGTACCGATCCCTGCATCCGTGAACAGCTCGAGCAGCAGCGAATGCGGCTCGCGCCCGTCGACAATGTGCGCGGAGCGCACGCCGCGCTCGACCGCCGCCACGCACGCCTCGAGCTTCGGCAGCATCCCGCCGCCGACCTCTCCCGACTCGATGCTGCGCTTGATCTCCTCGACGTCCGTCTCCGAGATCAGCGAGGCCGTGTCGGCCGGATCGGCGAGCCAGCCCTCGACGTCGGTCAGGAAGATCACCTTGTATGCGCCGAGCGCAGCCGCCACGGCGCCCGCGGCCTCGTCGGCGTTCACGTTGTAAGAGCGTCCGTCGACGTCGGCGCCCACCGATGCGACCACGGGGATGTAGTCCTCCGCGATGTGGTTCAGCACATCCACGTCCACGCGTTTGATGGACCCGACGAAGCCGAGGTCCAGCTCCTCGCCCGCCGAGTTCAACACCCGCCGTTTGGCGACCTGGAACAGGCGTCCGTCGTCGCCGCACAACCCGACCGCCGCCTGCCCATGGCGGTTGAGGTGCAGGACGATGTCCTTGTTCAGCTTCCCGATCAGCACCATCTTCGCGATCTCGACCGTCTGCTCGTTGGACACCCGCAGGCCCTGCACGAACTCGACCTCGAGCCCGAGCCGCTGCATGTAGTCCGTGATCTCGGGTCCGCCGCCGTGCACGATCACGGGGTTCATGCCGACGTACTTGAGCAGCACCACGTCGCGCGCGAACGCCTCGCGCAGGTGCTCCTGGGCCATCGCCGCGCCGCCGTACTTGATCACGATCGTGTGACCCTCGAACTCCCTGATGTACGGGAGCGACTCGAGCAGCATCTCGATGCGCCCGCTGCTGTGCGCGCGATCTCGGCGTTCGTCGCTCACGTCGAGTACTCCGAGTTGAGGGACACGTATCCGTGTCCGAGGTCGCAGAAGAAGATCTCGGCCTCCTCCCCGCCCCGCGAAAGGTCCAGCCGCAGCTCGACCTCCGGCGCGGACATGACTTCGTCGAGCCGCCTGCGCCCGCCGTCGTCGAGCGCGACGGCGGTGCCGCCGCTCGCCACCTGCACATCCTCGATGTAGAGGTCGAGCTGGCCGGGATCCGCATCGGGCACGGCCTGGCCGGCGGCCG
>JBBRDT010000021.1:0-42379 GCA_038203635.1 Solirubrobacterales bacterium
CCATCGTCTTCGGAGTGAGCGTGGCAGCGATGTTCGGCACGAGCGCGCTCTATCACCGGCGCACCTGGTCGGCGCCGGCGCGCCGCTGGATGCGCCGCATGGATCACGCGATGATCTACCTGCTGATCGCCGGCACCTACACCCCGTTCGCATTGCTGGTGCTTGACGGCGGCCTTGCGAAAGCGGTGCTGATCGCGATCTGGGGCGGCGCCGCGCTCGGCATCGGCCTCGAGATGCTGTGGCCCGACACGCCGAAGTGGCTGACCGCGGCGGTGTACGTGCTGCTCGGATGGGTGGCGGTGATCGCGTTCCCCGAGCTTGCGTCCGAGCTGGGCGTCCTCGGCATGTCGCTGGTCGCGGGTGGCGGCGTGCTGTACACCGCGGGTGCTGTCATCTACGCCCTACGACGCCCGGATCCGGCGCCCGCCGTGTTTGGATACCACGAGATCTTCCACGTGCTCGTGATCGCCGCAGCCGCGTTGCAGTTCGTCGCGGTCGCGGCCTACGCGCTGCCCAAGGGTTGAAGACCGTCAGGCGCTCAAGGTGCGCGCCAGGCGGCGCCAGCGCCGTTGCCGGTAGCGATAGAAGAGCTGCGCGTACACCCATACGAACGGCGTCAAGGGACCGGCCGCGATCTCGATCTCATCCGTGTAATGGCTCTTGTACGGACCGCGTTCGTCGACCGTGATGCGGTGGCCCCACTCCTTCACGGCGCCGCCGTGCTCCGCCGTGAGGATCTCGCGATGCGTGTCGTCGACACGGACGATGCGGATCTCGTGCCACCAGGCCGGGACGATCCCGAAGAAGAGCAGCCGCACCCGGTACGTCTCACCCGCGCCGAAACGCTCCGGTAGCTCGCGCTCGGGGCGAAACCCGAGCAGGCCCTTGGTGATGTAGCGCAGCGTCGCGGGCTGCTTGACCGTGTCCCACGTCACCTCGGCGGAGAGCGGGAGCGTCGTAGAGACCCGGACGATCAGGGGACCGAAACGCCCTGCACCGCGAACGGCGCGTTGGGCAGGGTGGAGGCGACTCCGTCGGAACCGCCGTCGTTGACTTTCACCTGCCCCAGCTGCCAGACGGAGCGCTTGCCCTCCTTGATGGTGCCCGCGCCGACCACCGCGTCCGCGGTCGTGTTGACCGAGCAGGTCGACCCCACCGTCGTGTCGCCAGTGGGCACGCAGGGCACGGTCACACGGAATGCGGTGTCCTGCATCACCCCGGTCTCGGAGGGCCCGTTGTTGCGGTCGGCCACCCGGATCGACGTTTCGAGCTGCAACTGGCCGCTGTAGTCGGGGAGGCCGGCGGTGTTGCGACGCACATCGGTCATCGACACCGTGACCCGCGCATCGGCCTCATCGGCCTCGGTGGCCGGGTTGCCGACCACCACCTTTACCTTCACGAAGCCCACCGACTTCGCGGCAGGGCCGTTGCTGTCGGGCGTGCCGATCGTCAACTGCGACGACAGCAGCGCGGGCGGCTTGCACGACCCGCCCAGCAACGGCGGGCCATGCGTGCGGTTCGATGCCGTGCACGGCGCGAAAGCCGGCACCAGCGACAGCCGGAAAGGCGATCCGCTCTTGGGGCGCACGTAGGGGTCTGGCTGCGCGATCCAGGCCGCCATGATGCCCATCACATCGGTCTTGGGAACACCCGAGTCGTTCTGATATTCGCTGTGGAGCTTGATCACCTGGTTGCGCTTGACCGGTATGCCGTCGATCGGGAAGGCGCCGTCGGCCGGGTACGCCTCGGCCTGCTTGCCCGCGGGCAGGTCGGTGAAGATGCCGCAGTTGCTATCGGTGTCGAGGTGTCCGTTGGTGCCGTTGCCCGCGCCGAACGACGTCCCGTGGTTGGCCTCCGATCTGCACAGCGTGGCTCCGGTGATGTCGGCGGGCGGTGGGTTGTTGGGGGGCAGCGGGCCGAAGTACTGGCTCGCGGACCCGCCGACCAGCTCGCCCGTGAGTGCAATCGCCCCGCCCCTCGCGGAGCAATGGACAGGGCAGGGGCTCGCGTCGATGATGTCGATGTCGTGCAGGTGGCCGTTCATGCCGATGATGCGCCCGTCCACCGGCACGGTCCAGTCGACGTGGGTGTCGGAATAACCGATCGGGATCGTGTACTCCGAGTTGCCGCCGTTGCAGATGGAGTCGATGTCGAGCCACAGCGGGCGCGCATCCTCGGTCTGGTTCATCGGGCGCCAGCGGTAGATGACCTCCACGTTGACGGTGCGGGCTGTCCCGGACGTGTTCACGAGGTGCGTGATCATGTTCCAGTTCGCCGAGTTGTTGGTGTAGCCGTACGGCGTCGGGAGGTGCGCGTGGGTGCGCTCGTTGCCGGCGCCGAAGAACGGTTCGCTGATCGGACAGCCGAGGCCCTGCTGACCCGGGTTGAACAGCACGAAGTGGTGCAGGAGCAGGCCGCTGTCCATGTTCGCTGTGGCGCCCGTGCCGTCGAACACCAGGTTGGGGACCATGTCGGTGATGCGACAGTTAGTGCATGGCGCCTGCACCGTGAGTGGGACGTTGTGGATCTGGCCGTTCGCGGGCACGGTGAACGGCCCGTATAGCGACCGCACGAGCTGACCCGGGCGGCTCGGCAGGTCCGTGCGCGGATCCGCGAACGAGCCGATGTTCGTGTTCGAGCTGGCGAGGGCGGGGGCAGCCTGGAAGGCGAACAGCAGGAATCCAGCCACGATCGCAGCCATCGTTGCGACGCTTCCCGTCCTCCTCATCGCCGCCGAGTCTATCTTCGACGTGATCTTCGGTGAGAAATTCTTCTCACCCTGTTGACTCCCTCGGTGCCTCTATGCGAACATACGTTCGATGCAGAGGGAGGCACAGGTCGTATGCGTTCTCATCCCCCGCTTCACCCTTCTGACGGCGGTGGGGCAGCGCGGCGACCTGTTGCAGACACCCGCGGCGCTCGCACCTGAGCCCGACCGCGAGCAGGTCGTGGGCGAGGTGTCGGGCGCGGCGGAGGCGCACGGGATCCACCCCGGGATGCGGCTGGGAGAGGCGCTTGCGCGCTGCCCCGGGTTGCGACTCGTGCCGCCCGACCCCGAGCGCGCGGCGAGCATCTGGGAGGCGGTGCTCGCCGCGCTCGAAGGGATCGGCGCCGCGGTCGAGCCGGCCGCGCCGGGCGAGGCCTACTTCGACGCGGCAGCCCTGCGCCGGATGTACGGCGGCCACCTCGAGGGCGTGCCCGCGCGCGTCCGCACGGCCGTGCCGAGGCCGGCGCGGCGGGGCGCGGCGCCGAGCCGCTTCTGCGCGTTCGCGGCCGCCGGCCGCGCGCGGCCGGGGCGGGGGTCGAAGATCGTGCCCGCCGGAGCCGAGCGCGCCTTCCTCGCACCGCTGCCGGTGTCGCTCCTGCCCGCGGCGCTCGCGCCTGAGCTGTGTCCCGCGCTCGAGCGCCTCGGCGTGCGCACGCTGGGCGAGCTGGCGGCGCTGCCCGCGCGGGATGTGGCTGACCGCTTCGGCGTGCCGGGCCTGCGCGCCCGCGAGCTGGCCGGCGGCCACGGCGAGCCACTGCGGCCACGCCCGCCCGGCGAGACGCTCTCCGAGGAGATCGAGCTGCCCGAGGCGGTCTCCGGCATCCAGCTCCAGCGCGCGCTCGAGCTCCTGATCGATCGGCTCCTCGCGCGGCGCGAGCGACGCGAACGCGCGCTGCGCAGGATGCGCCTCGGTGCGCGCTTCGTCGAGCGAGGGACGTGGCGACGCGAGGTCGCGCTGCGCCAGGCGACCACCTCCCGCAAGCGCCTGCGGCTGGCGCTGTCCGCGCGCCTGGAGGAGTTGCCCGCTCCGATCGAGCGGCTGTCCCTGACCGTCGTCGCCTTCGGGCCGCCGGTTGCCGACCAGCTGTCGTTCCACCGTCCCGGCGAGGAGCGCCGCCTCCGGCTCGCGGAGGCGGTCCGCCAGACCCGCGCGGTCGCCGGCGGGGACTCGTTGCTGCGTGTGCTCGACACCGATCCAGGCTCGCGTCTCCCGGAGCGCCGCGCGTTCCTCACCCCCTTCCCGGAGTAGGCGACCAGGGTGGCCCGGCGTCTGTACCGACCGCGACCGGCGACGGTCGCGGCGAGCGCGGACGGCGTCCCCGAGCAGGTTGGCCGCACCGGCGTCGACTCGGTGCGCGAAGAGTGGCTCGTCGAGGACCGCTGGTGGACGGCGCGGCCGCTGCGCCGCCGCTACTTCGAGCTGACCCTCTCCAGCGGCGCGAACGCGGTCGTGTTCTGCGACCTCGTGAGCGGGCGCTGGTACACACAACGGGGAGCGTGAGAGTGGGCGAGAAGGACGACCTGATCAGTCTTCAGCACGAGTGGATGGAGGCCGTCAAACGTCGCGACATCGAGTTCCTGGAGCGGCTACTGGGACCCGAGTTCGTGCTGTTCACGGGGCGCCCCGGAATCGAGATGCGCACGCGGCAGCAGTATCTCGACGTCACACGCGACCGCTACACGCTCGACTCGTTCGAGTACGTGGAGCTCGACGTCCAGACGTACGGAGACTTCGGCTTCGTCCGCTCGCGTTACAGCCAGCGCGGCTGGATGGACGACAAGGAGCGCAACCAGGCGTTCCTCATGACGGATGTATGGGTGAAGCGTGGCGGAGAATGGCAGGCGGTCTCGCGTCACATCAGCCCGCTGGACAGTCCGCGGTGATGTACGCCGAGCTGCATATGCACTCCGCGTACTCGTTCCTGGACGGCGCATCGTCGCCGGAGGAGCTGGCGGCCGCGGCGGCGGTGCACGGCTACGAAGCCGTCGCGCTCACCGACCACGACGGCCTGTGGGGAGCGATGGAGTTCGCGCAGGCTTGCAAGGGACTCGGGGTGAAGGCGATCACCGGTACGGAGCTGACCCTCGACGACGGAGCCCACCTGACGCTGCTCGCCGCCAACCGCACCGGCTACTCCAATCTCTGCCGGCTGCTGACCGCGGCACACGCGCACACGCGCGCCAACCCGCGCGAGCGCACACCTCCCCACGCCACGCTCGAGCAGGTGGAGCAGCACGCGGAGGGCCTGCTGTGCCTGTCCGGCTGCGCGCGCGACGGCGCGGCGATGCGGCATGGGCCGCGCTTGCGCGCAGCGTTCGGGCGTGAGCGCTTTCGCATCGAGCTCCAGCGCCCGTTCTGGCGCCGCGATCGCACGCGCAACCGCATGCTCGCGCAACTCGCCGAGCGGCTGCGCGTGCCGTGCGTGGCGACGGGCAACGTGCATTCCCACCATCCCGACCGCGCCCGGTTGCAGGACGCCTTCGTGGCGGTGCGGCTGCTGTCGGCCCTCGACCAGACCGAGCCCCAGCGCCGCGGCAACAGCACATCGGTAATGGTCTCCCCCGCCGACATGGCGGCGCGGTTCGCCGACCATCCCGCGGCGGTCGCGGAGACGGCGCGGTTCGCGGAGCAGATCGAGTTCGACCTCACGCGCGACCTCGGTTACCGCTATCCCGGCGCGGAGGACCCGGAGGCCGACCGCAAGCTGGCCGAGCTGTGCGGGGCGCGGCTGTACGAGCGGTATCCGCACAACGGCGAGAACGGGGAGGCGCGCGCGAGGCTGAACGAGGAGCTGCGCGTGATCCGCAAGCTCGGGCTGTCGGGCTTCTTCCTGCTCCACCACGACATGCTCGAGCTGGCGCGCGAGGTCGCGGTCGAGGTGCGCGGCGCGAGCCCGGCGCGCCGCCTGCTGCCGCCCGGGCGCGGCCGCGGGTCCAGCGTCAGCTCGATCGTCTGCTACCTCACCGGCCTCTCGCACATCGACCCGATCCGCAACAAGCTGCTGCTCGGGCGCTTCCTGCACGAGGAGATCACCTCGCTGCCCGACATCGACCTCGACTTCCCGCGCGACATCCGCGAAAAGCTGATCCCGCGCGTGCACGACCGCTATGGCACCGAGCGCGCCGCGCTGGTGGCGGCGTTCGCGACCTACCGCTGGAAGGGCGTGATCCGCGATCTCGCCAAGGCGCTGGGGCTCCCCGCCGGCGAGATCGAGCGCGTCGCGCGCTCCGCCGACGTGTACGGGGATAGAAACGACTTCCTGCGTGGTGTGACCGAGGCGATCGGCGCAGAGCGTGCCGACTCGGAGCGCTGGCGCGCGCTGATCGAGCTGGGCCCGGAGGCATACGGCCTGCCGCGCCACGCCTCCCAGCACCCCGGCGGGATGGTTATCTCGACCACGCCGCTGATCGACCTGTGCCCGGTGCAGCCCTCGGCCATGGAGGGCCGCAACCTCGTGCAGTGGGACAAGGACTCGTGCGCGGACGCGGGCTTCCTCAAAATAGATCTGCTGGGATTGGGAATGCTGTCCGCGGTCGAGCGCTGCGTGGACGAGATCGCGCGCGTGCGCGGCGAGCAGATCGACCTCTCGCGCACCGACTACAGCGACGCCGAGGTCTACGAGACGATCCAGAAGGCCGAGACCACGGGCGTCTTCCAGATCGAGAGCCGTGCGCAGATGCAGAGCCTGCGCCGCACGCTGCCCGCCTCGCTCGACGACCTCACCGTGCAGGTCGCGCTGGTGCGGCCGGGGCCGATCCAGGGCGGCGCGGTGCACCCCTATATAGAGAGGCGCGAGCGGAGGCGGGCCGACCCGGACTACGAGATTCCCCACGCGCACCCCTTGCTCGCGCCGGTGCTCGAGGAGACGCTCGGCGTGATCGTGTTCCAGGACCAGGTGCTGGAGGTGTCGATGGCGCTCGCCGGGTTCCGCCCCGGCGAGGCCGAGGGCCTGCGCCGCGCGATGAGCCGCAAGCGCTCCGACGCGGCGATCCTCGTGTACCGCGACCGCTTCATCGAGGGCGCGTTGGAGCGCGGCGTCGAGCGCGAGGTCGCCGAGCGGATCTTCGAGCAGGTGCGCGGCTTCTCGGGCTTCGGGTTCCCCAAGGCCCACGCGGCCGCGTTTGGCCTCCTCGCCTACCAGTCGACCTGGCTGCGGGTGCACTACGGGCCGGAGTTCCTGTGCGCGCTTTTGAACGAGCAGCCGATGGGCTTCTATCCCCCGGACGCGCTGGTGCACGAAGCACAGCGACGCGGCATGGAGATCCTGCCACCCCACATCAACCGCAGCTCTGACGAGTGCATGGTCGAGGACATGTCGGTGCGGATCGGCCTCGGCTACGTCCAGGGAGTGAAGGAGGAGGAGGTGAAGGCGCTCGTTGCCGAACGCGACGGCAACGGGTCATACCGGGACGCGGGCGATCTCGCCGCGCGGTCGGGCGCCGGACGTGGCACGCTCGAGCGGCTGGCGTGGAGCGGCGCATGCGACGACACGGGGGCTCCGCCCCCTCGGCGGCTTCGCCGCCTCCCCCACCGTCGCGAAGCGCTGTGGCAGATGGGTGTCGTGACGCCGGGTCGCGCGGTACCCGGCGGAGTGCAGCTGTCGTTGCCACTCGCGCCGCCGGAGGCGCCGGCGCTGAAGGCGCTCACCGCGTGGGAGCGGCTGCTGGCCGACTACGGCTCCTTCAAGATCAGCATCGCGCAGCACCCGATGGCGCTGCTGCGGGCGGACCTGGCGCAGCCCGTCGCATCGAGCCGCGAGCTGGAGCGCACTCCCGATCGCAGCCGCGTGTCCGTCGCGGGCCTGGTCGTGGCGCGCCAGCGCCCGGCGACCGCAAAGGGCGTCACGTTCATGCTGCTCGAGGACGAGTGGGGCACGATCAACCTGATCGTCCCGCCGCCGGTCTACCAGCGCCACCGCCTGGCCGTGCGGGCCGAGCCGTTCGTGCTCGCGAGCGGGCGGCTGGAGCGCCGCCTCGGCACGACCAACGTGCTGGTCGACAGGATCGCGGGCATCGAGCGCCCGGACCTGCCGCTCGCCGACGTGAAGCACATTGAGCCGCCCGCGGGCCGCGAGACCCGGCGCGAACGCGAGGAGCTCGCCGCCGCGGCCGGCGACCTGCGCGCCGTGCTCCCCGCGCCGCACAGCTTCGGCGCGCGCGGGCGCTAACTGCGGAGGTGGGCCATCTTTGTTGCGCTATGCGCGACTTAGATGGCCCACCTCGCGTCAGGCGGGTGGCCCGGTCTGCCAGAGCGGCGACTCGCCCCGCTCGACGCGGCCGACCCAACCGGTCGCATCCCCTCCTCCGAGCTCCACGAGCTTGGAGCCGAAGTGCTTGTCGAAGAAGAGGTAGCTGAGCAGCTCTCCCCGCGACGAGTCGTGGTCCACATCCAGTGCCTGGCCCATGAGTGCGACGTTGTGCCGTAGGTCCCAGATGTTGTCGTAGTGCTCGTCGAACACCTCGTACGCAGCCCGGCCGATGTCGCGGTGCTCCGGAGCGATGAAGATGTAAGGAATCTCGGTGTAGACCTTGCGCTCGGGACGGTTCGGCGGGTCCGCCGGCACGACAATCGGACCGCCCGACTGCGTCCGCACGATCCCGTTGATGTCCGCGAGCGTGTGCAGATCGTTGACGAGCGGGTCGATCAAGAGGCCCTGGATCAACTGCTTGGCCCCGTCGATCAGGTCCGGCTTCGCATCCTCGTTGCTCGTCTCGTCCAGTCGAGCGGAGTGAAGGGCAACGACGATCAGGTGAGTCGCACCCAGTTTCAGCGCCGGCTTGATCGGCGTGTTCAGGCGCGTTCCCCCGTCGTAGTACCACCTCTCCCGCGACTCGACGTATACCGGCGGAAAGACGCTCGGGATCGCAGCCGAAACCATCACGTGATCGACGCCGAGCTTGGTCTTCGTGTACGCGATGCCGCGGCGCGGGTCCCGCCGGGGCTTCGCCGCCCGACCGTCGTAGAAGACCTCGCTGAGACTCGTCGAGGCAAGCGTTGCCACAACGGCAGCGGCCTCGAGTTGCGGGTGGCCGTGAACGTTCGATCGGATCTTGTCGAACGGTATGCCGCCCGCGCGCTCGTCGATCAGAGGCCCGTCGGTGAGCGTCTTTCTCAGAGGTGACGGGTCGAGCAGGCGCCCGGCACTAAAGCCCGAGACCTTCGCGAGGTCCAGGACCGCACTCGCCGCGGCCTTCGCGGTGGAGAAGGACACCAGGTCCTCGAGCGTCTTCCCCCATTCGATCTGCTGCCAGACCTTGCACCCGTCGTCGAGCGCCGATTGGAGCGGCTCGTCGGCCGTCGCCGCCAGGTACGCCGCGTTCAGCGCCCCCACGCTGGTGCCGACGATGATGTGCGGCCGCCAATTCTGCGGGTCGATGTCGGCCGGCCACCCGTCCTCTGGCTTCAGCTGCTTGGCGAGCCACGGCAGCAGCTGCCGCAGAGCGCCCATCTCATAGGCGCCGCGCGCACCACCACCGGCGAGCACCAGGGCGATCTTGTGGGGAGGATCAGACGCCGGCGTGGCCGTACTCGTAGGCGATTTTGCCGTTCGCGCCAGGGAACGCTGCGTGCGCCGGCGCGGCAAGCAACAGCACTAAGACCAGAGCGGGAACGCCAGCGATTTCTAGCCTTGACCGCATTTCTCCCCCGAGGTGGACGGCTTGGCGAAATTGGCACATTTTCGGAGCCCGGCGGCTTGCGTTTAGCGTGATCATCGAACGGCTGCATGCGTATGCCGCGGCGCGGGGTGTGCGCACTTCGCCGCGGCACTTCGGTTGGAGGCGCTTCTAGCAGCAAACCGCGCCGGAGCCCGGGCTGTCTTGACGTGATCTCTCGCCGGTACACTGCCAGCCGAAGGACCGTTCCCACGGCGTCAGATTTGGCCTCATCCGATCGACAGCCAACAGAAGGCCATGATCTGCCGGCGTCGCTCGACAAGGTCACAAACGAGTTCGGTGGCTTCCTGGAGCGGCGCGTGCGAGAGATCATCGAGGGAGCAGAGGCGCGTGCTGCTGCGATCGAGCACGACGCGGATCAGAATGCGCGCGATCGGACCAAGCGGCTGCTCGACAACGTCGAGGCCGTCCAGTCCGCGCTGAGCAGCCTGGTGGAGGAGCTGCGAAGCGAACTGGAGGAGGAGCCTCGGACGCCGTCATGTGTCGAACCGCCCCTCGACGCGCGTCTCGCGACGCGGGCGGAAAGAGCCGAACAGCAGCAACTCGCGGCCCTGATCAACCCCGAGCCGGTCGAACCAGAGGATCCAGCCGGGCCCAGTGCGACGTCGCCCGAGTTCGACGAGATGATTCAGGCGGAGATCCAAGGGATGTTCCGGGAGGGCAAGACCCGTGCGGACGCCCTGCACTTCCTGGAGCGTTTCAGGCTCGGTGACAACTACATCGGGCTGCTCGACGAGATCTATCTCCAGGAACAGGGAGGCACGTCGGGACGGCGAGGCCTCCGCGGTCGCCTTCGCCGCCGCAGCCGCTAGTAGAACCTCCCGAGACGAACGTATCGAACGCCGTCGGCAGGACCATGCTCGACCGAGATCTCACGACCACCGTTTCCCACGCCGCCCTGCTCGCTCTGCCTGGCGTGGTCACCGTCTACCTGAGCTTCAACGCCGGGGGCTTCTTCCCGAACACGCCGGCATTCGTCGCCGTCCTGCTCGCAGGTGTCCTCGTCGTGCGAACGCTGCTCGCAGACGAGCCGTTCGCCGGCCTGAGTCGCTCCCTCCTGCTCGCCTCCGGTGCTCTCGCGCTCTTCGCCGTCTGGACGCTGGCCTCGGCGATCTGGTCCGACGCGCTCGGCCGGTCGCTGATCGAGACGAGCCGCGTTCTCCTTTATCTGCTCGCGCTGCTGCTGTTTGGGTCCATGGCGCGTACGTCCCACGCACTGCGTTGGATGGTCCGCGGGGTCGCGCTCGGAATCGTGATCGTCTGCACCGTCGCGCTCGTCACACGCGTGCTTCCGGACGTCTGGCCGATCGCTCCCAACCTGGCAGAGAACAGGCTGAGCTACCCCCTGACCTACTGGAACGCCCTCGGCCTTCTCTGCTCGCTCGGGCTCATCTTTTGCTTTCACCTGACGTGCAGCCTCGGCGAGCCACGCATCGTCCGCGTCGTCGCTGCAGGCGCTCTCCCGCTGCTCGGGACGACGCTTCTCTTCACCTACTCGCGCGGCGGCCTCGCCGCAAGCGCGATCGGCCTCGTTGTCTACATCGTCGTCGGGCGACCCCGCGGGCTGGTGAGCGGGCTGCTGGCCGCGGGGCCCCCGACAGCGGTGGCGGTCATCGCGGCATATGACGCGGACCTGCTTGCGGGGCTGAGCCCGACCACCTCCGCTGCCACCGCGCAAGGACACGACGTTGCGCTCGTCGTTGCCATCTGCACTGCAGTGGCGATCTCGATCCGCGCGCTGCTGCTCCTGCTCGACGTCCGCCTGGCGCGATTCCATCTTCCGCACCACCTCCGCCGTCCGTTGCTGGCTTCGCTCGGTGCGGCGGTGATCGTCGGGGCGGTCGTCGGGGCGGCGGCTCTCGACGCGCCGAGCCGTGTGTCGGATCAGTACGACCGGTTCACGCAGGGTTTCGACGAGGAGACCCAGCGTGACTTCCGCCAGCGCCTCACAGATCCCGGGAATCGTGCACGGCTCGAGCAATGGAAGGTCTCGATCCGGGACTTCGACAGAGAGCCGGTCAGAGGCACCGGCGCGGGCACCTATCCGCTGTCATGGGTCGAGGACCGGCCCGCCTCGTCCAACATCGACGATGCTCATTCGCTCTACGTTGAGGTGCTGGGGGAGCTGGGTATCGTCGGAATGGCGCTCCTGGCCCTCTGCCTGGGCGTGATCCTGGTCGTTCTTGGTGCGCGCGTGAGGGAGTCCGACCGAACGGTGTACGTGGCCGTGCTGGCCGCGGCAATCGCCTGGGCGTTCCATGCCGGGGTCGACTGGGACTGGGAGATGCCGGCCGTCACGTTCTGGCTCCTTGCGCTCGGGGGAGCAGCCCTCGCCTCGCCCCCGCAGCGCAGTCCGGCGATCGCGAGGCCAAGCATGGGTCTCCGCGCACCGGTCGCGGTCGGCGTCGCGGCGGTGGCGGTCCTCCCGATGCTTGTGTTCGTCTCCCAGGCACGGCTCGACGAAAGCGTCGAGCAGTTCGGGGCGGGGGATTGTGGAGCAGCCAGCGCATCTGCGCGCTCGTCGATCTCCGCGCTCGGCAGCAGGGCCGAGCCCTACCAGGTGCTCGCATACTGCAAGCTCCGGGGCGGCCGCCCGCTTCAGGCCGTCCGGGACACTCGTGACGCGATCGAGCGCGATCCCCACAACTGGGAATACCAGTTCGACCTTGCGGTCGCACGTGCGTCAGCAGGTCTCGATCCCCGTCCGGCCGCGCGCAGGGCACTGCGGCTCAACCCACTCGAGTCCGCGACGAAAGATGCCTTGGAGCGATTTCGTACCGACAATCCGCGCGTCTGGAAGAGGCAGGCTGAGCTTCTGGTCGAGGACGCGTTCCTTTAAGGACTACTTCTTGCCCGACTTGCCCTTCTTGTCGTCCTTGCCGCCCTTGCCCTTGTCGTCCTTGCCACCCTTGCCCTTGTGGTGATCGCTGTGGGGGTGGTTGTAGTGGTGGTTGTGACTGTGGCCGCGGTGATGATTGTGGTGGTGATGGCCGTGGTCGTCGTCGCACTTCTTGGGGCCCGGCTTCTTCTTCGGCTTGCCGCGCCGGTCGTCGTCGTCGTCCGGGCAATACTGTTTCTTGGAGGCGCTCTTCTTGCTCGCCGCCGACCCCGATCCACCGTTGCTCGCGATCACCACGCCCCCGCTGCCGAGCAACATGATGGCGAGCGAAAGACTCACCAGCCGCCGCGACCCCGGAAGGAGCACGCGCGGCTTGCGTGGAGCCGGCCGTGACGCCTGCGTGATCGCCCGCAGCTTGATGCGGTCGAGCTCTAGAGCGCCCGCCTGGGGCCGCTCCTGGCGGAGCAGCGCCTCGACCTCGCGAAGATCGTCTGGACGTGGCTCTTCGTGGTGGCGTGCCATTACCCCCTTATACGAACGAGTGGGGCAAATCCTGATTGGAGATCATTAGCCGATGCAAGAAAGGGATTTCGAGCGTCTCTACGAGGAACATGCCCAGCCGCTGTTCGGCTTCCTGCTTTACAGGACCGGCTCCCATTCCCTGGCCGAGGACGTGGCCGCGGACACCTTCGAGCGGGTCCTGCGGTCCCACCGGCGCTTCAACCCGCGAAAGGCGAGCCGGAAGACCTGGATCTACTCGATCGCGCTGAACGTCCTGCGCGACCACCTGCGGCGTCAGGCGACGGAGGCGAGGGCGCTCGAGGTTGCGGGCCGGGCCTCCCCCGACCCCGCCGATTCCCTCCAAGCCGGCGTGGAGGGCCGCGACAGCCTCCAGCGTGCCCTGAACACCCTCAGCCCGGAGGAACGCGAGACGATCGCACTGCGCTACGGGGGCGAGCTGACCGCGCCCGAGATCTCGAAGGCGATCGGCAAGTCGCTCACGACCGTTGAGGGCCGGCTCTACCGCGGGCTGAGGAAACTACGTGACCAGCTGGAGACCGAACCCTGGAGCCAGTAGCCCTAGAGGCCGGCCCGCCGGGCCACGTAGGGGATCGTCCTCAGCAGGATCTTCGTGTCGAGCCACAGTGACCAGTTCGTTCCATACAGGTAGTCGATCGTCACCATCTCACGCATCGGGATCCGGGACGATCCGAAGATCTGCCAGTGGCCCGTCATCCCCGGCTTTAGCAGGAGCCGGTTGCGCTGCCAACCCAGGATCCGCTCGTCCTCGTCCGGAACGAGGGGCCGCGGGCCGACCAGGCTCATCTCGCCGCGCAGCACGTTGAAGAGCTGGGGCAGCTCGTCGATGCAGCTTCGCCGCAGGAAGCGGCCGATGCGGGTCATGCGCGGATCGTCGGCGATCTTGAAGAAGCCGTCCGATTCGTTCAGCTCGATCAGGTCGGGCTTGAGCGCGTCGGCGCCGTCCACCATCGTTCGGAACTTGAACAGCTCGAACCTCGCGCCGTCCCGGCCGATGCGATGCTGGCGGAACAGGATCGGGCCCTCGGAGGTCAGTCGTACCGCCAGCGCCACCGTGACGAGGACCGGCGAGAGGAGGATCACCGCAACCGAAGCACCGAACGCGTCCATCGCGCGCTTGAGGATCTGCGAAGACTGGGTCAGACCGTAGCTTTGGACGCCGAGCAGCGTCAGGCCGTCGATGTTGTCGGTGGCCGCGGACGAGCCGACGACCTCGAGCAAGCGCGGCAGAACGCTGACCTTCACGCCGAGCAGCTTCACCTGGCTGATCGTGTCGAGGATCTGATCCGACTCGGAAGCAGCCGGCACGACGATCACCCGCTGAATGTCGTGCTGCACGACGAGCTGCCTCAGACCGGCGAGCTCGCCGATGATCGGCGGCGCCGCCCCGCTCATCTCGTGCTGCTTCAAGGGAACGCGCCCGACGATCTGCGCGTTCACCCGCCCGACAAGCTTCAGCTTTCGCTCGATCTCCTTCGCCGAGGAAGCGTCGCCGACGATCAGACAGCGCTCCGGAGCCGTGACGGCCTGCACGAGCCGACGCGCGACCGCACGGCCCATCATCATCAGGACGAAGAGCAGTACCCAGAGGCAAACGAGCTGAGCGCGGGCAAGTAGTCCCTCGACCAGGACTCCCTCGGCGAGCCAGAGCACCAGGGTGTAGAGCGTCGCGACCTGGAAGATCGCCGGCGCCTCGTCGAGCGTCGTCTTGTGCAGCAGGTGCTCGTCGCGATCGTAGAGCCCGAGGATCTTGCTGACCAGCACGACCAGGGGCACTGCTGCCAGCAGGGGAAGCGTCAGGCGGTCCGCGCCCAACACGGCAACGCCGAGCGTGACGGCCAGGGCGGCGGAGACGACGTCTGCGGCGGCGAGGGCGCGCCGGTAGCGCGCCTCGCGGCGCAGGACACCCCTCCGCGTCGCATCGGCAAGCGCGGGGCTGACGTCTCCCCATGTCGCCGGGCCGGCTGTGTTACTGCTCCCCGCGACACGGTCGGTTGCCCCACCGGTGCCATTACCATTCAGTCGGCCGCGGCCAAGCGTGCCAAGTTCCATCAGCTGCACATCCCCCTGCGCCTTCCATGACCCGTCCTTGACGGGGGTCCACAAACGTACTAGGAGTCTACGGGAATTCCCCATCCTGGGCCAGTTTCGACCACGGTCGCGATCGCTCACGACTACCTCAACCAGCGGGGCGGCGCCGAGCGAGTAGTCCTCGAACTCGCACGCATTTGGCCGCAGGCCCCGATTTACACGTCGCTTTACCGACCGGGGTCGACCTTTCCCGGGTTCATGGATTGCGAGATCCACACCTCGCCCCTCGACCGGCTGCCTGTCGACGGCCGCTTCCGGGCGCTCGCACCGCTCTACCCGGCCGCGTTCTACAGCTTCGGAACGCTCGACCACGACATCGTGGTGAGCAGCTCAAGCGGGTGGGCGCACGGGATCCGGACCTCACCGAGCACGACACACGTCGTGTACTGCCACACCCCGGCCCGGTGGCTCTATGACCGCCGCGAGTACCTGGCGTCGCCCGTCGCGCGCGCGGCGCTCAAGCCGCTGACCGGGGGACTCAAGCGCTGGGATCGCAGGGCCGCGCGGCGCGCCGACCTCTACCTCGCCAACTCGCAGACCGCGCGGCGCAGGATCCAGGAGGGCTACGGGATCCAAGCCCCGGTGGTCCACCCGCCGGTCGACACCGAGCGGTTCGCGCCGGGGCCGCGTGGGGAGCGCTTGCTCGTGGTCTCCCGGCTGCTGCCCTACAAGCGGGTCGACCTCGCCGTCAGGGCCGCGTCCCGCATGGGACTGCCGCTCGACGTCGTCGGCAAGGGACCCGCGCTTGCCGAGCTGCGCTCGATCGCCGGCCCCGGCGTGACGTTCCATGCCGAGGCCGATGATCGCCAGATCGTCGAGTTGATGGAGTCGTGCCGCGCGCTGGTCGTCCCGGGGGCGGAGGACTTCGGGATCGTTTCGGTCGAGGCGCAGGCGGCGGGCAAGCCTGTCGTCGCATTCGCTGCGGGAGGTTCACTCGAGACGGTCGACGACGGGGTGACCGGAGTGTTCTTCGCAGAGCACAGCGAGGAGGCGCTGCTCGACGCGCTGCGGCGCGTGGACGAGCTCACGACCACGCCCGAGGAGATCGCTCGACATGCCGAGCGGTTCTCGCGGGCTGCGTTTCGGGAGCGACTGTTGGGCGCGATTACAGACTTCCGCGCGTCTCAGCGATAGCGCTCGAGCCAGCTCACATCGGCGTTCGCCGGCGAGTCCGCGCTGCGATCCGGCACACGGGCTACCGCCCTGCCGAGTCGCATTGCCCGCTCCCCGAGGAGGGCACCGAGGGCCCGCGGGACGTTGCCGGGATCGCGGTACCGGACGGCGCCCTGCAGGTAGATGGCCGCCGCCGCGGCTCGCTTGCCCTCGCGACGCTTGATCGAGGCGATCCAGCGCGTGTAGCCGGCACGATCGATGCGGATGCCCTCGCGCGCCGCGAGCTCGGCGTGCTTGCCGGCAAGACGCTCGATCTCCTCGAAGACCTTTGCCTCAGGCCTCAGCCTCATGTTCCCTCTGTGCACCCGGTATGCGACCAGCGGCTCGCAGCATGCCGCAGGCCTGCCGGCCTGTGCGAGGCGGATCCAGAAGTCCCAATCCTCGAGCTGGAAGAGCTGTTCGTCGAACCCACCGAGGCGGCGGACTACGTCGGTGCGAGCGATGACGTTCGACGGGCCTGCCGGGATCGAGTTGCCCGGCAGCAGGCTCCTGATCAGATCGTCGGGACGCGGTGGCCGGAACACCTCGATCACGTCGAGCGTCTCGTCCACGAACACGACCCCGGCGTACACGAACGTCGCGTCGCCGTCCGTCGCAGCCCGCAGCTGACGCTCGAGCTTTTCGGGCGACCAGAGGTCGTCGTCGTCCAGGAAAGCGATCCATGATGCGCGCGCATGCTGGATGCCGACGTTGCGAGCCGCCGCGACCCCACGCGAGGCTTCGTGGCGAAAGACGCGGACACGTGGGTCGTCGAACTGCACCAGACGCTCGGGTGTCTCGTCCTGCGAGCCGTCGTCGACCACCACGACCTCAACGGAAACGCTGCTCTGCGCGAGCGCCGATTGCAGCGCGGACCGCAAGAGGCGCCAGCGATCCCTGGTTGGGATGACGACCGAAATGTCCGCCATCTCAGCCATCTCGCTCGTCGGGAAGGGACTGACCCAGCGTGCGGGCGACTTCGTAGGCGAAGGTGCCGGCGGAGGCGAGCATCGGTTCGTAGCGGCCCAGGCACAGAGGGTCGCTTTCGGGCCGAACGGGCTCGCGGTCGGTGCCGAAACCGGTGCGATATCCGGCGGCGCGAGCGGCCAGGGCGACATGCTCGGCTGTCTCGCCGTAGGGATAGGCGATGACGTCGAGGGAGCCGCCGGTCTGATCCTCGAGCTCGGCACGACCCACATGCAGCGCTGCGTCCAATGCCGCCTCGTCGAGGGCGGTCAGCGATTCGTGCTCTCGGGTGTGGAAGCCGATCTCGAAGCCTGCGGCGGCCAGCGCTCGAACGTCGCCTGCGGACATGGCGGCGCCGGCGGGGTCGGGGCCGGCGATATCGCCCAAGCGCTCCACCACGGCCGAGCGCGCGCTCGGCGCCAGCTCGTGGATCGCGGTCGCGGCGGCATGAATGGTGAGGCTGGTCGTTGCGAGTGCCCCTGATGCTTGGCCCGCAAACGCGGGCACCACGTCGGCTCCCTGGTCGAAGGCACGCTGAAGACGCTCCCACCAGAACCCGAACGGTTCCTCGAGCGAGGCCCCGCACAAAAAAAATGTCGCCGTCACCCGGTGACGCGAAAGGATCGGCGCGACCGTCTTCGCATGCCCCGGCAGATCGTCGTCGAAGGTGATGGAGACGGGGATGCGCCCGCCTCTGCGCCGGCGGGCCGCGGCGAATCGCAGCTCGGACGCCGGTACGACTCGGTAGCAGCGCTTCAAATGGCGCACGTGCGCCGTGAAGCGCCGGATGTCGAGCGCCGGCAGCAGCTCGCTCGACGGGTCGCCCCGATCCCGGTCGACGCGGTGATACACGACTGCCAGCCCAACGCTGCGAGCCGACAGGCGCAGCCGCCACCGCAACGCCGCGGCGACCGGTAGCCCGAGCAGGGTCTTGGCCATCTGCCGTAGCGGTAGGACGCCGCGCAGCCGAGCGACCGAGCGATCCATCGGTGTGATGATGTCACCACGCATGGAGGTCAGCGTCGTCATCCCGACCCGCAACAGGTGGCGCCTGCTCCAGACGACGCTTGCCAGCGCGCTCGACCAACAGGACGTGACCCTCGAGGCGATCGTCGTGGACGACGCCTCGACCGACGACACGGGTGAGAGGCTCGCGGCCATGCCGGACGAGCGGATCCGCGTCCTGCGCCACGAGACGCGCCAGGGACCGGGGCCTGCGCGGAACACGGGCATCGCCGCCGCGAGGGGCGAGTGGATCGCCTTCCTGGACGACGACGATCTCTGGAGTCCGCGGAAGCTGCGGACCCAGCTCGATGCGGCCCTCCAGCAGGAAGCGTCGTTCTCCTACGGCGATGCGGTCGTGATCGACGTCGAGGGACGGTCGCTCGAGCTGGAGGGCCGGCTCCCCAGCCCGCGCGGGCTTCTTCCGCGACTGCTGGAGGAGAACGTCATTCCAGGCGCCGCGTCCAACGTGGTGGCGCGCAGCGAACTCGTGCGTCGCCTCGGCGGCTTCGACCCGCATCTCTTCCACCTGAACGACTGGGACTTCTGGATCCGGCTCGCGGGTGCGGGGTCCGCAGCTGCGTGCACCGAGGTGCTCGTCGGCGTACGGCGCCACGGGGACAACCAGTACCTGGTTGACGACCTCGGCAAGCTGCCGGCAGAGTTCGAGTACCTGAGGACCAAGCACGCGGCGACGGCCGCACGGCATGGAGTCGAGGCCGACCGCAAGCAGTTCTCGCACTGGCTTGCCTCGGGCCACCGGTTGCGGGGAGAGCGCGGGCACGCCGCGCGTACCTACGCAAGGACAGCACTCGCATGCAGGAGCCCGGGGATGGCGTTCCTTGCTCTGCGCGTCGCCCTCGGTGAGTGGGCGACCGGATCGCGCCCGGCCGCGCCCCAGGCTGTTGCGGGGACCGAGTGGCTTGCGAGCAGCCGGCCGTGACTGTCTCGGTGGTGATCCCGACGCGCGATCGGCCCGCGCTCCTGGCCCAGGCCGTCGGCACAGCTCTGCAGCAGTCGGCGGCCGTCGAGGTGATCGTGGTCGATGACGCGTCTGCGCGTGGCGCGGCTGAGACTCTCGACGCGCTCGCGGACGACCGCCTGCGCACCCTCCGCCAGCGAACGCCGAGCGGGCCGGCAGTGGCTCGAAACCGCGGCATCGCGCAAGCGCGCGGCGAGTGGATCGCCTTCCTCGACGACGACGACCTCTGGTCCCCCGACAAGCTCGCCCTTCAGCTGGAGGTGGCCCGCGCCGCGGAAGCCACCTTCGTCTATGGGCACGCCGTGCTGTTCGACGAGCGACGTCACACCGTTACCGCGGACGTGACACCGCCCTCCCCCGACAAGCTGCCGCGGGCGATGATCGAACGCAACACGATGCCCGCCGGATCGTCGAACGTTCTGGTGCGAGCCGATCTCCTCGAGCGCACCAGTGGCTTCGACGAGCGTCTCAGTCAACTCGCCGACTGGGACATGTGGCTGCGGTTGGCCGCGGCGGGCCGCGCTGCGGTATGTCCGGAGGTCGTTGTCGGTTGCCGGCGCCACGCCGGGAACCTGCTCCTGACCGACCGCCACGACGTGCGTCACGAGTTTGCCTATCTCGCCGACAAGCACCGGAGCCTCAGTCGCGAGCACGACGCCACCTTTGATCCCGTCGCGTT
Source organism: Solirubrobacterales bacterium (assembly GCA_038203635.1). Classification (GTDB taxonomy): domain Bacteria; phylum Actinomycetota; class Thermoleophilia; order Solirubrobacterales; family JBBDJG01; genus DASRIA01. The sequence continues at coordinate 19,694 of JBBRDT010000021.1, forward strand.
CTCGCATTGGGTCGCCGCCGGTCACCTCGAGGCCGGGCGCCGCCGCGCGGCGGCGCGCACCCATCTACAGGCGGCCGTTGCCTGCCGTGACCTGGGTCACCTCGCAAGCGCGATCCGCGTCCCGCTCGGCGAGCGGGCGATGGGCCTCCGCCAACGGGGTACCCCGAACATCAGCCCGCCGGAATGGCTGAGATCCCAGTTGCGGTGGTGCGCCGTATCTTGGGGGAGTGCGTGACGCCCTCAAAGCGGCCGCCAAGGCCGTGCTGCCCCCCGCGACCCGGGAGTGGCTTCGTGCCAAGCATCGCCGCATCACCGTCTGGCCGCCGGTCGGGTTCGTCCGCTTCGGCTCGCTACGGCGACTGACACCGGTCAGCACGACCTACGGCTTCGACCGCGGCCTGCCCATCGACAGGCATTACATCGAGGACTTCCTGTCGCGGCACGGGGACATGCCCGGCTATGCCGGCGGCGATATCCGTGGGCACGTGCTCGAAGTGGGCGATCGCGATTACACCGACCGATTCGGCGCCAAGGGTGGACCGCCAAGGGGCGTCGGTGCCGTGGACGTCCTGCACTTCGACGGCTCAAACCCTGGAGCGACGATCGTCGGCGACCTCGCCACCGGAGCCAACATCCCCACGGCGACCTTCGACTGCATCATCTGCACGCAGGTCCTGCCTGTCATCTATGACGTCTCCGGGGCCATCAGCACGCTGCACCGTGCGCTCAAGCCCGGCGGGGTGGCACTGGTCACGATGCCCGGCATCAGCTCGAGCTGCCGGCCGGACCGGGACGTGTGGGGTGACTACTGGCGCTTCACGACGCTCTCGACGCGCCGGCTGTTCGAATCCGTCTTCCCTGCCGAAGGGGTCACCGTCGAGGCCTACGGCAACGTGCTTGCGACGATCGCGTTTCTCCACGGCCTCGCGGTCAAGGACCTGAGGCGGGCGGAGCTCTATCCCCACGACCCGCACTACGAGCTGGTCATCTGCGTGCGGGCGGTCAAGGCTCCGTAGCGAAGCGCCGCCAGCCTTCGGCGAAGCCCACGAGCAGCCAGGGCACGACTGCACGGCGAGGGTCCGTCCAGCGAGTCCGGGCTGTGGGCGATGCCGGCATGATGCTGCGCAGCCATGCTTGGAGGTCACCCGCGACCTGGCGCAGCAAGTATCGGTCGCCGCGCCGGATGTGCTTGGCATAGAAGGCGCCCTGCGCCCGCGCATACTCCGCGTACAGCTGCTTCAACTGCGCGGGGGTGCGCCAGTCGTCGTGCCAGACGACGAGATCCGGCTCGTAGTGGAGGGATCGCCCTGCCCGCAGCCAGCGATAACAGAGGTCGTTGTCCTCCGCGGCCTTGTCGAACCGCTCGTCGAAGCCGCCGAAGTCGAGGACGGCGGAGCGACTCGCTCCCATGTTGTTGGCGTAGAGCGCGTAGCAGTGCGTCTCGCCCGTGTAGTCGTGCGGCTGGGGGTCGTCCTTTGTGGAGGGGACGGCGAGCGGATCGCCCGCCGGTTTGACGCGGCCGGTGACGATCGCCTCCGGCCTCGCGGCCAGGTGAGCCCAGCCCGCCGCGACCCAGGAGTCCGCCACGCGGCAGTCGTCGTGGGTGACGAGGACGAGGTCGTTGCGCGACGAACGCAGTCCGAGGTTGGCGCCGGCCGCGATGTTGCGTCGATCGCTTGCCACAACGCGGGCGCGGAGGTCGGCGAACCCGCCGATCAGCTCGCTCACGGCCGGGCCGCCGCTCTGGTCGACGACGACAACCTCACCGGGGAGCGGATCGCACGCAGCGATCGACTGGAGGCACGTGGCGAGCCGGTCGATCCGGCCGATCGTGGGGATGACGACGGACAGCGGCGCGCGGGTCCGGCTCATTGCCGGCCGGTGTCCCTGAAGACTCTCCATTCGACCTCAGGGTGAACGATGCGCGACCGATCGTCCTGCCGGTCATCGGGATGCGGCCAGAGCCGGATGCCGAGCACCTCCCGGTGGACGAAGGTCTCGTCAGCTGCGCCGAGCGTCGAACCGATCCACACGCCGATCGCATAGTTCCCTGCGGCGAGCACCGGCGGCACGGTGAGGACGGCCTCGTACTGCCCGGGCTCGCTCACCGTCTCCCGCCAGCCGGCGGTGTCGGAGAAGCTCTCGTCGAGCACGTGCGCCCCACGCTGGCCGAGCAGGTAGATCGCCACGTCGAGGTCCGGCAGGCGCGAGCGTGCCAGGAACCGGACGTGGACGGCGAAGGGGCGATCGCGTCGGGCGACCTCGAGTGGAGCTCCCCGTTCGTCGGTGATCGCAACGCCGAGAAGCTCGACGGCCTCGTCACCCCGCGGCTCGAAGTCGACGCTTGTCGCACCGGAACCGCTCGCCGCGACGTACTCGTCGATGACGGCGGCGCTCGGTCCGTCGGCTCTGACATGCCCGCCGTCCAGCCAGACGATGCGGGGGCAGAGCTGGCGAACCGCGCCGAGGTCGTGACTCACGAACACGACGGTCCGCCCTGCCTGCGTCATCTCCGCCATCTTGCCGAGGCACTTCTGCTGGAACTCGGCATCGCCGACGGCGAGCACCTCGTCGACGACGACGATCGGCGTGTTCATGTGCGCAGCAACCGCAAAGGCGAGCCGCAGGCTCATACCCGACGAGTAGCGCTTCAGCGGTGTGTCAAGGAAGCGCTCGACCGCCGCGAACTCGACGATCTCGTCGAACCGGCGGGCGATCTCGGCTCGCGACATGCCGAGGATCGCGCCGTTCAGCTCGACGTTCTCCCTGCCGGTGAGCTCGGGATGGAACCCTGTGCCGACCTCCAGCAGCGCCCCGACACGCCCACGCGTGCGCGCAACCCCGGTGGTGGGCTCGGTGATCCGGGCCAGCAGCTTCAGCAAGGTGCTCTTGCCGGCGCCGTTTCGGCCGATGATGCCGACGACCTCGCCCTCCTCCACGGCGAGGTCGACTCCGCCCAGCGCCCACAGCTCGTCGTCCCGGCGGCGCGGGCGGTTGCGCAGCACAGTCGCTGCGATGGCTTCGCGGATCGTGCGATAGCCGAAGTCCTCGCCGAGCCGGTAGCGCTTGCCGAGCCCCTGCGTCTCGACCGCGAGAGTCATCTCAGATCCGGTCCGCCATCTGGCGCTCGACGCTCTGGAAGTAGGCCAGCCCGGCCATGAGCAACAGCAGTGCGCTCGCGGCCGAGATCAGATCGGCGGCCGGAGGCGGCGGGCCATCGAGGACAGACCAGCGGAAGCCGTCGATCACGCCCACCATCGGATTGATCGCAAACAGCCACCGCACGGTGCCGTCGACGATCGAGCTCGGGAACACGACGGGGCTCGCGAACAGCGAGACCTGCATGACGAAGCCGAGGGCGTAACGGACATCGCGATACAGGGCGTTGAGTGCCGCCAGCAGGAGGCCGGCGCCGAGCGCTACCGTCAGCGCCGCGAGGATCCAGAGCGGTGCAAGCACCACCTGCGGTCCGGTCCCTGTCCCGTGGCCCACCATCAGGCACACGAGCACCACCAGCGCGAACGCGAGGTCGAGCAGCCCCGGCAACACGGCCGCCACCGGCGCGAGCACGCGCGGGAAGTACGTCTTGGTGACAAGGTCACGGGCCTCGACCAGGCTCTCGGCAGCCTGCTGCACGCCGTTGGAGACGAAGAGCCAGATCGACAGGCCGGCGAAGGCGAATACCGCGTACGGCAGCCCGTCGCTGGGCAGGTCGGCGAATCGGCCGAAGATCAGCGTGAAGATCCCCGTTGCCAGCAGCGGTTGCAGAATCGCCCATCCGATTCCGAACGCCGCCTGCTTGTAGCGGAGCCTGACGTCCCTTGTGGCGAGCACCCGGGCAAGGTCACGGTAGGCCCACCACTCGCGCACGTCGAAGCGCGGCAGCCAGCTCGTCGCGGGCCGGTTCTCGACCCACCCGCGATCGGCGTCGCTGTGCGTTGCCGGCGATTGCTCGCCGGCGGCGGTCACCGGAATGGCACCCGGTGACACTCGAGCTCCACCGGGGCGGGATTTCGCGGGTCCGCGGTCACGGCGACGAGCGCCTGCCGATCCTGCCTCGCGACGCAGCCCTGGAACCGGATCTCGTTGCCCGTTCCTGACACGGCGAGAAAGATCAACAGCAAGGAGATGACGACGGCACTCCGCGATCCGAGCCACGCGGACCGGGCAGCCGGTCGGTTTGGGGGGCCCATGTATGCGTTACTTCGCGGGCGGGTCCGCGCGTCCTTCCCCGGGGATCCGGTCCGCCCCGCGACGCTGAAGCCACAGGGCCGCGGGCGCCGCGCCGGCCGTGAAGCTCGGCACCATCCGGGCTAGCTCACCGGGCCTCTCGCGCGCGAGCATGTGACAGCCGACGAGCACGTCGAAATCTGCGTTGAACGCCAGGAAAGCCTGGAGCAGGTATTGCTCGGCCCAGTAGTAACCCTCCTCCTCGAACCAACGGCGCGGGTAGTGCCACGGCAGGAAGATGTCGTGCACATGGACGATGACGCCCGGGGCGAGACGCGGGAGTACCTCGAGGAGTAGATAGGTGACGTCGCCCCCAAGTTTCACGGTGTGCGTGGTGTCGAGGAAGAGAATGTCTCCCGAGCCGAGCTCGGCGAATGCCCGGAACGGGATGTCCGTGGCCTTCTCCGTGCGAACCTCGGAGAGGCCCGGGAGGCCGGGCTTCAGAAAGCCGGGGGGGTATGGGTCCACCGCCACCAAGCGGGCAGGCGCGCCGTCGCGTGCGTTCGCGTCGCAGGCCGCCGCGGTGACAAATGTCGAGAAGCCGGCCCCGACCTCGAGAACATGCGCAGGCTTGTGAGCCCGCACGATGGCGTGGAGCAGCTCTGCGTCCACGGGCCCGTAGCTGCCGTTGTCGAGACGGAAGCCCGGCGGCGGTGAGAACTCCCTGATGAAGGGAGCCAGCTGGGCCGCGACATATTCGAGTTGGCGGTCGACGTCCGGCAGGTCGAGGCCGACCAGATCACTGCGGACATCCCACACCTCGTCGGGGATGTCGGCGAGATCGGGGATCGGACTGTAGTAGTCCCGCCAGATCATGTCGAAGCCGAGGCGCGCGGCCAGCCGCCGTGCGAATCGGACCATGAGATTTCGGATCGTCCTTTTCAAGGCCGCGATCGCAACGCGTGCCATCCCCTGCGCGTCATGATCGCAAGGGCTCGAGCCGGCTGGTTGGTCGCCAGATAGGTCGGAGCCTCCCACAGTGACGGAGCTCGGTCGCCTGGCGCGTGCGAGAGAGCCACGCCAGTAAACCGTTGCTCGAGTCCGAACAGCTGGAAACCGTGCGACTCGAGGAGCTCTGATACAGGCGTCGGCAGAGGGTCGTGCTCCTCGACGAGGATGTCCCGTATCCGGCCCCTCCTCAGCAGGTCGATCGCACCCAGCAGGACGCCCAGTTCGTGACCTTCGACATCCACTTTCAACACGCCTACCCGATCATCGTCGCTGAGCGCGGCGTCGAGACGAGTCAACCCGACCGGAAAGGTGCGAACCTGCGTTACATCGCTCGATTCCTCGGGTTGCCGCATGGTCGCGGTCCCGAGGTTCAGGTCGAAGGCTGCGGTCGTGTACAGACTGCCGACGCCCACTCGTTCAGACACGCCCAGGTTGTGAAGTTTAATTCGGCCCGTAGCCGGATTTTGCGTCCAACGGTTTGCGTTCTCCGTCAGGCGTCTGAACAGCTCCGGATGAGGCTCGAAGGCGAGCACGCGTCCCGATGCACCAACCCTGGACGCCATCAGGCTCGTCATGTAGCCGATGTTCGCCCCGACGTCAATCGCGAGCTCGCCGGGGCCGAGCAGGCGCCAGATCGTCTCGCTTACCGGTGGCTCGTAAACTCCCGTGCGTGCGATGCTCGACCCGATCGCCTCAGCGGGTCGTATATCGATGTCGAGGCCCCAGGGCAGACGCACGGTCTCCCAGTCGGTACCCCTCGGCTCGTGAAACCTCCTCAGGAGCCGCCTCGTGAGTTGCGTTGGGCGACAGATGTAGTAGGGCTTGTTGAGCGTGCGTTTGAGGTTCATATCGCTGGAGCGAGCAGGAAGGCTTGACGGGCGTGCAGGTGAGACGGTCTCTGGAATCATGCCGGGTGTGCGGCTCCCAAAACCCGCGCCGAACTGGCCAGAGAGCTGGCGGTCATCGTACGGATATGACCAACTCGAGCTTGGCGATCAAGTCTGCGGATACGCGCGGGCATATCGGCGACGCCGTGGCGTAACCGTCGATCTCATCTCCGCCGTCGCCACGCCTGGCGCAACCATTCTCGACGTGGCAGGGGCGCAGGGCAACTTCAGCCTTGCCCTAGCCGAGCTTGGCTATCGCGTCACCTGGAACGATCTGCGCGCCGAGCTGGCCGACTACGTTCGCCTCAAGCATCAGCGGGGCGAAATACGGTTCATGCCGGGGAACCTCCTGGAACTCGAACCGGAGCCGCATGACGTGGTGCTCGCCGGCGAGGTGATCGAGCACGTCGCCCACCCGGATCGGTTCCTCGAGCAGCTCGCGCGTTTTACCCGCCCGGGGGGCCATGTCTTGCTGACGACCCCCAACGGAGGATATTTTCGTAACCCGCTACCGCGGTTCTCTGACTTCGCTGACACGTCTGCGTTCGAGGCTGTGCAGTTCCAGCCGGATGCCGACGGCCACATCTTCCTGCTCCATCCGAGCGAGCTGCATGCCCTGGCCGGGCCGGCAGGGTTGGAAGTGATCGAGCTGCGCCTGTTCTCAACCCCGCTCACGGCCGGTTGGCTGGGGAGCGAACGGCTCTCGCCGTGGCTCCCGGACGGCGACCGGCTCTTGCGCCGATTGCCGGCAGGTCTGCGCACCCGACTCGCGATTCACTCGGCGTGCCTGTTCAGACGTCCGCCGGACGTGCCGTAGGACGCTAAGCCCACCTGCGGGCGCGGCATGCGTAGTCGATCACCCCAGTGACGCGCGTCAGGGCATCTCCCGCCTTGCGTTGACGAAGCGCACCCATCGCGTCGCGCAACATTCGGCCAGGCTGCGCCCTCCGATGGCGCCGTTGCACGACGAGCCAGTTGCGAAAGTTCTGGTGGCGAGCACGAAGCGACCGAGGAGACGAGTGATGCGTCGCCCGGGCCGTTCGACACTCGACGAGCCGCCCCAGCCGATGGAGCTTGTACGACAGGTCCACGTCTTCGCAGTACATGAACAGGCGCTCGTCGAAGCCGCCGACTGCTTCGAAGGCGCGGCGTCGCACTACGAGACACGCACCCGACAACCAGTCCGGATCACCCCCCCCAATCGACTCTCCAACCCGGCCCCTGGTCACCTGCCGCGGCCACGACTTCACGATCGTCGAACTCACGCTCGATCGCGTCAAAGAAGCCGATGGCCGGCCGCAGATCCGGGTTCATGAAAGCGATGAGGTCTCCCGACCCCATCGCCGCGGCGCGATTCGCTCCGCCTGCGTATCCGAGCTGCGGACCGGTGTTGTCCCACACGTAGAACCGGTCCTGCGGGCGCAGCGCAGCTTCGACCGTGTTGCCGACGCCATCGCCTCTGAAGGTGACCATGCAGACGTCCACACTGCCTCCGGCTGGACAGACTATCCGGACGGCGGGGTGGTCATCGCGCCGGGGCGTCGGGGTCTCGGTCGGCGGCGATCACGACACTGACCGAGGTGCTCCGCCGAGCGCGCTGGTGCAGCGCATGCGGCCACAACTGCCCGTGGGTCCAGGGAACGATGTCGCGCCCGGCATAGCGAGGCGGGTGTGTTCGCATGCCTTCCTCACCGAGGACGCGTTCGACCACGTGCGGGAGGATCGGGGTCATGTGGGGGGCGTTGTCGGGGCGGAACGCCGTCAACCGTCCACGCGTCAGGAGTTCGAGGCGGTGACGAACGCTCGCGATATTGGGGGTCGTAACCACCAATCGACCACCGGGAGCCACACATCGAGCGGCCGCCCGCAGTACCAGCCACGGCGCCTCGAGATGCTCGATGGTTTCGACGAGCAGGACGCGGTCGGCGAGATGACCAGGTTTGGCGAGCACCTCCTCCGCAGCTCCGATCAGCAGTTCGACGTGCGGGCGGAGGTCGTCCTCGAGCCAGTCGATGACGTCCACGCCTTTCAGATGTTTCGGCTGACAGGAGGAAAGAATCAAGTTCAGCAGCTCGCCGGTGCCGCAGCCGATGTCGAGCCATGTCAACCCGGACCGCGGAGCCGCGGCCTCGAGAGCCGTACGCTGAACGGCAGGGCAGGAGTCGCCACGCGAGAGCCGCTGCGCCGAACTGTTCTTCGCCTTCACGCGGCTTCGCTATCCGCCCGCGCGCAGCGTGGACAACAGTCGCAGGTCCTCGCGGCGCACTCCTCGTGCCGCGACAAGGGCGAGGCCGAATACTGCGGCACCGGCAAGGATCGTCGGCACGACCGCCACCCCGATGGCGCTGAGCCACAGGACCAGTGCTGCCATCGGCGCAGACGCGATCAGGGCCTGTGCCGCCGGCCGCCACGGGAAGAGCGAGACGCCGGGGGCGAGCGCTCCGTGGAGTGCGTACAGCAGATAGACAGCCACCACGAGCTCAGTCGCGAGAGAGATCCATGCCGCCCCGTTGTAGCTGTAGCGCGGGAGCACCACGACGCAGGCTGCCGCGTTTAGAGGGACGCTTATCACCTGTCCGAGGAACGCCGTTCTGACCAGGCGAAGCCCCACCAGAGTAGTGGCCGCCACACCCCCGAAGAAGAAAATCACCTCGGTGACGATCAGGAGCCGAAACGCGTCGCTTGCGGGTGCAAGCGATGGGCCGTACACGGCCTCGATGATCGGCGTCGCGAGGATCAGGCAACCCACCACGATCGGGACCGCGATCAGGGCGAGAAAGCGGAAGGCGATCCGGATCGCGTCTGCCAGTCGCTGGGTGTTGGCTGCGCCCCGCCAGGCAGCCAGGGGAAGCATGGTGGCGGCCATCGCGGCAGGCACGATGTGCAACGCCTCGGTAAGGCGCCAGGCGCCTGAGTAGTAGCCGACCGCCTCGTCTGAGTTGATCACCGACAGCATGAAGGTGTCGAGTCGGTAATAGACGACGGCGATGATCGCCATGGCCCCCAGGGGAACCGCAGACCACACCATCCGGATCGCAGCTGCTTTCGAGACCGAGCGCCACCCCCGCCGGTAGAGAGGCCACACATCAGCCGACCACGCGATCAGAATGGCGTACACGAGACTTTGAGCCGCCTGCACAATGATCAGCGTCTGGATATCGCGCGCGGTCAGCACCACGAAGAGCACAACGCCGATACCGAGCGTCTGGTTCGCGACGCTGAGCGCGGCTACCCGCTGCCCCCGCAGACCCGCGTTGAGCACGGCGACCGAGACGAACGCGGGTCCGAGGAGCATGGGCGCGCTGGCGATCAGGATCCAGCGCAATAGGTGGGCGTCGAACCCGACCAGCAGTGCGATCCCGTTACACAACACCAAGGCCGCAGCGCCGGCCGCCAGCGAGCCAACCGCCGCCTGCCGGAGCAGGATCTCGCGTTGATCCGGCCGCGCGGCAAGCTCGCGCGTGAGGTACTGGATGAGTCCGAAGTCGGCGAAGAGCGAGAAGAGGCCGGTGTAGGCGACCACCAAGTTGTACGAGCCGAGCCCAGCGACATCGAACTTTCGCGCGAGGTAACCCACGAGCACGAGCCCCATGAGCCGGCTTACGACCGATCCGGCGAAGATGTAGATCGTGTTGCTTGCTGCGCGTCGCCCCAGCCCCCGTTCGGGCTCGGCCGACCCGGCGGTCGCGATCTCGACGCTGTTCGTCATTCGCTCGCGGATGGCTGGAGGGACGCTGCGGCTGCGACCTTCACGGCCGCCTCGCGGATGCGCCGGTCCCGATCGAACTCCCGTGCCACGTCACGCGCACGCCGGCTGAGTGTCGCAAGTGGCAACGTCCGCAGCAACTCCACGACAGTCTCGGCAAATGTTTCGCGTGGCTGTACCAAGCGCTCGTCGACAAGCCGAACGATCTCGGCCGCTCCCACCTCCGGGGAGACGAACGGCACGGTCTCCGCGGCCATCGCCTCCAGTACGACTCGACCGAATCCGTCCGAGGCTGAAGGAAGCACGAGCGCGTGCGACGCTCCCAGAAGCGTGCGGGTATCGGAAAAGGGCTTGTGCGGCATCGACGAAACGACCCGTCGTGACCAGGGACACACGGGTCCTCCGACGAGACCGAGGTCCTCATCGGTGCCGAGACGCCCGGCCATGTCGTTCACAATGTCGAGACCTTTCCAGAGGGCTAGAGGGCCGACGAAGGCAACCTGGAGGCGATCGGGGCGATCGCCGGCTCGATAGGCATCCAGATCCACCCCGGGGTAGGCGTGAACAATCCGGTGCTCCGGCAGCCCGGCATTCAGCAGCTCGTCGCGGACAGCCAGGCTCTCCACTCGCACCACATCTGCGCCGGCGAGCTCTCGCTCGAAGCGGGCTGCCTCGCGCCGGGTCATGAAACCTTTACCTGCGCCACTGCTCGAGCGTGCCGCGGCGAGCGCCGATCGCACCGATCGCGGATGGCGCGTTGCCTGGTGCAACACACGCACCCCCGGTCCTTCGGCCGGCAGGCAGCCCGGCATCGCGTAGGCGATCTGCCATTCCTGCGGCACCTGGCGCACGACGGCTCTTCGATCCAGCCCTCGCAGGAGTCCCGCCCAGCGACGCAGCGGCCGTCGGCCGGCGAGCCGTCGCGCAAGCGTGTCGCCCGCCGTGCCGACGTATTGGACGTCAAGCCCCAATCCGGAAAGGCCGTCGGCCATGTCAAGCGCCGCGCCGCCGAGGCCTCCCTCTCCCGGTCGCGCCGGTGCGATGATGACCGCCTTCACTCTCATCGCTCCGGTGACGGCCAACTTCGCCCGATACCATCGAATTGCCCTCGCCCGTGCCAGCGTCTGCCAACCGATCCGACCTTCGGCCTGCCGCCTACGACGTCTTCCTGGCCGTGTGCAACGGCCTGCTCTCGATGCCCGGCCACTCTTTCCGCCTCTTCGTGTTGCGTCGGTTGGTTCAAGCTGTCGTGGGCGAGGACACGGCGATCGAGCGCGGGGTCACGATCTGCTCGAGGGGTGGCCTGCGCATCGGCTCGAACACCAACGTCAACGCGGGCACGGTGCTCGACGCCCGAGGCGGTCTCGAGATCGGCTCGCTCGTCAACATCTCTCCCGGCGTCACGATCCTGAGCGCGGAGCACGATGTGGCGTCCCCCACGTTTGAAGGCCGTACCGCGCCGGTGCGGATCGATGACCGGGCGTGGATTGCCACGGGAGCAATGGTGCTGCCTGGAACCCGGATCGCCGAGGGCGCGGTGGTTGCGGCGGGCGCGGTGGTTCATGAGGACGTCCCGCCGTGGACGATCGTCGCCGGCAACCCAGCCCGTGAGATCGGCCGGCGCCCGTCGCACGCCCAGCAGTCGCTTCCCCGCTACGCCCGGTGGCTGCACTAGCGCCGCTCAGACCAGCGCGCTCGCGCGTCGCGATACACACGCTCGAGCGATTCCGCATGCGCCGCCGCCGAAAAGAGCTGTGCGACGCGCTCGGCGCCGGTGCGGCCCATGCGCACGCAAAGCTCGTGGTCGTCCAGCAGCCGGTGCAGCGCGCCGCGTAGCGCGACCGCATCGCCTGGCGCCACCAGGGATCCGGTCTCCCCGTCGACAAGCCACTCCCGTACTCCACCGGTGTCGCTCGCCACGACTGCCCGGCCGTGCGCCATCGCCTCGATCCCGACAAGGCCGAACGGCTCCGGCCACAGCGACGGGACCGCGACCAGCCGGCAACGGTCGTAGGCGCGGGCAAGGGCCTGCTCGTCGCTCCACCCGTTGAAGACCACGCGGTCCGCGATGCCGTGGCGTGCGGCCAGCGCTCGTGCCTGCGGCAACCACCAGCCGTCACCGTGCACCTCGATCGTGCATTCGAGGCCCCGCGCCGCCTTGAGCAAGGTGCCCAGTCCCTTCGCGGCAACAACCCGCCCCGCAAACATCACCCGCCGCTCGCTCGGTGGTGGAACGACCGCCTCGGCGAGCCTGGCAAACAGAGGCACCACGGCGCATCGGTCGATCCCGTTGCGGTGGAGATGGCGGGCAACTGCCTGGGAATACGCGATCACCTGGTCGACCCGCCGCAACGCCTCGACGCGGCGAGTCGTGGCACGATAGCGGCGCACCAGACCACGCGGATCCTTCGTGTGTGCGCAGCCGCGCAACGCCATGTTGGCGACACAGCCGGGGCCGTGCGCACGGTGACATTCGTCGCCGGGCGAGAAGTAGTAGGTGTTCGGAGTACAGCCTGCGTAACCGTGCACGCTGGCCACGGTCGGAGCCTCCTGCTGAGCCGCGGACATCAGGCCGGCGTCTGCGAGGTCGTGGAAATGAACAGTGCCGGGTCGCAACTCGCGCACCAATGCGAGCACCTGCCCGCGGCAGTCGGCGGATATGGAATCGCGGTCGAGATCGGGCAGCTCGCGGAAGCCGATGCCCCGGCACAGCTCCGGGTCACCGCGTCCAGCGACCACCGACACGTCGAACCCCGAGTCACGAAGCGCGGCCGCGCTCTTCGTCACGTGAGCCCCGACGCCCCCGTCGCGATCGAACGCGGGAGTCGCCAACAGCACGGTTCGCGAACGATCAACCATGGCGTGCGCACACCGAGATGAACCGCTGCACGACAGCCTCCACGTCGTAGGTCCGCGCAACCGCTTCCCTTCCCCGCGCCCCGACGCTTCCCGTGCTGACCGCGGAATCTGTGCGCACGGCATCGAGGACCTGCGCGAGATGGGCGGCGTCACCTTCCCTGAACACCCACCCGCCGGCGGTCTGACTGATCAGGTTCGGTAGCTCGCCGGAGTCGGACGCGATCACCGGCACGCCGCACGCGAGCGCCTCGACGACCACGCGCCCGAACTGCTCCTTCCAGTTGGGCACCGTCTTGGACGGAACCACCAAGACATCCATGTCGCGGTAGACGTCCACGACCATGTCATGTGGAACATAGCCCGCCCAGGTGACGCGTTCGCCCACCCCGAGCTCGTGCGCCATTGCCGTGAGCCCGTCGCGCTGAGGGCCTTCGCCCACCACGAGGACACGGGTGTCCTCGCTCTCCAGCAAGGGCAGGGCCGCCAGCAGTGTGTCCACGCCCTTTTCCTCGGCCACCCGACCGACGTATCCCGCCGTGAATGGACGGGTCTCTCCAAAACCCCCGTTGGCCGGGTGGAAGCGATCCGTATCGACGGGCAGCGGCAACACGTCGATCTCCCCCTGATAACCCTTGCCGCGCAGCACCTGCGCGACCTCCTCGGAGACGGGAAGCGCGAAGTCGGAATGCGCGTGAACCCACCGCTCCCAGGCTGACACCGGCCAGGGATAGCGCTTTCGGAGGTTCTGCGCGCTGTAAAAACCGATCGCCGCGCCGTCGATGCCGGATGCAGCCCTCACCACCTGGAACGTCGCCGCCGCGTACGGCTCGTGGTGTACGTAGACCACGTCGGGATCGAGCGCCCGGAGCCGGCGTCGCATCGCCGCAACGTAAGCGTGCAGGGGGATGTTCCCCGCGAGCACGACCGGGAGCGTTACGAGCTCTCCGCGGAAGGATGGCCAACGCTCCGCGCGCTGGCGTCCGTACTCGTTCTTCCAGCGACGTGGGAGCAGGATCGAGACGTCCCAGCCCGTGCGGGCCTGCACGCGGGCGTAGAAGTCCTGGTTGAGCGGCGTGACGCAGGGATGGCTGACGACGGCAAGCCTCACGCGGGTGCTCCTGCAAGCTCGTATAGGTCCGAGTAGGCGCGCGCCATCGCGTCCCACGAATAGCCTGCGGTCGCTTCGCCGGCGGCGGCGCCCATGGCTGTCCGCAGTGGAGGATCGGCGGCGAGCGCTGCCAGGCGAGCGGCTATGTCGGCAGCGTCCTGGCGGACGAACCAGCCGTTCACCCCGTCCTGCAAGAGGTCCTCGATGCCGCTCACGCGAGTCGCCAGCAGCGGAAGCGCACATGCCGCAGCTTCGTGTGTGACGAGCGAGAAGGTCTCGTACGCGCTCGGGAGCAGGAACGCGTCCGCCGCCTGGTAGAGCGGAAGCAGGTCGTTCGCCGGGGCCAGGAATCGAACGCGGTCGCCGGCGTCACGCGCTCGGGCGAGCTCCTGGTATCGCCTCCGGTCACCATTTCCGACGACCAGCAGGTCCCACTCGGGTCTGCGCGCGATCGCGTCGACCGCGAAGCGCAGGCCCTTGCCCTCCCATTCGCTGCCGACAAACAGGGCCGCGAGGCGATCCGGTCCGAGGCCGAGATCGCTTCGGATCCTTGCCCGCCGATCCGCGGTAGCGGGATGAAATGCCTGCCGGTCGACGGCGTTCGGAATCACGACCGTGCGATCGGCGAGGGAGGGAAACCAGTGCCGCACCTCATCGCCGACCCCGCGCGAGACTCCGACGATTGCGCCAAGGCGCGACGGCCGGTAGCACCATCGCTCGGCCGCACCGCTGATCCAGCGTGCGACGGCGGCGTTGGTCCGGTACGCGGCAGATTGGCGGCTGCTACGCCGCGTCTGCGCGCCGCCGCTGCCGAGCGCGCGGTGGCACAGGTGCACGGTTGCGACATCGGCGCGGTTGGCCACGATCGCGCCGGTCACGTGCAGCACTCCGCGGCGGCGGCGCCAGATCAGGACGGACCCGAGCGCGAAGAACCACGGGTAGGCGAGCGCAAACGGCCGCGCCGGTCCTGGGACACGGATGCATCGCACGCGCGGATGCGATGGCAGCTCGTGTCGGCGCGCAACGACGAGCACGTCGTGGCCGAGGTCGGCCAGCCGGGTCACCAGTTGGCCGAGCTGCCGTTCCATGCCGCCGATCCCGCCGACGTCGTGTGCCGCGATCGTGACGGGCACGCTCATGAGGCTTGGCCGGCGAGCTCTTCGAGGCGATCCTGCAGCTCGCCTGCCATGCGAGTCGCCGAAAAGTGCGAGGCCCTGCGGCGGCCCCCCTCGGCGAGCCGCTCCCGCAGCCCGGGGTCGCCCACGGGCCCGGCAAGTGTGTGCGCGAGCGCTTCCGGATCGATGCTTTCCGCCAGGAGGCCTGACCGACCTGGATCGATGATCTCGAGCGGTCCCCCGCTCGCGATCGCCACGACCGGGACCCCGAGCGCCATCGCCTCGAGCAGGACGATGCCGAATGGCTCTGCGTCCGAGGCGCTCACGAGCACGTCCATCAGCTGCACACACGGCGAAACGTGCTCGACCTGCCCGGTCATCGTTACCGAGTCCGTGAGACCGAGATCCGTGACGAGCTGCTCGAGGCCGCGGGCATACTCGGGCGACAGGCCGTACGCGTCTCCGCCGACGACCAGACCGTACACGTCGTGGCCACGGCTTCGTAGCAGCGCAAGCGCACGCAGCAGCCGGTCCTGACCCTTCCAGGGCTGCAGCCGGCCGACGATGCCGACCACGACGCGCCCTGCTGGGATGCCAAGACGAACGCGCAGCTCTTCGACCTCCGAGCCGGAGGCAACGTCCGGTGGTTCGATTCCCGGGTGCACGACGAACGTCGGCCGGTGCGGCCACAGCCGCTGCTGGGCTTCGGCCGCGACGCGAGACGAGCAGCCGACCGCGCGCGCCGGCAGCGTCGTCGCGAGTCGATCCAGCCAGTGTCCATCCGGGATCCCGTGCTGCCACCACACGACGCGGTCGCTCATGCCTGCAACCCGAGCGGCGGATCCGCCGTAGAGCTGCGTCTTGGGCGACCAGTTGACGATCAGGTCGGGGCGCTCCTGTCTCATCACGCGCGCCGCCGCCCGCACCGTCCCCGCCGCGCTGCGAGGTTGGCGCAGGCGGCCGGCCGGAACGACGCTGGTCGAGATCCCGAGGGCCGCGATCTCACGCTCGAACGGACCTCGCGCGAGCGTCATGACATGCGGCTGCGTGCGTGAGCGGTCGATGTGACGCAGCAGTGACCACAGCATCGACTCGGCACCGCCGAGCCGCTCGCCCCAGGGCATCACGACGACGATGCGCATCACTCAGAGGCTCTCGACCGGAGGCTTGCGCAGCTGCTGCAGGAAGGCATCCCGAAGCTGGACGAGGACGCGGTCGGCGATCACCGGCCACGCGAATTCGCTTTCGTAGAGGACTCGCGCCCCGTGGCCGAGGCGCTCACGCTCGTCCGGCCGTGCGGCAAGCTCGGCGACCGCTGCGGTGAACCGGTCGGTGTCGCCAACCGGGACGAGCCGGCACCCCCAGCGCGCGCTGCGAAGGAGGTCATCGGTCAGCGGGCCGTCCGTCGAGACGACGGGCAAGCCGTGTTGGAGTGCCGCGACAAACGTGGTGCGCCGCGACGACACGCCGTCGATGAAGGGCGCGACGAACAGATCCGCAGCCGACAGCCGGCGCGCGAGCGCGGCGGGCTCGAGCAGACCGGGCGCCTCGACGCGTACCGAGTCGGGAACTCCGACGAGCGCCGGAGCGCCCGCGCCGAGGTTGAGCAGCACCAGCTCGTGTCCCGACTCGTGCAGCCTCCTGGCCGAGGCGCTGACACGATCCATCAGGCGTGACGGATGCCCGGTCCCGAATGCCGCCATGACGATCGTCTCCTCGCCGACACCGAGCTCGGCACGGGCGGCGACGCGCTGTGAGCGCATGTCGGGAAGCGGCGATCCAGCCGGAATTTGGTGGATCGGGCCCGCGGGACCCCAGCGCCGAACCGCGCCGACCCACTGCTCAATTGACACGAACGTCACGTCTGCGGTGCGCCGTAGAGCGGCGAGCTGAAGCCGTTGCCACCATCCCATCAGGGTCTTGCGCCCTCCCGACAACGGCATGAAGGGCTCGTGCACCATGACCGCGATGATCGGTCGCGGGCGCTGACGCCCCAGTCTGCCGAGCGCGGAGGGCAGCCAAGGCGCGAACCCCCAGCGCCCGTACGCGAACGGGTTGTACTGCAACACGATCACGTCCGCGCGCGCGGCCTCCGGCGGAATCTCGTGGCCTCGGATCAGGTCGAGCGAGACATCGGCTCCCCGTGAGGCCATGACATTGGACAGCTCGCGCGCGTAGTCACGAATCCCGTCCACGGGTGTCCCGGTGTCGCGATACAGGAGTGAGATACGAATGCCCACAGCCCAGATTTCCGAGGCGGTCGCCGGCGTTTCCGCGCGCGCGTAAGGTTCTGCAGCCCTCGGTGGAGGCTGGTCGACGCTCTCGGCTCGTGGAGCAGGCACGGGGGCGGGTCCATGCGCGTCGACGGCGCGCCTGCGCGCGCGGCGCGAACGAAGAGGGAAGCGGACCGGCGCAGCGGGCGCCGGAGCTTGTCTCGTGTTTTCGGCCAGCCAGTACGCGGCGATGCCGGCGACGAACCAGAAGTACGGTGCCGTGGGGGTGCTCGCGGTTGCGATCCCGACGATCCAGCTGCCGAACACCGCGAAGAGCGGTGCGATCACCGCGGCGAGCAGGAGCCGCAGCTCGATGTCCGCGAGCCGCTGCGTCCGTCGCAGGGCGAGTGTAAACAGCTGGAGGTTGAATCCGAGCAGCACGAGGAGGCCGGGGATGCCCAGCTCGATCAGGAGGTACGTCGGCTCGCTCTCGGCGTTGAGGCTGTCCCCGCGGGTCGGCCCGCCGTACCCACCGGCGGGGCCGGTGCCCCCGATTCCGGCGCCGAGCGGATAGTCGACGGCGTATTCCGGGACCTGCGCCAAGGTGTCCCGGCGATAGTTGTACGTCGTCTCGACGACGCGATTTGGCGTGATCGTCTTGAAGGCGCGGAATTGCGTGTCCGAGCCGCCCGTCACGAGCGAGACGGTGGCAAAGGCAACACCGGCCGCGACGGCGAGCGCGATGAGCGTGCCGACGACGCGGCGTGAGACGCTCGCCAGAATCCCGAATGCGAGCGCCGCAAGGACGCTCGAGACCACCGCCACGCGGGCCTGCGAAGTGATCACACCCGCGGCGGCACCCGCGGCGAGAACCAGTGTCAAGCCGATCAGCAGCGGCCTTCCCCGGCCTCGTGCCAGCACGAGCGCGAGCCCGGCAGGCACAGCGAGCATTCCCACGATCCCACCGAAGCCAGCGTCCCCGCCGAGCCCGAACGGACGGACCTGCAGCTCGCCGCTGCCGTCGAGGAACGAGCGGCCCGAGATGTTGTTCGTCCCGTAGATCCGCTCGTTGTAACCCGGCCCCCAGCTCGCGAACTGTTCGGGCGACATGTTGAACTGCAGGAAGCTGACGACGCCGTTCACGGCCGCAATCAGCAACAGCAGCATGAGAAAGCCGCGCAGCCGCGCCTTGCTGCGCATCGTCCAGTAGCCGAGGAAGAAGAGCGGCACGAACTCCAGGTGTGGACGCACAGCCGCGATCGAGTGCGACCAGGATCCGTTGGCCGGATTGAAGACCTGGACCAGGACGACGGCGCAGAACGCGAGCACCCAGCCGGTCAATGGCGGCACCTCGATCCGCTCGCGCCGCACCGCAGCGCGCGCAAACGCGCCGGCGACGATCGCATAGAGCAAGGCATCCCGTCCCAGCGTCGCCCAGGACGTGTTGAGCTTCAGCTTCACGTAACCGTCCACCAGGCCGAGGTACAGCGCGAGCAGGGCGAGCGTGATCTGGTACCGGTCCGACACCAGCAGCACCCCACACAGGACAACGCCGCCGAAGATCAGCAGCGCGAGCAGGACTTCTCCCGCGGCAGCGATGCTGATCACCACGGTGGCGGCGATCACCAGAACGGTCGCGATCAGGCCGTGACGATCCAGCAGGATCGGCCTCGGGCGAAGGCCGCTTCTCGCGGCCACGGCGCTCGCGGTGCTCGAAGGCTCCATGTGTCCAGGCGACGCCCGGGCTAGCTGTACGGGCGGTAGCGCGCGCGGTCCTCGCGGGCGTCGTTCGCCACGACACCGAGCACCTCGGAACCGGGCACGCGCCGGATCAATTCCATCAGGCGGCGTGCCGCATCGCGGGTCGACTGATCGAGGCGCGCGACGACGATCGTCGCGTCAACGGCCGTCAACAGCGGGATGGCGTCACTCACCGCGAGGATGGGCGGCGAGTCGATCAGCACCACATCGTGGTCCGCCGCAATCTCGGCAAGCAGCTCGCGCACACGGTTCGAAGCAAGGACGGCGGGCGGGTTCGCTGCCGGTCCCCCGCTCGTCAGCACCACCAGTTCCCCCGTCTTGGCGGACCCGTTGACCGCGGGGGTACCGGAACCGCCGTACACGGAGGTCCTCAGAGGCGCCGTTGCCGGCGAGGTCGCTCCGGCGGTCACCGGTTCGAGCGCGGTGGCAAGGTCACGCTCACCGGTCAGAACGTTGGTCAGTCCGGACGTGGGGTCGATCTGGAAGATCTGCTTCAGGGTCGGCTGGCGAAGGTCGGCTTCGATCACCGCAACATGCGCGCCGGCCTCACGGTAGGCGAGTGCGAGGTTGCGCACCACCGACGACTTGCCCTCTCTGGGCTCCGCGCTGGTGACGAGGATCGTCCGCGCCCCACGGTCGAGTCCGAGCGCGCGATCCAGGCTCAGCAGTTCGACGTTCGTGCGCAGCGTACGGAAGGCCTCACGCAGGTCCGACGGCAGGACGGCCCTGCCGTCGGTATCGGGGGCGATGCTCTTCGTGTGTGCGACGGTGGCCAGCAGGGGCAGGTCGTAGAGCGATTCGATCTCGTCGACGCGGCGCAGGCGCCTGTCTATGCGGCCGAGCCCGAAGGCCGCGCCGATCGCAAACACAAGACTCACGAACAGCGCAAAGAGGGCGTTTCGCCTCGGCTTGGGAGCCGACGGCTTCCCGGGCGCCAATGCTCGATCGACCTGCTCCGCGCTCCCGGTCGGAAGCGCCTCGAGCACGCGCAGGCGCCTGATCCGGGCGGCGAGCGTCTTGCGCGTTTCCGCGTTGGCCGGAGTCTTGGCCGTCTGGGAAAGCTCGGCCTCGGAAATCTGCCGCGAGGCCCTGATCTCGCGGCGCGAGGCTTCCCTGCGAGCAGCAATGAATTCGCTGGCGAAGACATTGACCAGCCGCGCCGCCGCTTTCGGGCTCGGTTGCGTGCCCTTGATCGAGACGAAGTCGGACCCAGTCGAGGTGTTCACCTTGATGGCGGACAGCAGCGCGACCGGATCGCCGCGAAAGTCGAGACGCTTGGCGACCCGCTCGGCCACCGTGCGCGAGCGCAGCAGCTTCGCCTGGTCGGAGGTATTGCGGTCCGGGTCTGCGGTGTTGTCGCCGAACACCTGGCGGTCGAGCGGTGACGTCCGCACGTAGACGGCGCTCGAAGCCGTGTACTCCTTCGGCTTCGAGTCGTAGTAGAAGTAGGTTGCCGCGGTCGCGATCGCTGCGACAGCGAGGATCATCCACCAGCGCGAGACGATCGGCTCGATGTACCGGCGGATGTCGGTAGGCTCAGGAGCGAGTTGTGAGTCCATTTACAGCCCGAGAAGGGGCGGCTCTACCGTGCCAAAAGAGGCCAGCCGCCGACTATTTGAGGGTAGCGCACTTCCTGTAGGACGGCTCGATGAATTCCCTGCGAGTAGCCATAGTCTCGAACTGGGCGCTCCCGATCGGGGGCGCCCAGATCTATGCGTCCGAGCTCGCGGCACGACTCGCGGAGAGGCACGATGTCCTGATGGTAAGCGGTGCGTCCGACCTGCGGATCACGGGCGCCGAGGTCGTAGCCGTTCCGCACCTGCGTCCCCTCCACCCCGACGAGTCCGACCTGCGCAAGGCTGTCTGGCACCTGCGGGACCAGTGGCGGCCGACGGTTCACCGCGCGATCAAGCGCGAGCTTTCGCGTTTCCGACCGGACGTCGTCCACACACAGGAGCCGCAGGGGATGTCGGCTGCCGTGTTCACGGCCGTGGCCGCGGTCGGCGCGGCACACGTCCACACGGCGCATGACCTGAACCTACTCTGCGTGCGCACCGCCATGAGCGTGGACGGGTTGCCGTGCGACCGCCGCTGCGCACCGTGCATATTGCAGCGAAACATCCGCAGCCGGATCGCCGCGCGGGGAATCGATCGTCTGCTCGCGCCATCCGACTTCGCGCGCGAGACACACATCCGGTGGGGAGTCGTCCCGCCACGCGCTGCCGTCACGGTGCGCCAGCCGGCCAACGACGTGCCGGGCCGCGTGCGGGAGCCGCAGCCGGACGCGCTGAAGGTGGGCTTCATGGGAACGCTGGTGCGCCACAAGGGCATCCTCACGCTGCTCGAGGCGTTCCGCTCCGCGCCGCGCGGCTGGGAGCTGCACCTCGCCGGCGGCGGAGTGCTCAGCGACAGCGTTCGCGCAGCATGTGCCGCCGACGAGCGGATCACGCACCACGGATATGTCATCGGAGCACAGAAGGACGAGTTCTTCGACCGGCTCGACGTGCTGGTCATCCCGAGCGAGTGCGAGGAGAACGCCCCGCTCATCGCCGCAGAGGCCGTGGTCCACGGGCTTCCGTGTGTGGTGAGCGATCGCGGCGGCCTCCCCGAGACCCCCGAGGCCTGGACGTTCCGGGCGGGCGACGTCGAGGGCCTGCTGTCCGTTCTTCAAAGGGTTGCGGATGAGCCGCACCAGCTCGCCGAGGTAAGCCGGAGGTTGCTGCGAGTACGCGGCGAGTTCCTGTGGCCGCCGCACCTCGACCGGCTCGAGGCCGAGTACGCGCACGCCACCAGCGCCGCGGGCCGGCGCGGTGAGCACTAGGCATGTGCGGGATCTGCGGTAGGACGAAGGACCCCGACGGGCGCGCTGCCACGGCGATGGCCGCCGCGATGGTCCATCGCGGCCCCGACGACAAAGGCCTGTACGTCGATCCCGAGTCCGGCGTCGCACTCGGCGCCCGCAGGCTGAGCATCATCGACGTCGAGGGCGGACACCAGCCGCTCTCCAACGAGGACGGCACGGTGTGGGCGGTGCTCAACGGCGAGATCTACAACCATCCGGCCCTGCGTCGTCACCTGCAGGCGCGCGGACACCGGCTGGCAACCGGTTGCGACACCGAGGTCCTCGTGCATCTCTATGAGGACTACGGCGATGCGCTCGTCCACGCGCTCGAGGGAATGTTCGCGTTCGCGGTGTGGGACAGCTCGCGAGGGCGGCTGCTGGTCGGGCGCGACCGGTTCGGTGAGAAGCCGCTCTTCTATGCCGAGCGCGCCGGCGAGCTCGCGTTTGCCTCGGAGCTGACGGCGCTCCTGGCGGGCGAGCCGGGACTTGACGAGCTCGACCCCGTCGCGGTCGACGAGTTCTTCGTGTTCGGCTACGTTCGCGGCGCTCGCGCGATGGTCCAGGGCGTGCGCCAGCTCCCGCCGGCACACCTGCTCGTGTGGGAACGTGAGTCGCGGAAGGTGGCGGTCGAGCCTTACTGGCGTACTCCGGTGCACTCGGCCAATGGACCGATCGGCCGGCGCGACCTTGTCGACGAGATGGAGCATCTGCTCGAGAGCTCCGTGCGCAGCCGGCTGCTCTCGGATGTCCCACTCGGCGTCTTCCTGAGCGGTGGCGTGGACTCCGCGCTCGTGGCGGCGCTCGCTGCCCGCTCCTCGAGCGTGCCGATCAAGACGTTCACGGTGGGCTATGAGGAAGGCGCGGTCAACGAAACGGAGGGCGCTCGCCGGACTGCCCTCCTGCTGGGCGCCGAGCACCAGGAGCTGATCCTGAGCGGGAAGGACGCCGCGAGGCGCGCCGTGGCCGTGCTGTCAGCCCTCGACCAGCCGATTGCCGACCAGGCGCTGGTCCCGC